>NZ_DALZCH010000103.1:0-11496 GCF_031978065.1 Oscillibacter sp.
TCACGAGGGCACCATTCCCCTGCAGACCATCCGCGCTGACATTGATTATGGCTTCGCGGAGGCTGCCACCACCTTCGGCCGCATCGGCGTGAAGGTTTGGGTGTATAAGGGAGAGGTTCTTTCTCAGACCCTGCGTACCACTCCCCGCACCATGGATACCACGAAGCCCTATCAGGAGCGTCGTGAGCGTCGGCCTCGCCGTGATGGCGACTTCCGTGGCGGCGACCGTCGGCCCGGCGGCTTCAATCGTGGTCCCGGCGGACAGGGCGGCGGCTTCAACCGTGGTCCCGCAGGCGGACAGGGCGGCGGCTTCAACCGTGGCCCCGCAGGCGGACAGGGTGGCGGCTTTAACCGTAGTCCCGCAGGCGGACAGGGCGGCTTCAACCGTGGCCCTGCAGGCGGACAGGGTGGCTTTAACCGTGGTCCTGCAGGCGGACAGGGCGGCTTCAACCGTGGCCCCGCAGGCGGACAGGGTGGCTTCAACCGCGCCCCTCAGGGCGGATTCAACCGCCCCAACACCAACACCCCTCGTCCGGCGGCTGCTCCCGTAGCCCCCGCTGAACCCAAGAAGGAAGGAGGAGCTGAATAATGCTTCTGCCCAAGAGAGTAAAATACCGTCGTGTGCACCGTGGCCGTATGACCGGCAAGGCATACCGCGGAAACACGATTACCTACGGTCAGTTCGGCCTCCAGGCCATGGAGCCCGGCTGGATCACCAGCAACCAGATTGAGGCGGCCCGTATCGCCATGACCCGCTACACCAAGCGCGGCGGTCAGGTCTGGATCAAGATTTTCCCCGACAAGCCCGTCACCAAGAAGCCCGCCGACACCCGCATGGGTTCCGGTAAAGGTTCCCCCGAGTTTTGGGTTGCAGTTGTGAAGCCCGGCCGTATCATGTTTGAGATTGCCGGCGTTCCCGAAGAAACTGCCCGCGAGGCCCTGCGTCTGGCCAGCCACAAGCTGCCCATCAAGACGAAGCTGGTTATCCGCGAGGCTGCTTCGGAGGCTCAGGAAGCAGGTGAGTAAGATGAAGGCAAGTGAAGTTCGCAAGATGAATGCCGAGCAGCTTAACGAAAAGCTGACCGGCCTGAAGAAGGATCTGTTTTTCCTGCGTATGCAGCACGCCACCAACCAGCTTGACAATCCCCTGAAGATTCGGGAAACCAAGCACGACATTGCCAGAGTCAAAACCGTGTTGAGGGAGCTTCAGGCTTCCGGAAAGCAGTAAGGAGGTAAGTGAACATGAGTGAAATGGTGAGAACTTCCTCCCGGAAGACCAGAATCGGCAAGGTTGTGTCCGACAAGATGGACAAAACCGTGGTCGTGGCTATCGAGGACCGCGTGGCCCATCCCCTGTACAAGAAAATTGTCGGCCGCACCTACAAGCTGAAGGCCCACGACGAGGAAAACGCATGCGGCATCGGCGACAAGGTTAAGGTTATGGAGACCCGCCCCCTGAGCAAGGACAAGCGGTGGCGCGTGGTCGAGATTATTGAAAAAGCGAAGTAAGGAGGTGCCGAGTTATGATCCAACAGGAAAGCTATTTGAAGGTTGCCGATAATACCGGCGCCAAAGAGATCAAGTGCATCCGCGTTCTGGGCGGCTCCACCCGCAAGTTTGGCAATATCGGCGACGTTATTGTGGCGTCTGTCCGCAAGGCCCAGCCGGGTGGCACCGTGAAAAAGGGCGAGGTGGTAAAGGCCGTCATCGTTCGCAGCGCCAAGGGCGTCCGCCGTAACGACGGTACCTATGTCCGCTTCGACGATAACGCCGCCGTCCTCATCAAGGACGACCAGAACCCCAGAGGGACCCGTATCTTTGGGCCGGTTGCACGCGAGCTGCGCGACAAGGATTACATGAAGATCCTGTCCCTGGCTCCCGAAGTGATTTGAGGAGGACGCCTGATATGTCTATGAATATCAAAAAGGGCGACACCGTGGTCGTTCTCTCCGGCAAGGACCGGGGCAAGCAGGGCAAGGTTCTGGGCAGCGTGCCCAAGACCAGCCGGGTCGTGGTGGAGGGCATCAACATTGTGACCTGCCACGTGAAGCCCCGCAAGCAGGGCGAGACTGGCGGCATTGTCAAGCGCGAGGCGGCAATCGCCTCCTGCAAGGTACAGGTGATTTGCCCCAAGTGCAGCAAGGGCACCCGCGTTGCCCACAAGATTGAAAACGGCAAGAGCGTCCGCGTGTGCAAGCACTGCGGCGCTGCGCTGTGAGAAAGGGGAGTAGACGAACATGGCAAGACTGAAGGAAAAATACGGCGCCGAAGTCGCTCCCGCGCTCATGAAGCAGTTTGAATACGAGAGCGTCATGCAGATTCCCCGGATCGACAAGGTTGTCGTGAACGTGGGCTGCGGCGAGGCTCGGGAAAACGCCAAGGTTCTTGAGAACGTGGTGGGCGATCTGGCCCAGATTACCGGACAGAAGCCCATTATCACCAAGGCGCGTAAGTCCATTGCGAACTTCAAGCTCCGCGAGGAAATGCCCATCGGCGCGAAGGTCACTCTCCGCGGCGCGAAGATGTGGGAATTTCTGGACCGGCTGTTCAACGTGGCTCTGCCCCGCGTCCGCGATTTTCAGGGCATCAATCCCAACTCCTTTGACGGCCGGGGCAACTACGCTCTGGGCATTCGGGAGCAGTTGATTTTCCCGGAAGTGGAGTACGATAAGATCGACAAGATCCGCGGCATGGATGTGGTTATCTGCACCACCGCAAAAACCGACGAAGAAGCCCGCGCCCTGCTGGAGCAGGTCGGCGCGCCCTTCGCCAAGTAAGGAAGGAAGAGAAGAATGGCTAAGAAGTCTATGATTTTGAAGCAGCAGGCTCCCGCGAAGTTCTCTTCCCGGAAGTACAACCGCTGCAAGCTCTGCGGCCGCCCCCATGCTTACCTCCGGGACTACGGCGTTTGCCGTATCTGCTTCCGTGAGCTGGCCTACAAGGGTGAGATTCCCGGCGTTCGGAAGGCGTCTTTCTAAGACCCGCCGATTTTACTTTTGTAGCTTGGGGCGAAAGCCCTGGTGAAAGGATGGCGAAAGGTCACTGTGAATCGGGCACCACGTGCGAGCGGACTGCTCCATTCATAGTGATACCTCGCTGCCTGAACGGTTTTTCGAAACCGTAACTCTAAAAACAGGAGGATTTATCCATGCATATCACAGATCCAGTTGCGGATATGCTCACCCGCATCCGCAACGCCAACAGCGCAAAGCACGACACCGTTGATGTCCCCGCCTCCAATATGAAGAAGAGCATTGCTCAGATTCTACTGGACGAGGGTTATATCAAGAACTTCCAGATGGTGGAGGACGGCCTTCAGGGCGTGCTTCATATCACCTTGAAGTACAACGCCGGCAAGGAGAAGGTCGTTACAGGTCTTCGCCGTGTCAGCAAGCCCGGCCTGCGCGTCTATGTGGGCGCCGATGAGCTGCCCCGCGTGCTTCGCGGCCTGGGTATCGCGATCATTTCCACGTCAAAGGGCATCATGACCGACAAGAAGGCCCGCGAGGGGCATGTCGGCGGCGAAGTCCTGGCGTTCGTCTGGTAAGGAGGGTACTGAATCATGTCAAGAATCGGCAGAATGCCCATTACCGTCCCCGCCGACGTCACCGTCAACGTGGCAGAGGGTAATGTGGTCACCGTCAAGGGTCCCAAGGGCGAACTTGCCCGGGCCCTGCGCCCCGAAATGATCATCAAGCAGGACGGCAACACGATCACCGTGGACCGTCCCTCCGAGGATAAGCAGCACAAGGCCCTGCACGGCCTGACCCGCTCCCTGCTCCACAACATGGTGGAAGGCGTCGCCAATGAGTTCACCAAAGAGCTGGACGTCAATGGCGTGGGCTACCGTGTGGCCAAGGAGGGCAAGAACCTGGTGATGAACCTGGGTTTCTCCCATCAGGTGATCGTTTCCGAGATCGAGGGCATCACCATTGAGGTCCCCGCTCCCAATAAAATCATCGTGCGCGGCTGCGACAAGCAGGCTGTGGGCCAGTTTGCCGCCGAAATCCGCGAGAAGCGTCCTCCCGAGCCTTATAAGGGCAAGGGTATCAAGTATTCTGACGAGGTCATCCGCCGCAAGGTTGGTAAGACCGGCGCCAAGAAGTAAGGAGGTGTGCCGATATGATTAAGAAGCCGAATACAAATGCTCAGCGCCTAAAGCGTCACAAGAGGGTGCGTGCCAAAATCTCCGGCACCGCCGCTACCCCTCGCTTGAATGTCTTCCGCAGCGAGTCTAATATTTACGCCCAGATTATCGACGATGTAAAGGGCGAGACCTTGGCAGCCGCGTCTTCTCTTGATAAAGAGATCGCCGGTTACGGCGGCAACGCCGCCGCCGCCTCTGTCGTGGGCAAGCTCATTGCAGAGCGGGCCAAGGCAAAGGGGATCGAGAACGTGGTTTTCGACCGCGGCGGTTATCTGTACCATGGCCGTGTGCAGGCACTGGCCGAAGGCGCCCGCGAGGGCGGCCTGAAGTTTTGATCGGAGGAGGTAAACAACATGCCTAGATTTGAAAGAGAGCCCAGCGAATACGCAGAGAAGGTTGTTGCCCTCAACCGAGTTTCTAAAACCGTTAAGGGCGGCCGCGTGATGAAGTTCTCCGCCTTGGTGGTGGTGGGCGACCAGAAGGGAAAGGTCGGCTATGGCTTGGGTAAGGCCGCCGAGGTTCCTGAGGCCATCCGCAAGGGCCTGGAGTCTGCGAAGAAGAACATGATTACCGTGACCCTGGCCGGGTCCACCATTCCCCACGAGGTGATCGGCGCCTCCGGCGCCGGACGCGTGCTGATGAAGCCCGCCGCCCCTGGTACCGGCGTGATTGCCGGCGGCGCGGTTCGCGCTGTGGTGGAAGCTGCCGGAATTAAGGATATTCGTACCAAGTGCCTGCGCTCTAACAATGCCAACAACGTGGTCGCTGCCGCCTTCGAAGGACTGCGGTCCATGCGCGGGCCGGAAGAAGTGGCTCGTATCCGGGGCAAGAGCGTCAGCGAGATTGTGGGTTAAGGAGGGGCTTATTATGGCAAACTTGAATATTAAGCTCGTCAAGAGCCTAAACGGTCGTCTGGAAAAGCAGATTCAGACCGCCCATTCTATGGGTCTGCGCAAAATTGGTGACATCACCGTGCAGCCCGACAACGACCAGACCCGCGGCAAGATCGCCAAGATCGGCTATCTGCTGCAGGTCGCCGAAGTGAAATAAGGAGGCACGGAAACATGAAACTCAACGAACTGTCTCCCGCCGAAGGCTCCGTCAAGCAGCCCTACCGCAAGGGCCGGGGCGCCGGCAGCGGTAACGGCAAGACCGGCGGCCGCGGCCACAAGGGCCAAAAGGCCCGTAGCGGCGGCAAGGTCCGCGTGGGCTTCGAAGGCGGCCAGATGCCTCTGGCGCGCCGCGTTCCCAAGCGCGGATTCAACAACATCTTCGCAAAGCCTCTGGAGATTGTCAACCTCAGCGCGCTGAACGTGTTTGAAGACGGCGAGACCGTTACGGACCAGGCGCTGCTGAATAAGGGGGTTCTCTCCAAGTGCACCTATGGATTCAAGGTGCTGGGCAACGGCAAGGTCACGAAAAAAGTGACGGTGCAGGCCTCTGCCTTCTCCGCGTCTGCCAAGGAGGCAATCGAGGCAGCTGGCGGAAAGGCCGAGGTGAAGTAACGTGATCGCTACGATTCGCAAAGCGTGGGATATTCCCGAGCTGCGGAAGAAGATCATTTTCACTTTGCTGATTTTGCTCATTTTCCGCATCGGTAACGCCATCACCGTTCCCTATGTGGATACGGCCACGCTGTCCAGCTATCTGAACAGCCAGACCACCACCATTTTGGGGCTGTATAACGTGATGAGCGGCGGGGCATTTGCGCAGGCAACTGTCTTCGCACTGAGCATCCAGCCCTATATCAACAGTTCCATTATCATTCAGTTGCTCACTGTGGCCATCCCCGCTCTGGAGCGGCTGGCCAAGGATGGCGGCGAGGAAGGCCGGAAGAAGATTCAGTCTATCACCCGGTATGCCACCGTGGCCATTGCAATTTTGCAGGCGTTCGGCTACTATATGATTATGAAGCGCTACGACATCCTTACCGACGCAGGCATCTGGCCCGCACTGGTCATTATTGTGTCCTTCATCGCTGGTTCCTCCTTCGTGATGTGGATGGGCGAGCAGGTCACCGAATTCGGCGTGGGCAACGGCATCTCCATTATCCTGTTCGCGGGCATTCTCTCTCGCGTTCCCAGCATGGTGTCCGGGATGTACGAGGGCGTGATCACATGGTCCGGCGTCCGCAGCGGAGCGCTGACCGAGCAAACGCTTCTGGATGCAGGCTACACGGCGACAAACGCAAAGTATATGCTGGAGCAGGCACTCGCTCCTTGGAGCGTGGTTCTGATTCTGGTGGGTATTCTGGCCCTGATTGTGTTCATCGTGTTTATCAACAGCGCTGAGCGTCGTATTCCCGTGCAGTATGCCAAGCGGCAGGTGGGCCGGAAGATGTACGGTGGCCAGACCTCCACCCTTCCCATGAAGGTGAACATGTCGGGCGTGCTGCCCATCATCTTCGCACAGTCTATCGCCTCCCTGCCGGCCACCATCATGGCGTTTACCGGCGTAGGCGAGGAGGGAAGCTTCAGCTACAAGCTTTCTCAGTTCCTTGATACTAAGTCCGTCCTCTATATGGTGGTGTATTTTATCCTGATTATCGGTTTCAGCTATTTCTACTCCACCATTCAGTTCAATCCCGTGGAGATTGCCAACAACCTGAAAAAGCAGGGCGGCTTTATCCCCGGCTTCCGTCCGGGCAAGCCCACGGTGGACTTCATTCGGAAGGTTTTGAACAAGGTGACGCTCTTTGGCGCAATTTATCTGGGCATCGTGGCCATGGTTCCCTTGCTGGCGGGTATGGTGATTAAACACTCCTCCTTGGGCATTGGCGGAACCTCGGTCATCATTATCGTGGGCGTGGCGCTGGAAACGGTGCGCGCGCTGGAGTCTCAGATGCTGATGCGCCAATATAAGGGCTTCCTGGAATAAGAAAGAGGCGAAATGGAATGAAACTGATCCTGTTGGGCGCACCTGGCGCCGGAAAAGGGACACAGGCTGAAATTCTGTGCAAGGAATTTTCCATTCCCACGATTTCAACCGGAAGCATCCTCCGCGTGGCCGTCAAAAACGGCACACCCACCGGCCTGAAGGCGAAATCCTTTATGGACGCGGGCAAGCTGGTCCCTGATGAGGTCATCATCGGCGTCATCTCGGACCGGCTGGCGGAGCCGGACTGCGCAAACGGATACATTCTGGACGGGGTGCCTCGCACCATCGCTCAGGCCGAGGCGCTGGAGAAGGCCGGTATTTACTTTGACCACGTAATTTCCATCGAAATCTCTGATGAGGAGATTGAGAAGCGCATGGCGGGCCGGCGGGTGTGCGAGCAGTGCAGCGCCAGCTTTCACGTGGTGGCAGTTCCCCCCAAGCAGGAGGGAATCTGCGACAAGTGCGGCGGAAAATTGAGCCGTCGGCACGACGACGATCCCGAGGTTGTGGAACAGCGCCTCGTGGTCTATCACAAGGAGACAGAGCCGCTGAAGGACTTTTATAGGTCCCGGGGCGTTCTGGAATATGTGGAGAACCAGCCCACCGTGGCTGGAACCTCTCAGGCAATCCTCCACGCGTTGGGGAAATGAGGATGAAATGATTATTCTCAAATCCCCGGAGGAGATCGACTTGATGCGCCGAGCGGGAAAACTTACCGCGGCTGCCCGTGCCTTGGCAGGGGAAATGGTAAAGCCCGGCGTTACAACCCAGGAGATCAACGACGAAGTGGAGCGATTTATCCGAAAGAATCACGCGGTGCCGTCCTTCCTGCACTATCAGGGCTATCCGGCCTCCGTCTGCATCAGCGTTAACGACGAGATTATTCACGGCATCCCCGGAAAACGGGTGCTGCTGGAGGGTGACATTGTCAGCGTGGATGTAGGCGCGTATATCGGCGGATTTCACGGCGACTGCGCGGCAACCTTTGCCTGCGGGACCATTTCGGCCGAAGCTCAGGATCTGATCGATGTGACCAGACAGAGCTTTTTCGAAGGAATCAAGCAGGCGCGTTCAGGCAGCCGCACCGGAGACATCTCCGCAGCGGTGCAGGCCTATGCGGAAGCTCACGGATATGGAATCGTGCGGGAATTTGTCGGCCACGGGGTCGGCGCGGATATGCACGAGTCCCCGGAGATTCCGAACTATGGCCATCCCGGCCGGGGCCCCAGGCTCCTTAAGGGTATGACAATTGCGGTTGAACCCATGGTCAACGCCGGGTCTGCCTCCATTTATCAGATGAGCGATGGCTGGACTGTCCGCACTGCGGATGGGAAAAACGCCGCCCACTATGAGAACACGATCCTGATTACCGACGGAGAGCCGGAAATTTTGACGGCTCCCGCAATTTGAGAGAGTGCTTATGGAGATCGCAAAGTCGAATATTGTTCTGTCCAGCGCCGGCAGAGACCGGGGAAAGCTTTTCTGCGTGATGAGCGTGGAAGGGGAGTATCTGCTGCTGGCGGATGGAAAATCACGGAGGGTAGAGTCGCCCAAGCGCAAAAAGCGCAGACATGTGCTGTTTGTCGCCGCTGACGACACCCGCCTTTCCACAAAAATTAAAGGCGAAGAAAAAGTCACGAACAGCGAGCTTCGCAGAGCCCTCGCGGAATACCGCGGGGAGGTTCATCCGGACCAGGAGGGATAAGGCTTGGCAAAATCCGATATGATCGAAGTAGAGGGCGTTGTGGTTGAATCCATGCCCAACACCACGTTTAAGGTGGACATCGGCAATGGACATACAATTCTAGCGCACATCTCCGGGAAACTCAGAATGAATTTCATCAGGATCCTGCCTGGCGACAAGGTCACGGTGGAAATGTCACCATATGACCTGACTCGGGGCCGGATCACCTGGCGTACAAAGTAACGAACACACTGCCTACGCCGCTTTGGGCGGCTGGGAACAAAAGCTGAAAGGAATGGTTAGACATGAAGGTAAGACCGTCCGTGAAGCCCATGTGCGAAAAGTGTAAGGTCATTCGCCGCAAAGGCCGTGTCATGGTTATTTGCGAGAACCCCAAGCACAAGCAGAGACAGGGCTAATTAAAAATGGAGGTGCTTTAAGAGTATGGCACGTATCGCCGGCATTGACCTGCCGAAGGATAAGCGGATCGAAATCGGACTGACTTATATCTACGGAATCGGCAGAAAGAGCGCCAAGGACATCCTGGCGCAGACGGGCATCAACCCCGATACCCGCGTGAAGGATCTGACGGACGCCGAGGAGCAGCAGCTCCGCGACGCCATTGAGGCTTATTCCGTGGAAGGCGACCTGCGTCGCCAGACCGCGCTGGACATCAAGCGCCTGACGGAGATTGGCTGCTATCGCGGCCTGCGTCACCGCAGAGGCCTGCCTGTCCGCGGACAGCGCAGCAAGACCAATGCTCGCACCCGCAAAGGTCCCAAGAAGACCATTGCGAACAAGAAGAAGTAAGGAGGGAGAACGAAATGGCTAAGACAGCAAGTTCCGGTGGAAAGAAAGTCGTCCGCCGCCGCCGTGAGAAAAAGCACATCGAGCGTGGACAGGTCCATATCCGCTCTTCCTTCAACAACACCATGGTGACTGTTACCGACTCCCAGGGCAATGCGCTCTCCTGGGCTTCCTCCGGCGGCCTCGGCTTCCGGGGCAGCAAGAAGTCCACGCCCTTTGCGGCGCAGACCGCAGCGGAGACTGCCGCTCGCGCCGCCATGGAGCACGGACTGAAGACCGTCGAGGTTTTCGTGAAGGGACCCGGTCAGGGCCGTGAGGCCGCGATCCGGGCGTTGCAGGCCGTGGGTCTGGAAGTGACGATGATTAAGGACGTCACCCCCATTCCTCACAACGGCTGCCGTCCCCCGAAGCGTCGCCGTGTCTGATTTGAAGGAGGTAAAGCTTTATGGCTAAGAATATGCAGCCCATTGCCAAACGCTGCAAGACTTTGGGCATTTCTCCTGCCGTGATGGGTTACGCCAAGAAGGAGACCAGGCGTAATCCCGGCAGCCACATTAGAAAGAAGAAGAGCGAGTATGCGACTCAGTTGAATGAGAAGCAGAAAGTCAAGTTTATTTACGGGATTCTCGAAAAGCAGTTCCACAACTACTATGAAAAGGCCGTGGCCACCCCGGGCAAGACCGGCGACAATCTGCTGGTTCTGGTGGAGCGTCGGCTGGACAACGTGGTGTACCGCATGGGCTTTGCAATGACTCGCCGCGAGGCCCGTCAGCTGGTGAACCACGGGCACTTCATTGTCAACGGCAAGAAGGTCAACATTCCTTCTTATCTGGTCAAGGCGGGAGACGTGATTGAGGTTGCGGAATCCAGCCGCTCCTCCGTGGCGTTTAAGCGTCTGGTGGGCGAGAACGCCGTGATGTTCCTGCTGCCTTCGTGGCTGGAGCGCGAGAAGAATACGCTGAAGGGCACTGTGGTGCGGATGCCCGCCCGCGAGGACATCGATCTTCCCATTGAGGAACACCTCATCGTCGAGCTGTACTCCAAGTAATCGGAGGACACCCTCGAAGATGACAGGAACCGAACGCGGCCTGCCTTTGGGCTTTGCCGCAATGAGAAGATGAAGGAGGGTAACTGCATGATCGAAATCGAAAAGCCCCAGATCGAGTGTATCGAAGCTCCCGGCGACGTGACTTACGGCAAGTATGTGGTGGAGCCGCTGGAGCGGGGCTATGGCACTACGCTGGGCAATGCGCTTCGCCGCATTATGCTGTCCTCTCTGCCCGGCACCGCTGCGACCTCCATCAAGATCGCCGGCGTTCAGCACGAGTTTTCCACTGTCCCCGGCGTCAAGGAAGATGTGACGGAGATTGTCCTGAATGTAAAGGGCCTCCTCACCAAGCTCCACGGCGAAAGCGGGAAGACGGTCTATGTAGAGGCCGTCGGCCCCTGCGAGGTCACCGCCGGCGATATCAAGGCCGACGGAGAGGTGGAGATTCTCAACCCCGAGCTGCACATCGCTTCGCTGGACAGCGGCGCGACGCTGAATATGGAAATCACACTGTCTCACGGCCGGGGCTATGTCTCTGCCGACAAGAACAAGCGTGCAATGAGCCAGCAGGTCATCGGCGTGATTCCCATTGATTCGATCTATACCCCGGTGTACAAGGTCAACTATACTGTGGAGCCCACCCGCGTGGGCACGTCCAGCGATTTTGACAAGCTGACGCTGGAGGTCTGGACCGACGGCACCATCTCCGCAAGGGACGCCGTGTCCCTTGGCGCCAAGATTCTGTGCGACCACTTCACGCTCTTCACCGACCTCTCGGAGAACGTGGGCAGCAAGCCCACGGTGGTGGAGAAGGGAGAGGCCCAGCGGGATAAGGTGCTGGAGATGACCATTGAGGAGCTGGACCTGAGCGTGCGCAGCTTTAACTGCCTCAAGCGCGCCAACATCAACACCGTGGAGGACCTGATTTCCAAG
>NZ_DALZCH010000104.1:0-11457 GCF_031978065.1 Oscillibacter sp.
CGGCACAGGCCGCTTTAATGGCTGTGCTGCGCTCCTCCTTGATCTCCGCCGCCGTTTGATTCATCATGCAGGAGGCCTTAAAGGAACCATCTTCATTGCGTGTCCACCCCTGTTCCACTTCGTCAGGGGCCTCAACACACTGCGCAGCAAATTCTGCGCCATACCATTTCTCTACGGGCAACGCATAATTTGGAATTATTTCTATGACCGTACTATTTCTGACGAATACTGTTTTCATGCAATCACTCCTTTATACCGTAGATAAAAACAGCCCCCGGCGCCCCGGCGCCAGAATACGGTGTACCATAATTGGACGCTGCATAAAAGACCTTGCCACCGCCACCGCTTCCAGGTCCAATGCCTGCTTCAGCATTTGCTGCGCTAACATAGTTTGTAGCACTACCGTCTCCGCCTTTGTATCCAAGGGCCGTAGCTATCATTAACTGTGACTTCAATGTTCCATTAGGGAAGCCAGCCCAGCCACCAGCGCACAAAGTTACCATAGAAGTATCGAATGAGTTTTGCGATTCTCTAGGTAATTGAGTTCTGCCTCCGCGCAAGAATGTATAGGCGCTACCAGTTGAACGTAATACATCTTCTGTGTTTGTTCCTCCAAATAGTCTTCTTTGAAGTTTAGCTACATCAGTTGACGAGCCACATGCATCTGAGCCTTGCCCACCGTCGGACCCATCTACTGATGGATTCTGTTCAATCTTGTATTTTCCGCCATTACCACCATCTACTGTAATACCTCCAAAAGAGGTTGTTCCTCCTACATTTCCATTTGAGCTGCCGTTTACAGCTATGCCACCAGCTCCTACAACACCTGAAATCTGCTGTCCTGAAAGCACATCAAAAATTACATTTCTTCCATATCCAGATGCACCACCAGTTGAAGTAGCTGCATTTAGGTCAGAGCTAGATGCTCCTGACCCACCACCACCAATCATGTATACTCCAAGCTTTGTGTACCCAGCGGGGACAGTAAATGTAAAAGCCCCTGCGGTAAGGTATGACGCCAGTAGCGCCCATTTTTGTCGGGATATAATATCTCTTACCGAAGAATCCGTAGCCGCCCCAATCTGTGCCGCCGTTACCCCGTGGGGATTGTCCGTGCGCCCCGCGTGGGCCGCGAGATTTGCCTGCACCGCCGCTGCGCTGCCGGAGGGGTCTGCGCCGATCTGCGCCGGGGTCACACCGTGGGGATTGTCCGTGCGCCCCGCGTGGGTCGTGCTCGCCGTAAGCACCGTGTTGACGCCCCCGGAAAGCTTTTCTGAAGTGATCGACCCGTCCGGAATCTGCCCAAGAACGACACCGGCCGATACCCCGTCAACATACTGCTTACTGGCCGCGTGGAGCGCTGCCGTCGGGGCCCCGCTTAGCGTCAGCGGTCCGGTCAGTGTTCCGCCAGTTTTATCAAGCTTTTTAGCGAATAACACCGTATGCACTCCCGCCTCGGCGTTGTTATGCTGCAATACTGCCGAGGTGGCCGCCCCGGCCGTGTCACTTGCGGAAATGGCCTCCGCTTTTGCAACATTTGCCTTAGCAGTTGCATCAGACGCAGCTACACTGACGGCCTCCGCTTTTGCAGTAGCGATAGCCACCGTTTGGGCCACAGACACAGGCTTGTCGGTATCTGCGGTGTTGTCACAGTTGCCAAGCCCTACCTGCGCCTTTGTCACGGCGTGAGGGTTATCTACCCGCGCTATGTAGGTGTCCAGCGCAGGAATCAGCACACCGTTGAGAAACTCTTTGACGGCCTCTCCGCCCTCGTCAAACGTCGCTTTTAACTCAGTGGCGGTCATTCCGCCCACATCGTTAGGCTCGTCATCCAGCGCCTGAATGATCTGCATATTTTTTTCAAACTTGTTCAACGCCATATCGCTTTACCTCACATTACCGGCGGGACTTCTCCCGACTGGTTGATTCTCCTTTGCAGCTCGTGGTTGCCGCGTCCTCCCACCAGTGGGACGCTCTCGCTATCCGGCGGCGCACCAGCTTCAGGAGCACCATCCTGCGGCTGTATCTGCGGCTGCTGCATGGCCTTAATCAGTGCCTCGCGGTCTGTGATAGACCCGGCGGGGAGCCGCTTCAGATAATCCACCGTGGAAATTTTGCCCTGCATCAAAAGGTTATCCAATGTCTGCTGACTTGCAATTTCAGACCAATAGGAGGAATTACCGACATCCAGCTTGATTTGAAATGGCAGCTTTTTAAGAATAGAGAAGTCAAACGGAACCACCAGCTTATCTGTATCATAGGGGTTCGGGATCTGAACAAACCGGGACCCGTAATACTCACCCATAAACTCCATGTAGATGCGTCCCAAGTCTTCCACACTCTTCAAAAGGTTCTGCTTTGTCAACTCCATGGGCGTCGCTGCTGCGCGTTGCAGGGCAATAATCGCGGAAGTGTTATCCGGTCGGGTATCACCCATCGCGACATCTGATGCGCCAAGAAACTTCTGTGTATAGCTGACCGCGAGGTCAATAAACTGCGCGATCTGCGGGGAGATGGTGGCCGGGTCCACAATCTTACTCACGTTTTCAACGGAACCGTTAACTCCGATAGCCGCGCCAACCCGGTTATCCCATTTACTGATACGCGTCCTATCGAAGACCACTTTCGGATACGCCAGCGTCATGAGAGAAATCATAGACATGGCAAACAGCTTGTTTACAAAAATCTGATTAGGAATCAGGCCCGTAATCATCGCCTGCCCGTGGTAACAGTCCTGTACGTAATCCCAGTTCATCCAAGTGACCGGGTATAGCTTAATACCAAGGTCCCACTCTTCCCGAACCACACATTCGCGAGTACACTCATACCCGTGAATATTCCCGGTCTTTTTGTCCCGCCACAGCCGGAGCAGCACGGTAGCTTTGCCCCCACCCAGCCGGTCAAGATTACTCCCGGAGAGATTTTCCTTGTCATCGGGCTGAATCAGACTTTCTGCTTCTTCTGCCGAAAGGCCATTTGCAATTGCACGGTCGATAACATCATCTACTGGCATCCGCCGATCAATGATCACGAATGGCTGAGACTGCACATCCCGGCTATTGGGATTTCCGAAAGTAATCTGCGTGTTTTGCAAAACCTCCGTGCGAATCGCGCCGCGGGCCGTCTGCCCAATATCCATATCGGGGTCAAAATAGGTGTATGTACATCCGTCTGCATCCACAGCGGCATTTCGAGCGAACTCCCGGACGCAGGAACCAATGCTGTTCATCTCGAAGATGTTGGCAAACTGATCATTGATGATATCTGTCAAGACTTCCATGGTGTGGGAGTCCCGTTCCCCGGTAGACGGCATGTTTTCTGCGTGAAGCTTCAGGTTGTCCGTGGACACATTTGCCACGGAGAACAGCACTACCCGTTTTAAGAAGTTGAACACGGGGGTAGGAAGACCATTAGCCTTTACGCCCTCCCACTGCTTCCCAATAAAAAAGTTCTCGTTCGTCTCGACATTCCGGTACAGTTCTATGCTGTTATTGAAATCCAGCCCCGCGCGGTATTCTCTATACACATTCTGGGGCGTTGGATTGAAATTTCTCATGTTCCCACCTCGATCATTTCACATTACCGGAATATCGCAGCTGTATATCGGCCTGCAACACTGTTGCGGTTGCCGTGGCACTGTTGCTTTCAAATACCAACTTGTAAAACGTGGCTTTTTTCACTTTCAGCTTGATCCGCTTTACCTGCGGCTTTCGATTCATATTGAATGAAAAGTGGTTAAAGTCCATGTGAAAAAAAGTTGCCATACTGGCGGATACAGCCTTTTTGGGATAGTCACTGCGACGGTTGCTCTCTGCTGAAATTAAAATCCTCGCGCCGTCTTCAGGCTGAATGGATACGAACACCAGTGTGAAATACTTTCGCATCCACTCCTTACCGAAGTCCATTGCCCCCGTCGCCGCCCGTGCGTCAATGGCGGCGCCATCGTCATTCCGGTACTGCCGGGAGATGTGCCTCACTTTGCCATCCATAGCGAAGGCCAGCACCTTTCCACTGCACTTTAAAATCTGCGCGGCGGGAATTCCCTTGTACCGATACCATGCGTTATTTGCATAGTTCAAAATGATTGCTTCGTCTCCAATGCAAAACCAGAATTCATAGCTGTCCCGGTCGCTGAATGTAGTAATCCCAGATAAGTCCATGCCGCTTGTCGTGGCCCATACCCGGTCGCTGATTCGCTTTGCCGTTCTCTCGTCCGAGACTAGGTTCCCGGATGAAGAGGTTGATTTCCATTCGTAGATACTGCTGGAACAAAGAGAAAGCGGGTTATTTTCCACAAGACGGACCTGCCCCGGGGCCTCATTCCCCAGCTCCCGGTTGACGGAAGTGCAGTAGAATGCCGCCGTCGTGCTGGAATCATCCAGCGTCACCGTACCGTATTGGCAGGAGTATACGCTGTTGGTCTTGAACACCACCAATCGGGAATAATGGCGGACCAACGCCGTGATCGGTGTGTTGCTCTCGCCAACGGACATCTCATAGAGGTCCGGGAAATATTCCGCCGTTGGGTTTCCGTCATAGTCCAGCCCGGAATAGATTGTTTTGTTGGTGCCGTCCCCGTAGAGGAAAACGCGGGTATCTGTACTGCCATTAAATGTTTCGCAGAAGTGCATCCTCGCAACTTCCGCCCTTGCACCGTCCCCCTTCCGGTAGGTGACAGTGACAGTGTTGGTCCCCTTAGCGGGCGCGCTGGCGAATGTCAGCTTTCCGGCGACCAAATCAGTGGCATAGGTAACGCCGGTTCCCAAAACCTCTGTCACAGCGGAAATATCGGTTTCCGGCAATTGAAATTCCGTTGCGGTTCCATCGGGGGAGAATTTCACCTTGCGAAGCCCGGTCAACCGGTTCACCGGTTGAAGCGTTGTCCCGGCCCCGGTGGGCGAAGTTGCGGTTTGAACTGTGGGGACATACCCCGCCACCTCTGAAAACTCTGTGCCATCCCATGATTTGTACTCGTGTCCATTCAACAGATAGACCTTGCCGCCGAAGCCGAAAAAAGACGTTTTATCCTGTGTACAGGTTCCAACCGCCGTGGCGGTCCAGTCCGCCGAGTCCGCCGAGTTCACTTTGAAAAGCACGCCACCGAACGCACACAGAAGCACCGCAGAATCCCCCACAAGGCCATACCACGCCCCGGAGAACTCCGGTGTATTCGTGGAAGGAATATTTCCGGATACCGCGCACCACGCGTCCCAAGCGGCGCGCAGGTCGAAAACGGTTGCGCTTCCGGGGCGGACCTGCAAATGCCCGTCGAGGGTAATCCTGAAATTCTGAAGCTCTGACAATTCCCCGTCTTTAATTTTGGTATCGCCGTCGGGATTCTCGTTCAGTCCCAAAAAGCGTTTAATTGACAGAATGGAATTCGCCATGGTTTACCCTCCGTAGTTCAAATAGGACTCGTCACACACACCGCCGGTCATTCCCTCGTCGTAGTCCTCGCCATCGTCGCCCAGCTCCTCCACTTCCCGCGTTTCCATTCGCTGTGCCCCCATCACGCGGGTAACTGCAAAATAGCGGCAGGCGTCGCATATGTGCGTGATATTGTGTGGCTCAGTGGCGCAGTCAGAAGGGTTTCTCTCGTCATGCTGGATGGCCGGAAGATTCCGAATCAGCCCCACACACTCGTTTGTTACCAGAAGACCGGGCCGGTCTTTATCTGAACGCATGGGCTTCAACATTTCTTTTAGCGCCATCCAGCCCTGAATTCGGTTATTGGATGCTTTGAGGATTCCCACGCCGTTTTCCATAAATATCTGCGCCATGGTGCGCCCGCTATCCTTTTGTCGATTCCACATATCCGGCGGGGCGATCGTGAATTCGATCCGCTCCGTGGGCGGCGTCAGACTGTTCATCAGCGCAGCCGCAGCGGAAACAATCAGATTGCTTTGCTGTACCTCCCGATACACGTAGCACCGTCCGTCAAAGTCCACCGCAACCCACAGGCACGCGAACATATCAAGTCCATAGTCGAATGCGCGATACTTTTTCCACTCCTGCGGAACCCGCGCAAATGGAGCAATGACGTGTGCTTCCTTGCAAAATTCCGGGAAGAAGATTCCCGAAAGCGTGTTCCAGTCACCATATCGCCACGCACGCCGTACATCGTCGGGCAGCGTGTCCAGCATATTCAGGTACCCGGGAGACCCTTTTAGCAAATCCGGGTTGTCGTCCACAGTAGCCTGAATGAATCGGTAATCCTCCGCCTTTTCGCCATTTTGATACTCTCGATCGACAAACAGCCGCCTAACCCACAGATGCCCGATCCCTCCGGGGTTGCAGGTAAGATACATTCGACGGGGAATGTTGGAAGTGCCGCGCAGGCACGCGCCCAGCACGCGGAATTGCGCCTCGGTAAACTGCGTCGCCTCGTCAATAAAAATCCAGTCAAATTCCTGCCCCTGGTATTCAAGATCTGATCCGGTATCGTAATGCCCGAATTTGATTGTGGAACCGTTGGCGAACTGCATAATGTGCGCCTGCTGGTTGTAGCTGGCAATCTGAATGGGAACCATCTGAACAATCGGAGTGATCAGAGAGTTTTCCATGTCCGGATAATGCTTGCGGATGATCAAAATACGGATGCCGGGATAGGTCAGCGCACCGCCCACAGACTTTACGCGGATGCCGTGGCTTTTTCCGCCACCTCGCGCGCCTCCGTAGCACACATATAATTCACGGGCCTGATAGAATTGTTTTTGCTTCTCATTGGCGTGTCCAAAATTTACATAGAACTCGCCGCCCGCTCTGCTGAAGCTTTTGTATGCCAATGCGTTCACCTTTCCCAAAATCCCGATCAGGGGGCCGCAATGGCCCCCTGATTCTGTTTGTTATTCGTAAGCCTTGGTTCCCTCAACACCAACGCATCCGTCCTTCGTGCCAATGGCCCGCATGGTCTGGCCCTCGGTCAGTTCCACCGCGGCGGTGTAGACTTCGGCGGTGGTGGAGTACCGGGGGTTCGTGCCGTCCACCGTGTACTTGAACACCACGCCGGAAGCGGCAGTGATGGTGACGGCGTGGCTGGCGATGGCCATAACGGGCGCCGTCAGAATTGCGGTAGCGTTACCGCACACGGCGATGCCGTCTCCCTTGGTTCCCAGCACAAAGCTGTCGTAGTAGGTCACACCCTGCACCACGGGGCCGGAGTAGCCCTGCACCTTGGGCAGAATGTCGTACTTTTGAAGCTTTACAGGGTCAACCGTGCTGCCCTTGTACTTGATGAAGAAGTACACACCCGCGGGCATATACCGGGACGGAATGGGCTTGACCCGGTTGCCGTCAAACTCGCCAACGACGCCCTTGGTCAGTGCTTCCTTGCCCAGAGCATCCACGCCCAAATAGTCCGGGTTCTGCTTCAGCAGCTTGTAATACTCCGTGCCAATGTACAAGGTCCGGTTTTCCAGCGGAACCAGCGCATCCGTCATTCTCGCGCCCAGATCGATGATCATTCCGGTGATGGTAGACTTCGTGGGGGCGGTAGCCTCCAAAGACTGGATATTTGCGCCCATACACCACTTCTTGATACGCCGCTTGTCCATGTTGGGAACAGTCACTTCATCCAGTTGCCGGCGCAGAGCCTTAGCTGCGGACTTTTCAATGGCCTGATCCGTACCGTCCAGCGCATCAATGGTGAAACTGAACGAGGGAGCGCACCCACAGGTCATTTCCTGAAGCGTGTCGCCTACGTCATAGACATCGCCGAAGCGGTTACTGCCGGTTCGGTTGTATTCCGTCTCAGGAACGGTGTTTACAGAGCCAATACGAATGGTTTTGCTGTTGGGGTCTACGAACGTATATTCGTGGCCGCAGTCCGCGTCCGTGATGGATGCCCTTTTAAATCGCTCTGCGATCTTGGATTCATACTTGGTTGCGTAATTGATCATTTGATTTCCTCTCTTTCGTCATATGGATGCGGAGAGGACCGTATCAGGAACCGAATCCGTCTAAAAACGGATCGCTGGCTTTGCTTTCCGCTCCGGCGGTCTTCATACTGCCTGTGGAGCGCCCCGCATTTTTCGCGTTCTGCTCCTTTGCCGCCGATTCCTGCTTTACGCGTTCAGTCTCCGCAAGTGCCTGTTTCTCACGCCATATCGCATAGGCGGTCGCCAAACGCTGCCCCTGTTTCACGGCGTCCCAAACTTCCTGTGGAATACTGCCCGCGTCCTTTGCCGCATCCGGAAATGTCTTCTGGAATTCCGCGATATCGGCATTTCGCCGCTCCTCTGCGGAACTCTCAGCCTGCGCCGCCTGCTGGGCGGCGGTCTGTTTTTCGGCCTCTTCGGCCTCTTTAGCCAAAACAGCGCTCTCGCGGTCTTCCAGTTCCACCGCCCGTTTCGCCTCGTCGTCGTTCATACCCGCAGACTTTTTCGCTTCCGTCCTCACAAAGGAAACGTACTGCTCCACGGTCATGCCGGTCTGCTTCGCCATCTGCGCGAACATCTCCACGACCGGCTTTGCTGCGTCGTATTTCTCCCGTACCCGGTCATAATCAAGGCCCTTCTGCGCAAGAGTGGTCATCTCCTGCTCGTTTACGGCCTTTTCCTCGCCCAGATGCCGCAGCGTCCACGTCTTGGGAATTTCCGGCGCAGTCGCGGGAGGTCCTTCGGGCCTTTCAGAAGTGGTTTCTTCCGGCGTGCCTGATTTTTCCGGCACCTGCTCCTGCGCTGGCTCCTGCGACTCCGATGCCGGGGGCTCCTCGGTATTGCTCTCCGGCGCTTCAATCTCCGAGGTCTCGGAGTCCTCTACACCGTCCGGGTCCCAGCCGTCCAGAAAAGCATCCGTGGTTTCGGAAGTTTCCTCGGCAGGGTTCGTTTTTTCGTTTTCCATAAGTTTACCTTTCCCCAGCTGGTCTGCCGGTTCATGTTTTCCGCTGCGGCTGGTCTGCCGCACATGGCAAAATAAAAAGCGCCAAAAGCCGGGATCTCTCCCGTGCTTCTGGCGCTAAACGCTCTAGCTTATTATGATATTTTTTCTCCGGTCAGCGGAAAAGCTTGCCCAGTTTCCAGCTCTTTTCCGTTCCATATGGCCGGAAACCATTCAGACCGGCAAGCCCTGCAATACACCGGCACCCGGTACATCGTGGAACTGCGCGTTATCTTAATCAGCTTTCTGTGACAACAGGGGCACGTATACCATCCTCGCGTCACCATCTTGCAAACTCCCCATATTCAAGCCCGCCGTACACATCCTCAACCGGCTCCGGTTCAGCTTTTGAAAGTCGCGCCCCGATAACAGCCAGCGCCGCGTCACCCGCCTTACTGAAATACGCCGCGAGAACGCTGTCCTGCGCCTCAATCGCAATCAGCGCCGACGCCAGATAGTAGGGAAGCACCCCAGAAGTAACTGCGTCGTCAAGTTGAATTTCATCAGTTGCCGCCGCCACGCGAACATATGGGCTTCCGACGGATAAACTTACGCGTGCAAGAATGGAATCCAAAATATCCGGCGTTCTCACCAGATATTCCTTCGTGTCAGCCGTGACGGTTACGCCGGTGGATTCGTTCTGCTCGTCCATCAGCCGGATTGCCTTGTCGAAGACGTCCTGCACTTTCACAACGAATCACCGGCCTTCCCGCCTACGCTATACGTCATAATATTTTCAACGCCTTCATCCACGCTGCCGGGGATCGGTTTTGCAGAGTCCTCCTGGGTCTTTGTGTTGTCGTCTTCGGGGCTGAAACTTCTACGCGCTTTGATCTCTGCCAGTCGAATTCGCGTATAACACAGGACGGACACCAGCAGCGCAATCCAAATCATCATGATACATGCCAAAATCGCTATTTCCAAAATTCGCATTCCCGGACCTCCGTTACTTGAAATCCGATTCGTCCATTCCCTTGCCCATATTTACGTTCACGGAAATGTCCTGTCTCGCTTCAACCTTGTCCTGATACCCGCCGAAACGCGGCTGCTTGTTCAGGAAAATTCCACGGGTCACCATTCCCTTTTCCTGATATCTGGGGTCCGTCTCAATCTGGTTCTGAATCCTCATGAACGCCATTTGAACTGTGTCCTGAAAATCCTCGTGGCGCTCTCCATCATACCAGCGCCGCAGCGTCTTAATCGTAACGTTGAGATACAGCGCAAGGCCTGCTTCACCATACAGCACACAATCTTCGTCGCACTGGTTAAAATAGGACTCGCACTTTGCTTTTAAGGCTTCGGCAGTCGCGTATTCCTGGCTCTTGCTTGTATTCTTTTTTGCCACGACTACCACCGCCCTTTACACGCAATTTTATCTATGCTTAATTGCATTATACCAAATCTTCCATATATTTCAAGCGTCACTTTTTTGCTAATTC
This sequence comes from Oscillibacter sp., assembly GCF_031978065.1. Lineage (GTDB taxonomy): Bacteria > Bacillota > Clostridia > Oscillospirales > Oscillospiraceae > Oscillibacter. The sequence continues at coordinate 10,317 of NZ_DALZCH010000104.1, forward strand.
CTATATATTGATAACTTTTTAAACATTTTAATAAATGTTGTTATATTTTAAAACTAACGGGGGCTTTTGGTACTTTTGGGTGCCCGATCTGTAAAACCCCCGCCCCCTGATTTTCCGCCACCCCCTGACTGCGGGCGCAGTGCGTCACATCCTCGGGGGCCCTCCGAATGCGTGTGCTGTATATTACCTACCCCGTCAGCGAGAGGCCCACCCTTTTTCCGCTACCCCTCCCGGATACCTCGAAACCATAGACATCGGGGTCCCGGTCGGACGGCCCCCTGCGGAGCCCGTAGCTGCGCCCAGCCCACCCCGGCCACCAACCCAGCCGCTGCGCCAAAATTAGCCGATTTGCAGGGCTGAATATCACAGTAAATACACAGTTGCGCGTAAAATGCCTGACGTATCATCAAAAACACTTAATGAACAGTTAAATATTGCGTATTTGCGCCCCTAATTGGCAGTCACCCACCTACTCAATTGCTGTTGCAAGCATGTTTAATTGGCCGCACGTCCAATATAAGCACAGCTAATTCAAAACCGCAATCTTACGCGCGTTTTTTATACTGCCCCGTGCCCCATTTCTCCCAAAATCGCAAAACCGAAAAGCCGCAAGGCCCAGTCATGTGCTGCGGCCATAAATCCGGGGGTAATAAGCGCCTTGCGGTGGAGTAGGTGGAGCGGTGGGGCAAATTGCCTATTCTCTTACGGGAGGGCGTATAGAGCGTACAGGGCGTATATATGTACCCTCTAGGGCTCCCTGTACGCTCTAATAGCACACTATATAGAGTTACTCCACCTACTCCACCGGAATATACTAAACCCGTTGCCACGCGGGGATTTTAACCCGGTGTAGCACACAAAAATATACTCCACCAGTGCTCCACCGCTCCACCGGTGGAGTAAAACGCTGTATCTCTACTCCACCGCACTGCTCCACCGCGTTAATTTGCTCACAGATTGTCCTTGATCGCGTCAATAATCCACGCATTGACGCTCTGCCCACTGGCTTTCGCTGCGGCGGATATTTGGGCTTTGCTTGGATCTACACCCTGCCTAAGCTTGATTGTTACCTTTTCATTGTTCTCGCGCTCCCATTTGAGCGCCGCGCGGCGCTGCGCCTGCGAGGTCTTTATGCTTCCCG
>NZ_DALZCH010000105.1:0-11418 GCF_031978065.1 Oscillibacter sp.
TGGTGGAGCTTACGGCAAGCTTTGTCGCGTGCTCGCCGAACACAGTTTTGATAGCGGCGGTTTCCCCCGCGTCGTTTAAGGGCGTGGAGGTGCCGTGGGCATTGATATAGTCCACATCCTCGGGCCGCACCCCCGCGTCGGAAAGGGCCAGCGCCATGGCTTTCGCGCCGCCTTCGCCGCCCGGCAGGGGAGCGGTCATGTGATACGCGTCGCAGGTGGAGCCATAGCCCACAAACTCTGCGTAAATCTTCGCGCCCCGGGCCAGCGCGTGGTCCAGTTCCTCCAGCAACAAAATTGTCGATCCCTCGCCCAAGACAAAGCCGCTGCGCTCCGCGTCAAAGGGAATGGAGGCGCGATTGGGGTCGGTGCTCTGCGTCAGGGCCTTCATGGTGGTGAACCCGCCGATGGCCAGCGGTGTGACCGCGGACTCGCTGCCGCCGCAGAGCATCGCGTCGGCGTACCCGTCCCGGATGTAATGGAATGCGTCGCCCACGGCGTTGGTGCCGCCGGCACAGGCCGTCACGGGGCAGGAGCACATGCCCCGAAAACCTGCGTCGATGGCAACTTGCCCCGCCGCCATGTTGCAGATGGTCATGGGGATATAGAAGGGGGACACCCGGTCAATGCCTTTTTCCAGATACCGGCTGTGTTCGTCCTCGGTGTTTTGCAGTGCGCCGATGCCGCTGGACACAATCACGCCGCAGCGGTCCATGTCCGCTTTTTCGGGGTCAAAACCGGCGTCTTTCAGTGCTTCCCGCGCGGAAATGACCGCAAACTGGGTGAAGCGGGCCATGTGCTTAGCTTCTTTTTTATCCAGAAAATCGTCCGGCTGGTAGTTCTTGACCTCCGCCGCCAGCGTGACCTTCTGCCCGGATGCGTCATAGGCGGTGATGGGGGCCACGCCGCACACTCCATTTCGCACCGCCTGCCACGTTTCGGGGGCGGAGTGTCCGATGGGCGTGACGGCGCCAAGGCCGGTAATCACAACTCGTCTTTTATCCATACCTGTCTCCTTATTGCTTTATGCGTATGGGAGCATTGGCCCCCAGTTTACATGCCCATGCCGCCGTCCACGCCCAAAACCTGCCCCGTGATATACCCGGCTCCGTCCCCAGCGAGGAAGGCCACGGCTTCGGCCACGTCCTCCGGCGCACCCAGACGGGCCATGGGAATGGTGGCCAACAGAGCGGACTTCGCCGCCTCGGGCAGGCCGTCGGTCATGTCGGTGGTGATAAAGCCCGGGGCAACGGCGTTCACCGTGACGCCCTTGGCGGCCAGCTCCTTGGCAAGGGACTTGGTCATGCCGATGACCCCCGCCTTACTGGCGGCGTAATTCACCTGTCCGGCGTTGCCATGAAGCCCCACCACGGAGCTTAAGTTTACGATGCGCCCGTATTTCTGTCGGAGCATGATGCGGCTGGCGGCCTTCATGCAAAGAAACGTCCCTTTCAGGTTCGTGTCAATGACTGCGTCGAAGTCATCTTCCTTCATCAGCATCACCAGTCCGTCTCGGGTAATACCGGCGTTGTTTACGAGGATATCCAGCCTGCCGAACTCCTTAACGGCGGTATCCATCAGGGTTTTTACCGCCTCGCTGTCTGCTACGCTGCCCTGCACGGCGCGGACGTTTGCGCCCATGCTCTCAAGCTCTGCAAGCGTCTCCTGTGCGGCGGCGGTGTTTCCGGCATAGGAGAAGACCACGTTGGCACCATTCTCGGCGAGCTTTCGGCACACGGCCCGGCCCAGCCCCCGGCTTCCGCCAGTGACCACGGCTGTTTTACCCGCAAAGTTCATCCGCGCTCTACCTCCTTCAGCAACTCCGGCAGCTTCTCAACATCCTCTGCTGTTTCCACGCTGAACACGGGGAAGCCGGGAAGTGTTTTCTTTACAAACCCGGTCAGGGCCTTGCCGGGGCCAATTTCCACCACGGCGTCCACCCCCAGCGCCGCCATGGCGCGGATGCAGTCCTCCATGTACACGGCAGACTGGACCTGCCGTTCCAGCAGGGCGGGAATGGAATCTCCAACCTGACGCTCACCGCCCAGACAGTTGTGCAGGACGGGGATCTTCGGCTCCTGAAAGTCCACGATTTTGAAATATTCCCGCAGCGCATCCCCGGCGGGCTTTAAAAGGGAGGTGTGAAACGGGCCGCTGACGTTTAGGGGCATGCAGCGCTTCGCGCCCAGCTCCTTGGCGACAGATGCCGCCTTTTCAACCGCCGCCCGCTCACCGCCGATGACGATTTGCCCGGGGCAGTTAAAGTTGCAAGGCTCCACGATGCCAAGGCTTGATGTGGCCTTGCAGGCGGCGGTCACCGTTTCCCGGTCTGCGCCCAAAACCGCCATCATGGCGGAGTCCACGCCCTTTGCCGCGTCGGTCATGGCTTTGCCGCGAAAGGCCACCATTTCCACGGCGGCTTTTCCGTCCAGCACGCCTGCTGCGTACAGCGCGGAATATTCGCCGAGGGACAGGCCTGCGGCGGCGGCGGGAACAATGCCCTTTTCCGCCAAAACGTCCGTCAGACCTACGGCAAAGGCCACCATGCAGGGCTGGGTGTATTGCGTCTCGTTCAAAAGTCCGTCCGGGTCCGCAAAGGACACGGCCTTTAAGTCAAAGCTCGCGTCCGCCCCGTCCAGCGCGGAACGAAAGGCCGGATACTTTTCGTATAGGTCCGCGCCCATGCCGGGGTGCTGGGCGCCCTGCCCGGCGTATAAAAATCCCAGCTTCATAGGCTTGCCGCCAATTCCCGGATGCGGGCGTCACCCGCCGTCGCAAGCTCCTCAAAAATTTCCCGCAGGGGGCGGATTTCATGGAGCATTCCGGCCACCTGACCGGTCATCACGCTGCCATTTTCCACGTCGCCTTCCAGCACTGCCCGGCGCAGGCCGCCCAGTGTCACGGTTTCCAGCTCTTCAAGTGTGGCGTTGCGCTTTTCAAGTTCCAGATAGGTCCGTGCCATCTTGTTTTTCAAAACCCGGACAGGCCCGCCGATGCTGCGGCCCGTCACCACGGTGTCGGAGTCCTTCGCCTTAAGAATTGCCTGCTTATATCCGTCGTGAATGGGGCACTCCTCACTTGCAAGCAGGCAGGTGCCCACCTGAACGCCAATCGCGCCCAGCGCGTAGGCCGCCGCCAACTGCCGCCCGTCGGCAATGCCGCCTGCGGCGATGACGGGGACGTTTACCGCATCAATGACCTGTGGGACCAGCGCCATGGTGGTCATCTCGCCCACGTGTCCGCCGGATTCGGTGCCCTCTGCGATGAACGCGTCCACGCCGTAGCGCTCCAACCGCTTTGCCAGCACCGCCGCCGCCACCACGGGCATCACCTTGATGCCCGCTTCCTTCCACGCGGGAATATACTTTCCGGGGTTGCCCGCCCCGGTGGTCACCACCCGGACGTTTTCTTCCAGAATGACCCTTGCAATGTCGTCGGCATGGGGGCTCATCAGCATCAGATTCACGCCGAAAGGCTTGTCTGTCAACTCTCTTGCCCGGCGAATCTCCTGCCGGAGACGCTCACCGTCCCAGCCGCCGGTGGCAATCATGCCAAGGGCGCCCGCATTGGCACAGGCGGCGGCAAATTCGCCGGTGGCGATATTGGCCATGCCGCCCTGAATAATGGGGAACTCCGTTCCCAGAAACTCGTTCAATCTCATATCACGTCGCTTCCCCGCAGACGCGGGTCCGTCCTCTCATTTAAATTCCGCCAGCGCCGCGCCCCACGCACGTCCGCCGCCAAAGCCCACCAGCATCACCCGGCTGCCGGGGCCGACCTTGCCAAGTTCCGTCAGCTCGCTGAGCACCATGGGAATGCTGGCGGCGGAAGTGTTGCCGTACTTCTCAATGTTTTTGTAGTACTTCTCCTCCGGAATGTGATACTTCCTCACAGCCAGATCAATGATGCGGGTATTGGCCTGATGGAACACGAAAAAGTCCACATCGTCAATTGTTTTTCCGCTGCGCTTCAGCACCTGATCCATGCAGGAGGGCACGGCGTTCACCGCGAATTTGAACACCTGCTGGCCCTGCATGAAAATCTGCGGCGGGGCCTTGTGGCCCGAGCCGGTGACGCCCAGCATTTCGCTGTCGCCCTCGCAGTGGAGCACCGCGCCGAGGGATTCGTATTCCTCATTCCATTCCACCACGGCGGCGGCCGCTGCATCGCCAAAGAGGACGCAGGTGCCCCGATCCTCCCAGTTGATAAAGCGGCTGAGCATCTCCGCCCCCAGCACCAGTCCATATTTCCGGGGCGATGCTGCCAGCAGGCACTCCGCCGTGTGGATGGCGAAGAGGAAGCCGCTGCACGCGGCGTTGATGTCAAAGCAGATCGTGTCGTTTAAAAGGCCCAAATCCCGCTGCAAAAGGCTTGCGGCGTTGGGGGAGAGGAAGTCTGAGGAAAACGTGGCCACGATGCATACGCCGATTTCCTCCGGCTTGATTCCCGCGCGCTCCAGCGCCGTCTGCGCCGCGTGGCGGCACATGTCGGCGTGAGTTTCTTCCACACAGTGGTGGCGGGTTTTGATGCCGGTGCGGGACGTAATCCATTCGTCATTGGTGTCTACAATTTTCTCAAGGTCGGCATTGCTGACCAGCTTCGGCGGGGTGTAGTGTCCCGCGCCGCAAATTTTAATTCCGCTCATTGGTCCTCCTTCGGGGGTGTCCCCATGTGTCTAAATTTCCGATACCGCCCCGCAGCCAGCGCCTCCCCGCTCTGGCGGGAAAAGGACTTTAAATTCCGGGCAAGCGCTTCGTCCAGTGCGCGCAGGGCGATGTCCGGGGCAAGATGCGCGCCCCCCGCCGGTTCGGGAATGATCTCGTCGATGATTCCAAGCCGCTTCAGGTCCGGGGCGGTGAGCCGCATCAGCTCGCAGGCCTGCCCGTGGCGGGAGGCATCCTTCCACAGGATGGTTGCAAATCCCTCGGGAGAGAGAATGGAATACACTGCGTTTTCCAGCATCAGTACCCGGTCCCCAACGCCCAAGGCCAGCGCGCCGCCGCTGTTGCCCTCTCCGGTGATGGTGGCAATGATGGGCACGGTAAGACGGCTCATCTCCATCAGGTTTCGGGCGATGGCCTCGCCCTGCCCCCGTTCTTCCGCTTCCATGCCGGGGTAAGCCCCCGGCGTGTCGATAAACGTGAAAATCGGGCGGCGGAACTTCTGGGCCTGGCGCATCAGGCGCAGTGCCTTGCGGTAGCCCTCCGGGGAGGGCATCCCGAAGTTATATTTGATGTTTTCGTCCAGCGTGCGGCCCTTGCGGGTGGCAATCACCGTGACGGGCCGCCCGTGGAACCGGGCAATTCCGCCCAAAATACTTTCGTCCTCGCCCGCCAGACGGTCGCCCTGCTGGATAAACAGGTCCGTAAACAAAAAGTCAAAAATCTCCTGCGCATTGGGCCGCTGATGATGGCGGGCAATCGCCACCCGCTGGGCGGCGGTCATAGGCTCACTCATTGCGGCCTCCTTTCCCATGGAGCGCCAGCAGGTGGGAAATCGTGCTCCGCAGCTCGCTGCGGGGGACCACTGCGTCCACAAAGCCATGCTTCAGTTGGAACTCCGCCCGCTGGAAGCCCAGCGGCAGTGTTTGCCCGATGGTCTGCTCAATGACACGGGGACCGGCAAAGCCGATCAAGGCGCCCGGCTCCGCCAGAATCACGTCGCCAAGGCTTGCGAAGCTGGCGGTGACGCCGCCGGTGGTGGGGTTTGTGAGAACCGAGAGGAAAAAGCCCCCTTTTTCATCAAACCGAGCCAGCGCGGCGCTGGTTTTCGCCATCTGCATCAAGGAGAGAATCCCTTCCTGCATTCTTGCTCCGCCGCTGGCGGAGAAGAGAATCAGGGGGAGCCTGCTCTTTGCAGCAAACTCGATGGCGCGGGTGATTTTCTCTCCCACGGCGGCGCTCATGCTGCCAAGGAAAAACCGTGCGTCCAAAACCCCGATGACGCATTTTTGTCCATCCACGGCTCCCAAGGCAGTGACCACGGCTTCGTTTAGTCCGGTCTTCTTCCGGGTGGCCTCCAGCTTTGCGGAATAGTCTGGAAAATGCAGGGGGTCCGTGGAGGTCAGGCGGGGGTTCAGCTCCCGGAAGGAGCCGGCGTCCAGAATCGTGCTGAGCCGGTAGTAACTCCCCAGCGGCATATGATAGCCGCAATGGGGGCAGACGTATTGAGTTTGGGACAGCGCCCCCGCGCCCATGGTTTGGCCGCAGCCGGGGCAGGCCGTGTCGGCGGTTGGCGCGTGGGTTTGCCCGTCCCGAAAGGCCTTCATCGCCAGCAGCTTTTGCCGCCGCTGGGCAAAAATCGAAGTCATTTGGCTGCCTCACTTTCCACCGCCCTGCGATCCCAATCCACCAACTCCTGTAAATGAGCTTCCAAAAATGCAGTGGTGCAGGTTCCCCGGACAAAATCCGGATGGTACAAAATCAGATGGCTCAGCCCCGCGTTGGTGGCAAAGCCCTCCACGGTCAGTTCCTCCAGCGCGCGGCGCATCCGGCGGATGGCCTCCAGCCGGGTGGGGGCGTGGACCAAAACTTTTGCTGCCAGAGAATCGTAATAGGGCGGCAGGGTATAGCCGCTGTAAAGTCCCGAGTCAATCCGCACGCCCATTCCCCCGGGGAAGTGCACAAAAGACGCTGTGCCGGGGCAGGGGCGGAAATCGGCGGCGGGATCCTCCGCGTTCACGCGGCATTCGATGGCGTGGCCGGTCAGATGGATGTCTTCCTGCGTAAAGCCCAGGGAAAGCCCTGCCGCGATGCGGATTTGCTGGCGCACAAGGTCCACTCCGGTGACAAGCTCTGTAATGCCGTGCTCCACCTGAATGCGGGTGTTCATCTCACAGAAGTAAAACCGCCCGTCCTCCGCCAGAAGGAACTCCACCGTCCCGGCGTTTTCATAGCCCACGGCCCGGGCGGCGCGGACCGCCGCCTCGCCCATCTCCCGGCGCAGCTCCGGCGTGAGACACCGGGCGGGGGCTTCTTCAATCAGCTTTTGGTTCCGGCGCTGAATGGAGCAGTCCCGGTCAAAAAGGTGGATGGTGTTTCCCTGACTGTCCGCGAGGATTTGAAACTCAATGTGCCGGGGATTCACCACAAATTTTTCAAGATACATGGTTCCGTCGCCAAAGCAGGCCACAGCCTCTGCCACGGCCTCGTGAAACGCGGCGGGCAGTTCTTCGGGAGCTTCCACCTTGCGGATGCCCCGCCCGCCGCCACCGGCGCTGGCCTTCAGCAGCACGGGATAGCCCACCTGTCCGGCGACTTTCAGAGCAGCGTCCACATCTGCCAGCGGGCCGCCGGAGCCGGGAACCGTGGGAACGCCCGCCGCAGACATCAGCCCGCAGGCGGCAGCCTTGCTTCCCGCCTTGCGGATGGAATCGCCGGAGGGGCCGATAAATTTCAGCCCGGCAGCGGCACAGGCGTCGGCAAAGTCGGCGTTTTCCGACAAAAATCCGTAGCCCGGATGTACCGCGTCGCAGCCCGTGGCTTTGGCGGCGGTCAAAAGCGCCGCCTGATTGAGATAGCTGTCCGCAGCCTTGGGCGGACCGATGCAAATGCTCCGGGTGGCAAGCTGGACATGAAGTGCGTCCGCGTCGGCGGTGGAATACACCGCCACCGTTTCAATCTCCATCTCCCGGCAGGCCCGCAGCACCCGCAGTGCGATTTCGCCCCGATTGGCAATTAAAATGCGCCTGAACATGGTTACGCCTCCCGATAGCGGAAGATGGGCGCGTCAAAGCCCAGCAGGTCGCCGTTTTGCACCAGCACGTCTTCAATCACGCAGTCGCAGGGGGCCGTTACCTCGCTCATCATTTTCATGGCCTCGATAAGGCACACGGTCTGTCCCTTGCTCACGCGGTCGCCCTGCTTCACAAGGGGAGGATGGTCCGGGGCAGAGGCGGCGTAAAACGTTCCCACCAGCGGGGCGCGGATCACCCGCTCCTCCTGCGCTTCGGGAGCGGACACAGCGGGAGAGACGGGAGCGGATACGGCGGTCACCGCCGGTGCGGAGCCCGCCCGGCTCATTTCCAGCTCATCGCCGCCAACGCAGACACGCATGGTCAAAATGCCGCTCTTTTCAAAGCGGTCCATCAATTCAAAAATCTCGGAGTTGGTCATGATTCTCCTTCCTTTATTCGCGCTCCGGGCATTCACCAGAGGCGCGCGCCTTTTGACGGCCCGCAGGGGGCGCGCAAAAAACCTTATAGCGCGAAAGGGAACCGCAACGGTTCCCTTTCGGTCGATGTGCGGCAATCAGGCCTTGTGAGCTTCCAGATACTTCACGATATCGCCCACAGTTTTCAGGTTGGGAAGCTCCGCGTCGTCGATGGCCACGCCTGTGGCCTCCTCCAGCGCCATCACCAACTCCACGGAGGCCAGGGAATCCGCGCCCAAATCCTCCGCCAGAGTGGCTTCCATCGTCACCTGATCGGCCTCGCAGGCCAGTGTTTCCACGATTACGTCCCGTACCTTCTCAAAATCCATTGTCAATATCTCCTTAAATTCAAATAGTTAAGTTTATTTAGTCAAAAAAATTGAACTAATTCGAGGTAATTCTAAACGCAGGAGCCGGGTTTGTCAATAGGAAAAAATGCGGAATTTTGCCGCTTGCACCATAAAAAGGATTAGCTAAAGCTCCCAGCGGGGAGAGAACAGCCGGGATTGCGCGGGGGACGGAAGCGTGGTAAAATAACCGCGAGGCGGCTGCTTTGCTTTGCATTTTGAGCCGCGCAAAGCCGCAGAATGTTTACGCCGTGGAGGACCCACGGCACGGCTCCGGGGCGGATCGTTTGCTTTATGCGGATGGCTCACGCCCTGCGCGAATAAATTTATTGGTGATTCTGGAAAGTGAGGCTATTTATGAACTATGATTTCGACACTATTATCGACCGCTCCGGCAACCGCGCCGCCAAATACGACGAGCGGCTGAAAAAGTTCGGCACGGAGGACGTGATTCCCCTGTGGATCGCGGACATGGACTTTCGCACCGCCCAGCCTATTATCGACGCGCTGAAGGCCCGGGCGGAGGAGGGCATCTGGGGCTATACCGCCCGGCCAGACAGCTATTTTGCCGCTATCCGCGGCTGGCAGAAGCGGCGCAACGGCTGGGACATCGACCAGAGCCTGATGAGCTTCAGTCTCGGCGTGGTGCAGACGCTTTCCGCCTGCATACAGCTATTCACCCCGGCGGGGGGCAGCGTGTTGATTCAAACGCCGGTGTATTCCGAGTTTTACGACATGACTGAGGCGTGGGAGCGCACCGTGGTGGAAAATCCCCTTGTGGAGAAGGACGGAAAATGGACCGTGGACTGGGTGGACTTTGAGGAAAAACTGGGCCGGTGCGACCTCTTCATCCTGTGCAACCCCCACAATCCTTTGGGAATCGTCTGGACGGCGGAGGAGCTGCGGCGGATGGGCGAGCTGTGCGAAAAATACTGCGTGCCCATAGTGTCCGACGAGATTCACTCTGATTTGATTTTCCACGGGAAGAAGCACACCGTCACCGCCAGCGTCGCGGAAAACGTCATCACATGCATCTCCGGCACCAAGACCTTTAATCTGGCGGGCTTGCAGGCCAGCACCGTGGTGTTTCCCAACCGGCACAAGAAGCAGGTCTTCGACCGCTTTTGGCACCGCATGGACATTCACCGCAACAACGCCTTTTCCCTCACGGCCATGGAGGCCGCGTTTACCCATGGCGACGAGTGGCTGGACCAGCTCCTTCCCTACCTCAGCGCCAACTTTGACTACATTCATGACTATTGCGCCGCACATATTCCGCAGATTCGGCCCACCGTGCCGGACGCCACCTATCTCGTCTGGCTGGACTGCCGCGCGCTAGGGCTTACAAATCAGGAACTGCACGACTTTATGATTCACAAGGCGCGGCTGGGCCTGAACGACGGGGATTCCTTTGGACGGGACCTCAGCGGCTTCATGCGCCTGAATGCCGCCTGTCCCCGCTCCGTGCTGGAGCAGGCCATGGAGCGGCTGAAAGCCGCTGTGGACGGGTTAAATCTTTAATTATAAAGGAGCAGGCAGCATGCAACTGCGGGCGCCGGATTATCTAAAACAATTTCAGTGCCTTGCGGGCGCGTGTCCCCACTCTTGCTGTCAGGGCTGGGAGGTGGTGGTGGACGAAGCTTCCGCCGCCTTTTACCGCACCCTTCCGGGGTCGCTGGGTGAGCGGCTCCGGGCGGCCCTGCAAACCGAGGACGGAGAGGACTATTTTGCCCTGACGGACACGAGCCGTTGTCCCTTCTGGGACATGGACGGCCTTTGTGCCATCCACCGGGCCCTTGGGCCGGAGCGCACCGGCGAGGTTTGCCGCAGCCATCCTCGGTTTATCGAGGACTACGGCCCGCTGCGGGAGACAAGCCTTGTGGCTTCCTGTCCGGAGGTCTGCCGTCTGTTGCTCTCCTCTCACACGCCGCTGACGTTTCCAGAGACGGAAACGGACGAGGAGGAGGAGGAACCCGACCCCTGGCTGGACCCGCTTCTGGCCGTCCGGAAAAAGCTTCTGGAGATTTTACAGGCCCCCCCCCGCAAGATTGATTTTCGTCTTGCGGAGTTGCTGGCCCTGGCGGTGGAGGGGCAGATTTTGCTGGACGAAGACGAGGCCCCGTTACTCCCGGAGCTTTGTCAGGTGTGGACGGCCCCCGCCCCCGGCAGTCAGATGGCCGGGGAGGGGATTTTTCCCCGGGTATGGGAGGCACTGTCCGGTCTGGAAATTCTGGGGGATGATTGGAGGGCGTTGCTGCGCCGGAGCAGGGAGGCGGTGCCCGGTGGGGTTCCAGAAGCTTTGCTGGAACGGATTGTGGCCTACTTCCTGTTTCGCTATACTCTCAAGGCCGTCAACGACGGAGACTTGCTGGGACGGGTGCAGTTTGCCCTGCTGGGTGCTCTGGTGGTGGAGCGGGCGGCAAGCCTTTTGCCGCTTGGCGAAGCCCTGCGGATTTACTGCCGGGAGATTGAGCACAACGAGGACAACATAGATGCGCTGCTGTCGGCGTTTCGCACCGAGCCTGCACTGTCGCCCTCTGCGTTTTTCAGAACATTGGAGGAACAATGAAAGATAGGGCCTAAATTCTACACAGACGTATGTTAAAATTCAATAAAAAAAGATGACTAAATAATGGCAAAATGTAGAAAGTCACAAAAACCACTTGACTTTTACGTGCTAATGTGGTATTTAATAATTACCGGGAGAGAATGAGTCCAATAGGCTAGCTGGCTCAGCGAAATCCGGTCTCATTTCTCACCGCCTCGTTTGGAAGTATCCCGCAATGTCACCGCAAGCGCATACTCGTTTTGAGAAGCAATTTTTTCCTGCAAAGGCAAGCGTTTTCTCAGCATCCCGGCAAAACCTTGGCGAATTTCCGGCAGACTCCAGTGAACCCCCGGGGGGAACCAAAGACGAGACACA
>NZ_DALZCH010000106.1:0-10764 GCF_031978065.1 Oscillibacter sp.
GTCAGGGCAACATCGAGGGCAAAAAAGAGCTGGCGAAATACATTGCCGGCATTCAGGACGAAAGCGGTCGATAATCCCCTGCTTGAAGCCGCCGCAGCTTGTCCAGTCCATTGAAAACGCTCCGGATTTAAGGGAGCGGCGCTGCTTTACAGCGCCGCTCCCCTTTTTGTGTGGTACAGACGACGGAATTTTGCCAAAAACAGCAAAACCTTTGCACGAACTCTGCTCTTTTGGTTTCCCGCTTGCGTTCCCTATCAGGCACAAGTATCATTGAGTTTAATTGGCATGATGCTCATTCTTTGAAAACGTATGACGGCCGCCAGAGAATAATGGAAAGGTGAGATTGACATGCGCGGAGAGGATATCTTGGACATGACCAGCGGCTCACTTCCGGGAAAAATCCTGATGTTTGGCCTACCTTTAATGGCTTCCAATGTGCTGCAAATGCTGTTCAACGCCGCGGATATTGTGGTAGTAGGCCGCTTTGTGGGTCCTGCCAGTCTGGCTGCCGTGGGCAGCACCGTTCCCATTATTCATATGGTTCTCAACCTTCTGATCGGAATTTCCGTGGGCGTAAACGTCTCCATTGCACGCTATTTTGGAGAGGGAAACCGGGAGGTCGAAATCTCCCGCACACTGCACACGTCTGTGCTGATGGCACTGGTAGGCGGTGCGGTTCTGGGCGCGGCGGGCATTCTATTCTCCGGGCATCTTCTGACCCTGGTCTCTACTCCAAACAACGTTCGCCCTATGGCTCTTGCTTACATCCGAATTTGCTTTGCCGGTACTCCGGCGTTGATGCTCTACAATTACGCAGCCGCCGCCCTGCGGGCCACCGGAGACACCAGACGTCCCCTGCTGTTTCTTCTATTCAGCGGCACATTAAACGTGATTTTAAATATCGCGTTTGTGATACTCCTGCACGCCGGAGTCATAGGCGTGGGGCTGGCCACCGTAATCAGTCAAGTCTTCAGCGCCGTCCTGATTATGTGCTATCTGGCGAAAAGCCGGGGCGTCCTGCGGTTTTCCTGGCGCAGTCTGGGGCTGGACCGGGCCAGCCTCGCGCGCATGGCTGGCATCGGCATTCCAGCAGGAGTTCAAAGCTGCCTGTTCAGCCTGTCCAATGTGGTCATTCAAAGCGCCGTTAACACTTATGGCAGCACCGTGATTGCAGGCTGCAGCGTGGGAGAAAATGTGGAGAGCTTTCTGTATATCTCCATGAATTCCTTTCATCACGCCTGCCAGACCTTTACAAGCCAAAATATCGGAGCCAGACGTTACGACAGAGTTGCCCGCATTGTGCGAATCTGCCTTTTATACACCGTGGTTCTGGGGGCCGTCCTGGGAGCGGCTGTCACAGGCTTCGCCCCAAAGCTCATCGCCATTTACAACAGCGACCCGGCTGTCATCGACGCGGGCGTGCTCAGGCTGTGGATTGTGGCGGGGCCTTATGTGATATTTGGCATTGCAGACGTTCTGGTGGGCGCTCTCCGGGGCTGCGGCTTTTCCCTGACTCCCGTAATCATCAATCTGTTGGGCACCTGCGTATTCCGGGTGGCATGGATTGCCCTGCTGGACACCCCCAACGTGGGGATTGAGCGCGTCTATCTCTCCTACCCCATTAGCTGGGCGCTGATCACGGTAACCCTCAGTGTGTTTTGGATATTTCTGCGGCGGCGCCAACGCCTTTCGGATGGCTCCGTCTAATCATTTCGTCAGACCTTAAGAGGAGCACGTATGAAAAATCAGTTCACACGAGAAAGCATAGAAATCACAGGCGCATCCGAAAACAACCTTAAACACATCAGCCTCCATATTCCCAAGGAGCAGTTGGTGGTGCTCTCGGGCGTTTCGGGTTCGGGGAAAAGCTCCCTTGCCTTTGACACCATCGCAGTGGAGAGCAGTCGCCAATGGCAGGGGACCTATCCATTGTTTCTGAGAAACCGCTTTCCCCGGTATGAGCGTCCCGCAGTGGAAAACATCCGGAATTTAACGCCCTGCGTTGTGGTTGACCAGCGGGCCATCAGCGCCAACGCCCGCTCCACCGTGGGTACGGCGACAGACGTAGCGCCTCTCATTCGTCTGCTGTTTTCCAGAGTAGGCCGCCCCAGCGCCGGCGGGTCCATGACTTATTCCTTCAACCATCCCCACGGCATGTGCCCGGAGTGCACGGGCTTGGGCGAACGGGTGCAGATAGACGAGACGCTGATGTTCGATCGGGACAAATCCATCAATGGGGGTGCCATTCGCTTCAGTCAATTCTCCGGCGGAAGCTGGCAGGAGTTTTACTATCATTGCAACCCGCTGCTAAACCCTGATAAAAAGCTGCGGGATTTTTCCCAGGAGGAATGGAAAGTTCTGCGTATCGGGCCCGACACACCTTTGGTGATGGACTTTATCCGCAACAATACCGGCCAGGTGTCCAAGCTCCCCTACGAGGGTGTGGTCGCCCGGTTTAACAGACTTTATCTCAACCGGGACATCTCGGATCTGAAAAAGCAGGTGCGCGACGAGGCAATGCGATTCGTCCATCGCTGCCCCTGCCCCGCCTGCGGAGGAAGCGGCCTCAACCCTCTGGCGCTGAAGTCAAAAATCAACGGCTGCAATATCG
Organism: Oscillibacter sp.; assembly: GCF_031978065.1. Classification (GTDB taxonomy): domain Bacteria; phylum Bacillota; class Clostridia; order Oscillospirales; family Oscillospiraceae; genus Oscillibacter. The sequence goes on from NZ_DALZCH010000106.1 coordinate 2,612, forward strand.
CCGATTATTATAAGATGCAGGTCAGCGACCTGCTGGCGGTTCTGGACGACATTGCAGACCCGCTGGGGCGGTCTATGGCGGACCAGATCGGCGTGTGCCTGCGGCATATGGTGGATGTGGGACTGGGCTATCTGAATCTGAACCGCCGCACGGACACACTCTCCGGCGGCGAGGCCCAGCGCTTAAAAATCGTGCGCCATCTGGGCAGCAGCCTGAGCAACATCACCTACATTTTTGACGAGCCCACCGCCGGTCTTCATCCGGGGGACGCGAATCGCATTGGAAAGCTGCTGCTGGACTTGCGCGGCAAGCACAACACGGTTCTCGTTGTGGAGCACAACCGGCAGATGATCGAATTAGCGGATCACATTGTCGAGTTGGGCCCTCTGGCGGGAGGACAGGGCGGAGAAATCGTTTATCAGGGCGACATGGACGGTATGCTGCGCGGCGACACGCCCACGGCCCACTCCATGCGGGAGAAGCTCTCTGTAAACCCGCACCCACTGAACTGGACGGAAGGTTTCCCGATCCAGCACGCCAGAGCACACAATCTTAAGGACGTGTCCGTTACCATTCCAAAGGGCGTTCTCACCGCCGTCACCGGCGTGGCCGGTTCCGGCAAAAGCAGCCTGATTTGCCATGAGTTTGTTGCCCGTCATCCCGAGGCGGTGGTCATCGACCAAAAGCCCATGGGTATCTCCAGCCGCTCCACCCCCGCCACTTACACGGGCGTGATGGACGAAATACGAAAATTGTTTGCCAAAGACAACGGCGTGAGCGTACAATGGTTTAGCGCTAACTCCAAGGGCGCCTGCCCGGTTTGCAGGGGCAAGGGCGAGATTACGCCGGACGTGGCTTTCGCCGATCCTGTGTCCATCTTGTGCGAGGAGTGCCAAGGCCGCCGCTTCAATCCCACCGCGCTGAGCTATACCTATCGGGGAAAGAATATTGAACAAGTTCTGAATTTGACGATTGATCAGGCCCTCGTATTCTTCCCTCTGCCTAAGATTCAAACTTCCCTCCGTTCCATGCAGGAAGTGGGGCTTGGCTATATGACCTTGGGCCAGCCCACCAGCACGCTTTCCGGCGGCGAGGTCCAGCGCCTCAAACTTGCCGGTGAGCTGCGTAAAGAGGGTAATATCTATGTGCTTGACGAGCCCGCCACCGGACTGCACCATCAAGATGTCGTGCATCTGCTGGCGCTGCTGCGCCGCCTTGTGGCGCAGGGCAACACCGTGGTGGTGGTGGAGCATCGCATGGAGTTGATCGCGGCGGCAGACTGGGTGATTGACATGGGGCCTCAGGGCGGGCGCAGCGGCGGCCGCGTGCTGTTTGCCGGCGTTCCAGAGGCGCTGTTGAATTGCGAGGCTTCCGAAACCGCAAAATTTTTACGCACCCGCATTTAAAAACGAAGCGGTTCCCCGCTGCCCTGCACCCGCGTTTCGTACAAACTGCGTCTGAAGCGGAAAAGGCGGGCAAGATCAACAGCGCTGAGAGTGGATTGCCGGGAGGAGATGGAAGGATGTACGCCATCGCGGTACAGCTTATTGGATTTGTGGGAATGGCTTTTTGTATCGGCTGCTTTCAAATCAAAAGCAGCAGGTGGATGATTCTGTGCCAGATGGCAGGGAATCTGCTGTTTGTGGTTCAGTTTTTGATGCTGGGCGCTTACAGCGGCTGCGCCACTCTGGCCTTTGGCGCGGCAAGCAGCCTTTTCATCGGACTGGAGGGCCACGCCTGGGCGGAGTGGAAGGGGTGGCAATGGGTGTTCGCCCTGCTCACCGTTGCGGCATGCCTTCTGACCTGGAGCAAGCCGTATGATTTTTTCGTACTGGTGGGACAGGTGGCTTTTATTCTCACCACATGGACGAAAAACGGACGCATTATACGACTGGGGAAGCTGACGCTGGTGGGCCCGCCCTGGATTGTCTACAACCTTCTTGTCCGCTCCTACGGCGGCGTTATCAGCGAGACCTTCGGCATCATATCCACGCTGATTTCCAGTTGTCGGTTTGGGCTGAAGGCTCTGTACCAGAACGCCTTAAAAAAGCGCCGCCCGGGAAGCTTCCCGCGCGGCGCTTTTTTGTCGAAACGGTCGCCGCGTGCCTGCGGCGGCTCGGTAAGCTCCACCGAGGTGAGAAACTGCAAAAAAACAGCAATCCCCCGCACAGAAATTTTGTGCAAAAAAGCTTAAAGTAGAACATGGGATAAAGTTTGACTCCACTGGTCGTCCGCGCTTTACTCGGGTGGTATAATAAAGCCTATATCTTTTTTCAGAGGCAGTTGAGAAAAAATATAATCAGGGGTTTCAATCAGAGGGGACATGAGGAGGCACGACAGATGAACTATCAGGGAATCATGACGGCATTTTCACAGTCCGGAATCGGCGGGCTGGTTTTATCGAAGGACGGTGTCATCCTGTCGGCGAACGAGGCGGGCGACCGGCTTCTGTGCGGTCAGGGAAAGCTTGCGGGGCAGCAACTCATTGACATTGCAGGAGAGCTGGGACAGGAATCCAACAAGCCGGTTTACACCTGCGTTGAGTTTGACCATTATGTCACCCGCTGCCCCACGCCGGAGGCAGACGGCCTTCCGGAAGGCGCACAGTTGATTGTATTCCGCAACGCGGTGGACGACGCCTGCCATGATATGCTGATCAGCGTGGTTAACCAACTGGAAGAGGCCGTGGTTTTGTGCGATGAGCATGGCCGCATTTACCTTGTCAACGACGCGGCTGAGAAGATGGACGCGCTGGTGACGCAGGATGTTCGGGGAATGCCTGTCTCCGAGGTATATTTTATGCGAGACGGTGAGGAGTGCGGAACTCCGCAGGTGCTCAAAACCAAGCAGGCCATTTTGAACAAACGGCAGTCCTACACCACGCGATTCGGACATGACGTGGACATCGTCGTCAATATGTACCCGATTGTCCAGAACGGGCAAGTCCTGGGCGCGTCCAGCATCATGCAGGATTGGCGCACGCTTGATTTGCTGCGCAAACAAATCATTGATCTTCAGGATCAACTGGTGGAGCAAAGCTCGAACGGCAGGCCCACCAAGGCAAAGCCCCTTTCAGCGCACTATCGCTTTCACGACATCATCCACATCAGCCCGGTTATGGACGAATTGATCGCCCAATGTCAGCAGGCGGCGCGCTCCAATTCCTCTGTGATGATATACGGAGAGACAGGGACCGGGAAAGAATTGATTGCCCAGAGCATCCATAACGCCAGCGGCCGAGCCGACGGCCCATTTCTTGCCATCAACTGCGCAGCCATTCCGGAAAATCTGCTGGAGAGCCTGCTGTTCGGCACGGAGCGCGGCGCATACACCGGCGCGGAGAGCAAGCCGGGCCTGTTCGAGCAGGCCAATCACGGGACGCTTCTGCTGGATGAGGTAAACTCCATGAATATCAATCTGCAAGCCAAGCTGCTGCGCGTTTTGCAGGATAAGCGCATCCGCCGCGTCGGCGGCACAGAGGAAGTTCAGGTGGATGTGCGCGTAATTTCCAACACCAACGTTCCTCCATATCAGGCGATTGAAGAGGGAAAGCTTCGGCGCGACCTGTTTTATCGTCTGGGCGTGGTCAGCATTACGGCGCCTCCTCTGCGGGAGCGGCCAGAAGATATCCGGCTGTTGGCAAACAGCTTCTGCCTGAAATACAACGAGGAGTTCCACAGAAAGGTCAGCGGTATTGATGAAAAAACTTTCAGCCTGTTTCAAAATTACAGTTGGCCCGGCAATGTGCGCGAATTGCAGCATGCCATTGAGCATGCCATGAATATCCTGCCGGATACGCAGTCGGTGATTTCTCCAAAATATCTGCCCCGGCATATTTTGGACGAGGACACGGCAAAGCAGATTGTCACCGAGCTGCAGCAGCCCCCCCGCCTGCTGGGACCGCTGGATGAGGTCATCAGAAAATTTGAATATGACGCGATTTTCCAAGCCCTTAAAGATGCCGATGGCAATGTGTCGGAGGCGGCGCGTATTCTGCAAATTGACCGGCAAAAGCTGCAATACCGAATTAATCGCTATAAAATAGAGCCGGAGGCATCCGCAAAATAGGCGTGGGTCCGAGCCGACGGCTTCCCCGAAAAGGGGCCCCCTATATGTGCAAGCCAGCCTCTTCAAAAGAAGCGGCTGGCTTTTTCTATGAAAAGCTATGATGAAAAACAATCATCGTTGTTGAAAAATTATAAAAGGGTTTGTCTTTTATTAAATTTTGCAAAAGATATGTTGATTTTCTTTCAACAAATTTAAGCGATATGTACAAATTTAAATAATCATGTTTGGCAACACACATAAAAACACCTGTGTTTTTTTAATTTATTTGTTTAAGTTTCACGCTGGCATGATAGTTGCTTTCTTATATTGATGCGGACGTTTTTCGCCCGCAAGCCGGTCGTCCGGACAACGGCGGACAGACGCATGAAATCTTAAATGGGGGAAAAGCAAATGAAACACATTACAGGAACCGGAACTGCACGTAAATTCAAACTGGGGATGCACACTTATACTCTGCACCTGAGCGGCTTGGGCGAAAGCTGGGGGTTTCAGAGCGAGGGAAAGACCTTTGCTTTTGAGAAAGTCATCAATCTGGATAAGCTGATGGATTTGTGCGTAGAGGAAGGAATCGAGGTCATCCACATGACGCTGGTGGATCTGGACGACGACCTGTCCGACACACATCTGGCGGCTGTCAGGGAAAAAGCGCAACGTCTTGCGCTGGACCTTGAGCTGAACATTTCCTTTAACGCCCCGTCCGACCCTCGTGTCAATTGCACCATTGAGGAGTCGCTGGAGATTGCGCATAAGCTTGGCTGCAAGCTGGTCAAATACAGCACGGACGTGGAACATCCCCATCGCCTGACCCATGCGTGTATGTGCCCGGAAGCGGTAAAACAGATGGCAGACATTGTAATAGATTTCCAAAAAAACCTACCCACGATTGAAAAGTATGGAATAAAAATTGCGATTGAAAACCACTGCGATCTGTTTTCCGACGAGGTAATCTGGATGGTCGAGCAGATCAATCATCCTTTGGTCGGCGCTTGCTGCGACACCATCAACTCCATGGTTCTGGCAGAAGGCATCAAGGACTGTGTGGATAAAATGGCTCCATACTGCTACTGCGTACATTTTTGCGACAACCGCATATTTGCCGACCCCGACGGCACGCACTCCCTTGGCTGCGCTATTGGCGACGGCCAGGTAGATGTTGTTGAAATCATGAAAGTTTTGCGGGAAAAGGCACCCGCCGAGCTGGACACCATTGACCTTGAAATTGAGCTTCCTCTCAGCGGATATTCACTTGAAGAAGGCCGCAAGGAAGAACTTCTCGCCATGCGCAAATCCATCAAATTCATGCACGAAGTTCTGGATATTGGCATCAAGGGACGCTGATCTCACTCGGGTTTCCGCCACCACAGAGAATTACGGCTGACAAGCAAGGAGAACGTTGCCAAGGCCGCATCTCTTATGAGCCCCATATTTTTAGGTTTTAAGGTAAAGGAAGGGAGAAAACTATGAACTTTTCATCATTCATTATGACCATCAATAACCTGCTTTGGGCAACTCCCCTGATCGCGCTGACCTTTGGGCTTGCCATCATCTACTGCATTGCGATGAAATTTGGTAACGTCACCAAAACGGGGCTGCAGTGGAAGCTTCTGAGATCGGGGAGCGGCTCGCAAACGGGCCTGTCGGCATTTGAAACCTTCTGCTCAATTGCGGCTTATCGTGTTGCCGTGGGCAATATCGGCGGCGTCATGGTCGCAATCATGTACGGCGGCCCGGGCTCTGTCTTCTGGATGATTATAACCGCGCTGGTCACCTCCGCAGTTGCCTATGCTGAAAACAGCCTCGGTCAGATTTATAAGGTCCGCATGGACGGCCAGTACCGCGGCGGCCCATACTTCTATATGGAAAAAGGCATTCCCTGGAAGTGGCTGGGCAAGACGTTCGCAATTATTTTTGCCTTGTTTGCCACCGTTGGTGTTCCCCTGCTGGTCACAGGCCCCAGCGCCAACAACATTGCCATGGCTTTTGAAAATAGCTTCGGCATGAGCCGTGTCCTCACCGGCGTGATTGTCGCCGCCCTGCTGTTTCTTGTCATCTCCGGCGGCGTTCGCCGCATCGCCAAGTTCTCCACCATTATCGTTCCCTTTATGACCATTGGCTATCTGCTTGTCACAATTGCTGTTCTTGTGAGCAATGCCAGCGCAATTCCCTATACATTCTCCATGATGATTGGAAGCGCTTTCAACGTCCACGCCGTGTTTGGCGGAATGATGGGCGGCGCTTTCTCCTATGGCGTCAAGCGTGCGGTAAATTCCTCCGGCTCCGGCTTTGGCGAAACGCCTTCCGCCGCAGCTGCGGCAGAAACCAAGCATCCTGCCACGCAGGGTCTGGTGAATGCCTTCTCCGTGTATATTGACGTGGCAGTCTGCTTTTGCTCCGGCATCATGGCGCTTGTCACAGATTGCTTCAACGTGCTGGGCCCCGACGGCACCTTTATGCACATTGGACAGGGCTCCGCGCAAATGGCCGTCCAAGCCGAAACCATGACCGCGGGCGTCGTGTGGGTGCAGGAAGCAGCAAACACCGCTCTTCCCAACGGCATCGGCGGCATGATCATCGCGCTTGCACTGTTCTTTTTTGCCTATTCCACCTGCATCGCGTATTATTACGAAGGAGAGTCGGGCCTTGCATATCTTTGTAGAAACATGAGCGAGAAAACCCGCGGAAAACTGATCTGGGCCACCCGTATCATCATGCCGCTCTTCTTCCTGATCTGGGCAAATGTCACAGCGTCTACCGCCTGGGCAATCAGCGAAGTCATGTTTGCTCTGATGGCCTGGTTCAACCTCGTCACCCTTGCAATTCTTCTCCCCAAGGTCAAAAAGGTTTACGACGACTATATGGCGCAGCGCAAGGCCGGAGTGGAAGAGCCTTACTTTGATCCCGATAAGGTGGGAATAAAAAATTGCGAGATATGGACGGAGATCAACAAAGACCGCATCCATGCGGACAAGGCAATCTGAGGATTTTATAAAACCATTATTCCGCCTCCATTTTAAGGCTCAACCGCAAAGCCACAGGCTTTGAATCGCTTTTATTTCATGGCAATCATCCGGCGTAAACACATCACCAGTCTGCCCTCGGCATTAGGGCAGGCTGGTGATGCTTTCTTTCCGAATGAATGACTTATCTTTCCGTGGGTCCGCGAAACGACGGGAGGCCGTCTCAAGAAACGTTCCTGAACGGGTTTTCCTGCTGCTGCGCAAGGTGTACGAGAGTTTTAGCTCTCCGCGAAATTCCTTCAAGGTCCTCTTTTTACTGCAATGGGCTGTCATCGTCTACCCGATTTCCAAGCAACGCAATTTGAGCACTTCCCACTTCAACTATGCGAAAAGCTGCGGCATGTGTGCCGCATAGGGGAATTCTCTGTTCTTTCTTCTGCTCTAATTTTACCGCCACACATCCCCATAGGTATCAATACAGCAATTGCACAATTATATGAATTCGGAAATATACTGGAAAAGCGAAGGCGTATTTGCTGCTCAATAAATGCAAGGGAGAGAATCCCATGAAATATAACGACAATAACAGTGGTGATTTTCCAAGAATGAATAGAATTCAATGTAATGATCTATCCAAAAACAAATGTTGTAATTCCTGCTCATCGTGTCCTGAACCCTGCTGCAACCCAATATGTTGTATTACAGGTCCCGCAGGCCCACAGGGTCCGCAAGGTCCAACTGGCGCGGACGGTGCACCGGGCCTCATTGGTCCGACTGGGCCCACCGGTGCTAACGGCGCAACTGGTCCGACCGGTCCCACCGGTGCTAACGGCACAACTGGTCCGACCGGTCCCACTGGGCCCACCGGTGCTAACGGCACAACTGGTCCGACTGGGCCCACCGGTGCTAACGGCGCAACTGGTCCGACCGGTCCCACCGGTGCTAACGGCACAACTGGTCCGACCGGTCCCACTGGGCCCACCGGTGCTAACGGCACAACTGGTCCGACTGGGCCCACCGGTGCTAACGGCGCAACTGGTCCGACCGGTCCCACTGGCGCAACTGGCGCAACCGGCGCGGACGGTGCACCGGGCCTCATTGGTCCGACTGGGCCCACCGGTGCTAACG
>NZ_DALZCH010000107.1:0-10760 GCF_031978065.1 Oscillibacter sp.
TTTTGAAAATTGGGAAAATAGCTTCTTTTACACGCGCTTATACCTCGTCCAAAAACGAGAATGAGGTTACTTTTTCTCCCTTGTATTCAAACTTGGTGGAATGCGCATATACGCCGAAAAATTTCTGAATGTTGGCATCCGTCATTACCCGGTTTGTGTCGCCGGTAATATAGTCTCCCTCGCCCAGCAAAAAGCACCGCTGCGCAATGCGCAGGGCGTGGTTCGGATAATGGGTGTTGAGAATGCAGGCAATGTTTTCCTCGGCTGTAACGGCTTGAATCAGCTTTAGCAGCCGGATTTGATTCCGAAAATCCAAATGCGATTCCGGCTCGTCCAGCACCAGAAGCTTTGGTTCATTGATGAGCGCACGGGCGATGTACACCAGTTGAAGCTGACCGCCGCTCAGCTCGTTGCAGGGGGAGTCCCGCAGTTCATAAATCCCTGTTTTGTGAAGCATCTGGTCCGCCAGTTCATAGTCTCCCCTGCTTGGCGATGCAAAAAAGGAGCTGTGCCCCGCCTTGCCGAACACGACCATGTCCCGCACGGAGTAGTCAAAAGAGACCCGGTGGGCCTGTGGCACATAGCCAATTTCTTTCATGGGCCTGTTTTTTTGGCTTTGCCTGCCGGCCACCGTGGAATAGCCGCTATCCCAGTTCAGAATGCCCACAATGCATTTGATCAGCGTAGTTTTTCCGATGCCGTTTCTCCCCATCACCGCCATCACCTGCCCGCCGTCTAAGGAAACGTTGATATTTTGCAGGAGCGGCTTCCCTTTCGCATAGGAGAAGCAGCCCTCCCGCACCTCCAGAATTTTTTCCATTCGCTCACCCCTCCTTTCTTCCGCGGCGATAAATCACCGCGAAAAACGGCGCGCCGATCAGGGCGGTGAGGATTCCCACGGGAATCTCGGCCGAGGTCAGGTTTCTTGCGGCGGTATCCACCAGAATCATAAAGGCCGCCCCGATCAGGGCGGAGGCTGGCAGAAGATGCCCGTGATTCACCCCCACCAGCCTGCGGCAAATATGAGGGATTACAAGTCCCACCCATCCGATGACCCCGGCAACGGTGACGCTGCCCGCCGTGGTCAGCGTGGCAAATAAAATCACCAGCCAGCGGGTGGTGTGGGGATTGATCCCAAGGGTAAAGCAGTCCTCGTCGCCAAGAGAGAGCAGGTTGATTTTCCAGCGAAGCATCAGCAAGCCAAAAATGCCTCCCACAATGGGCACAAAGGCAATCCCGATGTCCCGGTAGGTGACGTTTGCAAAGCTGCCCATCTGCCAGAAGGTGATGGCAGGAAGCGTTTCGGAGGAGTCGGCCACATACTTAATCAGCGAGATGAGCGCCGAAAAGATGGAGGACACAATAATCCCGCCCAGCACCACCGACAGCGTTCCCCCGTCCTTTTTTGTCCCCGCCAGCAAAAATACCAGCAGCACGCTCAACAGCCCCGCCAACAGGGAAAGCACCGGCGTAAACAGGCCCAACCCTCCTGTAAGCAGAATACCCAGCGCTGCGCCAAAGCCCGCGCCGGAGCTGACGCCCAGCAAATCCGGGCTGACCAGTGGATTTTGAAAGGTGCCCTGCAAGGCGGAGCCGGATATGGATAATCCGGCTCCGACCATGGCGGCTAACATAATTCTCGGAATGCGCACGTTAAAAATGACAAAGGCGGCGGTTTCCATCGTGCTGTCCAAGCTGCCGTGCAGCTTTGCGGAGAAAATGACCCCAAGCTCCGACAGGCGGATGCCGTATTTCCCCAGCGATATTCCGGCAACCACCGCCCCCGCCAGCAGCAAGGAGCCAAGCAGCATCGTTTTGCAATAGCCTGCGTGATGGGCAGTTCTCATATTCCGGTGGCTTCCCGATAGTCCAGAATGGAGTCAAGCTCCCCCTCGGTCAATTCCACATTGTAATTCCGCTGGTAATACTCTTTGATTTCCGTGCGCACCTCATCGTCACTCACAAGCTCCGGGTATGCCTTAGAAACCAGCCACAGGGGAAAGAGCGGGGAATCCGCGCAGGGCGTAACCCATGCATAGGTGGTTCTGGGTACATCAAAAACCTGCTTGTTTTTCCATGCGCTCAGCAGCGACCAATCCTGCCCCTCAATGGAATTGTCCAGAATATAGCTTGCCGGGGCATCCTGGAAGCACATGATAAAATCCGGATCCCACTGGTAAATCTGCTCCATGCTGACCTCGCCGGTGCCCTCAATGGACGCGGCGGCGTTTTCAATTCCGCTCAGGGCAAAGAAGCTCTGGGCCCAGCCGTCAAAAGAGTCCGATCCCATGACCATCAGGCTTCCGGCCTGATTCAGTTTGATGCAAAGCCCCGTTTTCTTCTCGTCTCCCACCTGCGCAAGAAGCTTGTCAAGCTTTGCGTTGGTGGCGTCCCATTCCTGCTGGATTCCCACGGAGGTATCCGTACCCAACAGCTCTCTGATTTGCCCATCCCACGCAACCGACATTGTCTCCGGGCTGTTCACGCCCTTCATCAGAAAGTCCACCGCCGGAATCGCAAGGCCCTCAATGCCTTTTTTCTGGAAATCTCCGTAATAGAAAATAATATCCGGTTCCAGCGCCAGCAGAGATTCGGTATTCACGGCGAAATTCACATCCACAAAGGAGGATTCCACTGACTGCCAATTTGGAAACGCCTTTTCCGCGATTTGCGGATTGGAGGTCAGGAAGGACCGGGCGTTGATGCCCACAATCATTTCGGTATCCGGCACGGCCCCAATCACAAAGGACATCACCGGCGGGCTTAAAATGACAATTTTCCGGATGTCGGTGGCGGCGGGAACGGTGACCTGATGCCCGCCAAGGTCTGTGATGGTTCTCGGCTCGCCGGACGCGGCGCTTTCCGCCGCTTGGGACGAACCAGCGGATGCGGACGCACCTGGCGAGGCGGGCGTCTGCCCGCAGGCTGCCAGCGACAGGCAGAGGGTGGCCGCCAGTGCGGCGGCAATCAATTTGCTGTTCATGTACAATTTCTCCTTAATAATATTAATAATAATTAAGATGTTCTGAATGATTTTTCAGAAACCTTAGCAAATGCTTTGCAAGAAAAAAAGACGCAGGCGTGATAAAACAAACACGTTTGTTTTATCAGCACTGCGTCTTAGCGTCTGGCTGTGGGACAACGGAAACCTTCCGGTCGCGTAGATTGATCAAGCTTTCCCGTTTACATTTGGGGCAGAAGAGCGGCAGACGGATCAGTACCGTATCCCCCCGAATCCTAATCCGCGTTTTCTGTCCGCACAGGGGACAGCATACCCATTCGTTCTGTTCCATTCGGAAACCTCACCTACGCCGCCTACGCATGGTTTTCAATCAGGCCAATGGCATGGTTTAAAAATCCGTTGATGGCGGCCAGCTTATCGCCGGGCATATCCGCAAGGAAGGCAAAAAGAGCCCTGTCATTTTCGTCGTGATAGCGCTCGTGAGCCCGGTAGGCCGTCTGCCCCTTGTCCGTCAGATACAGCAGGGCGCGCTTTTTATCTGCGGCGTCGTCCTCTCTGCGAATCAAATCCCGCTCCGCCAGCTTTTGCAGGCTTTTATGAACCACGGGCCGGGTGATTCCGAATTTCCGCGCCAGTTCGGCGCTGTGAATCCCCGGAAAATCACCGATCATTTTCAGAATGTGGATTTCTCCCCGGTAGAAAGTCATCTGTTCACTGCCAAAGTTCAGGACGTTGGTCCGGCTGTTGGCAATGCGCTCGTTCAGCTCAATAAAGGAGCGAATAACGTCTTCGGAGGAAACAGTTGCTTCCGCGCCCCCCTTTCGGTAAAGCCGCCCTTCGTATCGGTCGGCTCCTGTGGCTTCCATGGGGGTCAGTCCCGCGTTTTTCACCGCCTTTGCAAGCGCTTCCCCGTCGGGCGGGAGCGGCAGACCATCCAAAAAGCCAGACAGCCAGCTCACCATATTGGGCGGCACACCGTCCTCCTCATCCCCAAACTGCCCCACAATCAGCAGTTTCCCATCCTCCGCAAGGCTTGCCGACAGCTTGCCGATGAAGTCCGACAGGTCGCCGCGCACAAAGTTCAGGATACCGGACGCAACGATCACATCGTATGGGCCGCCGAGGGAATCTGTATTAAAATCCCCGGCAATAACCTCCACTTGCCCTTCCTTATTATGCTCCCGCACAATTTCCTTCGTGACCTCCGCCACATCCGGCGCTTCAAAAATAACCGCCCGGCTGTTTGGAAAATGCTTCGTAAATTCAATTCCCAGAATCCCGGTTCCCCCGCCCAAGTCCAGCAGGCGGAGGGGGCGAAGCGGGTCGGGATACAGCGCCTCCATCTGCTTTAAAAACGCCTGCACGCGCCCGGTGTACAGCTCGGGAATGGACACCCTCGCCATTTCTGAAAAATCGTAGGAGGGTTTGGGCAGGGCTTCGGAGGACTTCACCTTTTCCTCAAGCTGCGCCAGCGAGGTCATGTTTTCCCGGAACAGCAGGGCGTCCCCCAAAAACACATTGCTGTTTCGAGATAAAAAGTCCTTCGTTTCCGGTGTGTTCATGTAATACTCCCCAAGCTTTCCAAGCCAGCCGCAGGAAGTCAGGGTCAGCAGAAGAAGCCGAACCTGACACGGGTCGCAGTCCAGCGCCTTGGCAACATCCTGCGCAGTCTGCGGCGTGTCCAGATGGGAAAATACATTGAGGCGAATGGCCGCGAACAGCAACTGCGCCTCCTGATACCGGCGCATCGTTTCATAGTATCGGCCCGGGCTGTTTTCTGTGTGATACGGCATTTCAACGTACCTCCTATATGCGTTTGGTTAGTTATAACTAAGCTATTTGTTAGTATAGCATACATATAAAATCAATGTCAAGACAACAAATAGAAAACTGCGTAAATTTTAAAATGTCCGGCCGGGAGAAACTCTCCGTTCCGTGAAAAGGCGGACGGTTTTTAAAAACCGTCCGCCCGTTGCAGCGTCTTATTTCCGGAGCGTTTTGTTGATTCCGGCCCCGGCAAGCGCCTTGCGCGTCCCCATGTGCTTATGCCGCCTGTGGACTCTGCACTTTTCCGCCGCCATTTTCCGCCGGAATTTACCCATCCAGTCAATTGGCACTCACGCGCCCTTTCGGCTCCAGCCCCGGCTGTTTTCCCGAGCGGTCACAAATTGCTTGTAGATACCCGCCCGCTCCATCAGCCCGTCATGGGTCCCTTGCTGGGCAATTCCCCCGCCGGCGATGACCAGAATTTCATCTGCGTTGCGGATCGTATTTAGGCGGTGGGCAATGACCAGCAGGGTTTTCCCTTTGCACAGCTCACTGATGGCCTCCTGAATATAGCTCTCATTGTCCGCGTCCACGCTGGCGGTGGCCTCATCCAAAATGACGATGGGCGCGTCCTTTAAAATGCAACGAGCAATGGAAATCCGCTGCTGCTCACCGCCGGAAAGACTGGCCCCGCCCTCGCCCACCACGGTGTCAAATCCCTCGGGCAGGGCCATAATAAAGTCATAGCAGCGGGCCTTTTTCGCCGCTTCCATCACTTCCTCGCGGCTGGCCTCCTGCCTGCCGATGCTGATATTATTGTAAATAGTATCCTGAAACAGATAGACCCGCTGAAACACCATACTGATCTGGTCCATCAGCTCACTGAGGGGAACCGTTCGGATATCCTGACCTCGCACCAGAATTCTTCCCGCCTTTACGTCCCAAAAGCGGGCCAGCAGGCTTGCGATAGTGGATTTTCCGCCGCCCGACGGGCCGACCAGCGCCAGCATACGGTTTTTGGGGAGGTCGAAGGACACATTTTGCAGGACATTTTTCTCACCGTAGGCAAACGTGACATCTTCAAACCGCACCTCGGGCGCGTCGCTTTGTGCGGGAATGTGGTTTGTGCCCATGTCGGGTAGCTCCCGCTCCTGAAACACTTCCTCAATGCGATCCATACAGCTATTCATGACAGTGAGCCGCGCGCTCTGGCTGTACAGTGCCTTCAGCGGGCCGAACAGGTCGAACACAAAGAGCATGGTGCCAACCAGATAGGTCACGTCCAGCATGTCTTTAAAATACAGGAACACGGAAAGACCGACTACAAAGGTGGTCCCCAGTCCGTAAATAAGATTCAGTCCTCTCTGCCACGGGGTATGATTTTTCTCAAACGCAAGACTGGTGCGGCAGGTTTCTTCAAAGCTGCCGGTAAGCGTTTTGGACTTTTCCCCCAGCAAATTGTAGGTCTTGATGATGCCGATCCCCTCGGTGAAGTCCAAAACGGATTCGGTGAGGTTTTCAAGCTGCGCCTGCCGGATATGGGAATCCTCTACCGCTTCCTTTTTAAGGCCCCGGCCCAAAAGCGTAATTAGCACAACGACAATCAGTCCCGCCAGTCCAATCCATACATTGAAGAAAAAGAGGAATGCAACCAAAATGCCTTGTGCAAAGAGATAGCTCATCAAATCGGCCAGCACGGCCATGCAGTTTTCCTCAATAAACACCATGTCCGTTGAGAGCACCGAGCTGATTTTTCCGATGTTGCCCTCCGTGAAATAGCCCATGGGCATTTTCCGCAGGTGCGCGCCCAGCTCCATCCGCTTGTCGGCAAACAGCAAAAAGCCCGCCGCCGATTGCAGCCGGTCGGCAATGTGGTGGAACAACATCTGGGCCAAAAGCATGCCAACCAGCGCGACGCCGATTTGAAGGCAGAACTTAGGCGTGGCCGTTCCGTGGTAAAACGCGGCAAGGGTGAAAAAACCGAGAGCGATGGGTGCGTTTTTGAGGATGCCTTTCAAAAAAGAAAATACGAAGGCCCATGCGATTCTGCCTCGGTATTTTCCGGTGGCATTAAAAATACGGCTCATTAAAGCGGTCATCGTGTCTCCTCCTCCTTTGCGGCGCTGACTTTCCATCTGGCGCTGCCCTCGGCGGCCCGCCACAGGGTTTGATAGGCCGGGCAGCGCTCCAGCAGTTCTTTATGAGTTCCGGCGTCGGCAAGCCTGCCCGCATCCAGCACGCAGATCTGGTCGGCGTCCACGATGGAATGCAGTCGGTGGGCAATGACTACCACGGTTTTGCCCCGGATTACCTCGGCAATCGCCGCATTCATTTTTTCCTCGTTCTCCGGGTCCATAAAGGCGGTGGCCTCGTCCAGCACCACAATGGGCGCGTCCTTCAAAATGGCCCGGGCCAGCGAAATGCGCTGGCGCTCTCCCCCGGAAAGCTGCTTGCCGCCGTCTCCTGCCAGCGTGTAAATTCCCTTCTCCAGCCGGCTCAAAAATTCGCCGCACTGGGCCTTTTCCGCGGCCGCCAGCACCTCGTCGTCGGTGGCGGACGGCCTTCCCAGCCGAATATTTTCCAGAAGATTCATATTGAATAAAAACTGCTCCTGCGCCACATAGGAAATCTGGTCGTTGAGCGCTTCCAGTCGCATGTCCCACACATCCTGCCCCCCGATTTTAACGGAGCCGCCGGTCACATCGTAAAAATGCACCAGAAGCTTTGCAAGGGTGGATTTTCCGCTGCCGGACTCACCCACCAGCGCGGTGAGACTGCCCTCGGGAATTTCCAAGGTAATACCGTGGAGCACCTCCGCTTCCTTATAAGCAAAGCGCACATCTTCAAACGTCACGCCATAGCTCTTGCCGGAAAAGGGTTTCTCTGCCTGCTTCAGGGGCGCTTCCTCCATCATCTGCTCCATGTTGGACACCACGAAATTGAGCCGCGCCATGTTGGGGAAAAAGCTCATCACGCGCAGCAGCGGCGCGCCGATTCCAAAGGACATACACAGCGCCAGCGCCAGATCCGGCAAGGTGGAGTATCCCCGCAAAACGAAGTATGCGCCCACGGGCAACACAAACAGAGCCACGCAGGGCACAAGGCACTCATAAATGGCCATCCACGGCCAGCAGACCCTATACCACGCCAGCGTAAAATCACGGTAGCTTTTGATATCAGTTTCGTAACGGTGGTAGGATTCGCCGTCCCGGTTAAATACCTTGACAACCTCCATGCCGTTGATGTACTCCACGATGGTGCGGTTCATCTTATGGGACGCGGCGTAGTAGTCCCGCATTTTGCCCACGCCGCTTTGGTACATCACCGCCATGGCAAACATTCCAAGAGGCAGCGCCGCCAGCGCCAGCAAGGCCAGCCGCCAATCCGTCAGAAACAGGCCCGCAAATACCAGCACCGGAATCGTAATGTTGGCAACTCCCTCGGGGATGGCGTGGGCCAGCGGCAGTTCAATGGTTTCGATATCGTCGATAAACAGTTTCTTAATGGAGCCCACGCCTTTTTCCTGAATCACGCCAAGCGGCAGGTTTTCCAGCTTGTTTTGCAGGGATAGCCGCAGGTTTTTCAGCGTGTTATAGGCCGCATGGTGGGACAGGGAAAGTCCCCATATATAAAACACGGCATACAAAACGGTGCTGAGGCCAATTCCCGCCACTCTCCAGATCACATACTCCGCCGAAACGGCTTCCCGCAGGAGCAGCGGCCGGACAATTTGGTAAATGAACCAAAAAGGAAGCACCTGCATCACCATCCCCACCAACATGGCGGCAATCGCCTTATAGGTGGTTTTCCGGTACTCGCCCGCATACCCCAGTATCTTTTTGAACAAACAAAACCCCTCCTTTTTTAACACGCAGAGGTTAGAATTAACTAACCTCTGAAGAAATAAAAGCCCCTTTTCATAAAGAGACGGCTTTCCGTAGTTATACGCAGCTAACTTCACGTCCTAATAAAATTCCCTTCGTGAAAGGGAATTTTATTAGGCGGTATCGAAGCCCAGCACGGAATACCAGTTGAACAGCCTGCACATCAACTCACAGTGGATCTCAATCTGCCGAAGCGTATAGTTGTGAATAAACGGCTCGTAAACTGTGGTCCAGAAGGCTGAGAGCAAAATATGCATCTCCTCGATGGAGATGTCAGCCGCAGTCAAGCCCCTGTTTTTTGCCTCCATAAAGTATTCATAGGTCTTAACAGCCATTTCTTCAGCAAAATCATGCTGAAAATTGGCATAGCGGGTTCCCGCCGCACATGAAACCAGCAGTGTAAACCCGTCGTGATACTGGTAGAGGAAGCGGAACCATTCCATCATGCTCTCCCCCATCTCCCACGCCTTTATCAGCGCATCGTCGGATAACGTTTCGGGAGAAACAGAGCTTCTTAATTTCACAAAGTCATACAGTGCCTTCACCGTATCCCCCACCACAGCGCAGAACAAATCCTCTTTTCCTTTATATCGCTTGTACAGCGCCCCGGTGGTCACTCCCGCATCCTCGCAGATTGCTTTCAGGGAAGCCCTTTCAAATCCATGCACCAGAAATTCCTTTTTCGCACTGTCCAGAATACGTGGATCAATGGTATGATCCGGCGTTGCCATTTGTGTCGTTCACCCCCTTGTCTTAATTGATAATTATATTATCGATAATGCAATTATCACATTATCAGGCAGGGACCAATTTGTCAAGCGGTTTTGGATATTCTTCGGTACCTAATTCGGTTACACCGCGTTTCACAGCCTATGGGCGCTTGTGGCTAACCGGCGGCTGATGAAACGCACGCTGCAAAAGCCTGCTCAATTGCCCAATTTGTTCTTAATTTTCGTCTTTCAGGGGGAAATCTTGAAAAATCCCTTGCAATTAGGGGGACAGCGTGGTATTCTATTCAGGCTACAAAGGGCGGTCCTCTGCCGCGCACACGTCATTTCGGCGGATGCCATGAATCAGCGGTAAGAACGCCTATAAATTAGGAGGAAAATCCATGGATCTCATTAAGGAACTGAACAAAGAGGCGCTGGCGCAAACGCTGCCCGCGGTGAATGTGGGCGATACCGTCCGCGTTCATGTGAAGGTCAGAGAAGGCTCCCGCGAGCGCATTCAGGTTTTCGAGGGCACCGTCATCGCCAAGAAGCACGGCGGCATCGAGGAGACGTTCACCGTCCGTCGTATCTCTTACGGCGTGGGCGCGGAGAAGGTGTTCCCCGTCCACTCTCCCTCTATCGACCACGTGGAGGTCGTGCGCAACGGTAAGGTTCGCCGTGCGAAGCTTTACTACCTGCGTGACCGTGTGGGCAAGCGGGCCAAGGTCAAGGAGAAGCTCTAAGCCGCAAAAAAGTCCGACTTTTCGAGGGAACCTTATTTCCCAAACAAGTGGCATGACTTTTCACACTCCCTGCGGAGCTACAAAACGGCACATTAAATCCCCGGCAGAAATTGCATTGCAATTTCTGCCGGGGATTTTTCGTCTTACACCAGAGAGGACAGAACGCTTGCCTTCGTGACAATTCCCTGCAAGCGCCCTCCCTCGTCCAATACCGCCAAAGGATAGGGCGATTCCGCCGACAGGGGCATAATCTCCTCCACCGAGGCGTCCAGCCCCGCCGAGGGGACATCCTTGATAATCATTTCCGTCAAATCCAGATTCTCCCGCTTGGCCCGCATGGCGTCCGCCAGAGTCAGAATCCCCTGAAGCTTCATCTGCCCATCCACAACGTACACCGAGGAGATGGCGTTTTTCCGCATCAGCCGCAGCGCATGGTCAATGCCGTCGCCGGGCTTGATCAGGCTCACCGGCGTAATCATAATATTACGCACGGACAAAACCTTTGATTTGTCTGCGGAATCGATGAAACGCCGCACATAGTCATCCGCCGGGCGTGTGCTCATGCCCTCGGGCGTGTCCACCTGAATCAGGCGCCCGTCCCGCATGATCGCCACCGTATCCCCAAGATGAAACGCCTCGTCGATGTCATGGGTGATGAAAATAACGGTTTTCCCCAGCTTCCGCTGGATAGACA
>NZ_DALZCH010000108.1:0-10591 GCF_031978065.1 Oscillibacter sp.
CCCAGCACCGCCAGCCGCGCCCGCATCCATTTGTCGGCAATGGCGGGCGCCGCGCTCTGCACCCAGCAGCCGCTCATGCAGCAAACAATCGCCGCATCCTCCCCCAGCGCCTGCCGGGTTTGCGCAATCTGCCAGACATGCCCGGAATGAACCGGATTATACTCTACAATAATACCAGCGGTTTCCACAGATTTCACCTCGAACCGGTTACAAATAAGTGACAATTCGGTTAAATTGGCAGTTGTATCCTGAGATTTTTTTGTTATACTAAAGAGGTAGTGTGCCATTTTATGAAAAAGGGCAAACCTATTTTACATGATTTTAGGGCTGTCTGCAAGGGCTGCCCGCGGAAAGAGGAGTTACCATGAATGTTCTCGTGATTAACGCAGGAAGTTCTTCCCTGAAATACCAGCTAATGGACCCGGATACCGGCGTGGTTCTGGCCAAGGGCCTTTGCGAGCGTATCGGACTCGACGGAAAGTTCACCTATAAGCCCCAGATTGAGGGCAAGGAAACCTTAAAGGCCGTCGACGTGGCCATGCCCACCCATTCCGAGGCCATTGCGGCCGTGCTGGGCGCGCTGGTGGACGAGAAAAACGGCGTCATCAGCTCCATGCAGGAGATTCAGGCGGTGGGCCATCGCGTGGTTCACGGCGGCGAGGCTTTTAACAAGTCCGTGGTGATCACCGAAGAGGTCATGAAGGCCGTGGAGGACTGCATCCCCTTGGCCCCTCTCCACAATCCCGCCAACATCACCGGTATCCGCGCCTGCGAAAAGGCCATGCCCGGCGTGCCCATGGCCGCCGTGTTCGATACCGCTTTCCATCAGACCATGCCCGCCAAGGCGTTCACCTATGCCCTCCCCTATGACTATTACAAAACGGACAAGGTTCGGCGGTACGGGTTCCACGGAACCTCCCACATGTATGTGTCCGCCCGCGCCGCGGAAATGCTGGACAAGCCCGCCGCCGAGCTGAAAATCATCACCTGCCACCTTGGCAACGGCTCCTCCGTCACCGCCGTGGACGGCGGGAAGAGCGTGGACACCTCCATGGGCTTCACCCCCGTGGCGGGCCTGCCCATGGGCACCCGGGTCGGCGACATTGACGCAGGCATCCTTCAGTACCTGATGAACAAGTATAAGCTGAGCATCGACGAAATGCTGGACATCCTCAACAAGAAGTCCGGCGTGATGGGCGTGTCCGGCGTATCCTCCGACTTCCGCGATTTGGAGGAGGCCGCGGAAAAGGGCAATCAGCAGGCGGCCCTTGCCATCGACATGTTCAACTACGGCGTGAAGAAGCTCATCGGCGCATATGCCGCCGCCATGGGCGGGGTGGACGCCATCGTGTTCACTGCCGGTGTGGGCGAAAACTCCCCCGAGCAGAGGCTGGAAATTGGCTCCAATCTGGAGTTCATGGGTGTGAAGATGGATGCCGAGGCCAACAAGTGCCGTGGTAAGGAGCAGGTGATCTCTGCCGCCGACTCCCGTGTAAAGGTGCTGCTGATCCCCACGGACGAGGAACTGATGATCGCCCGGGATACCGCCGCACTGTGCAAATAAACTTCGCTGCCTTCCTCGTATAATCATTTGCCGTCCGCCGGGCCTGCTTGCAGGCTTTGGCGGGCGGCTTTTCGCGTTTTAGGACGAATGCGGCCGGAATCTGCCAAATATATTGCTTCTGCCGGTGGCATATGATAAAATAATGTAAAATTTTACAGTTTTTGACGCAGCCGCGCGTTTTTGACGCAACCGGATTGAAAGGCAGTGAGGGTATGAAGAACCGATTCCTTCGCGGGGCGCTGGTTGCCCTTTGTGCGCTTTTTCTGAGTGCGGGATGGTCCCTTCCCTGTCTCGCCACGGAAGACGCCGGGAGCAACCTCCCCGCGCTGAAGGTGGCTTTTTATCCTCTGGACGGTTTTTTTGAATACGACGCCTGCGGGAATGAGACGGGCTACGGCGTGGAGCTCTTGGACAAGCTGTCCCAGTATGCCGGGGTGAGCTTTACCTACGTGGCGGCAGATAGCTGGGACAGCACCCGCGATATGCTGACGGAGGGAAAGGCCGATCTCCGGATGCCTGTGTCCATGCCCCTGATTCCCTCTTCCACACCCGGGATGAGCTCCCACGCGATTTTAAACACCTATCATGCACTGATGACCTTAAATTCCAAGCAAGGGCTGTACTACTGCGATTACGACGCCTTTGGCGACCTGCGGGTGGCGGTTTCCGACAGTCTTCTAAGCCGCGATGTAATTGCCTCCCGACTTTCGGAATTCGGCATCAGCGAGGATCAGCTTCTGGTCTGTGGCGACTACGGCGAAGCCCGCGCCATGCTGGATTCCGGCATGGCCGACGCGGTGATTTCCAACGTGATGGACCTGAAGGACGACATGAAAATTCTTGCCCGGTTCGACAATACCACCAACCATATTCTCATGCGGCAGGACGATTCTGCGCGCGCTCTTCTGGACAGCGCCATGGACCGATTGGAGATAAATGAGCCGCTTTTCCTGTCGAGTCTTTATAAAAAATGGTTTCCGGAGCGTGTCTGCGTGCCACTGACCCGTGCGGAGGTGGAATACGTGGCGGGGGTCGGCAGTCTCCGCTTTGCCTTCGCCGAGGAGGAGGGCTATCTCTCCCGGCTGGAGGACAGCGTGTATAAGGGCTTTTTCCCCGCACTGGCGGAGCTGCTGTGCAGGAAGCTTGGCGTGGAGTACGTGGCGGTTTCCCGGGATACTCCAACGACGGACGCTCAAGAGGAACCGCTGATTCTCCCGGGCTACTCAAATAATCTTCTTCATGCGGCGGAAAACGGCGTCAGTGTCACGGACACGTTTTTTACCGCCAACTACTGTTGGCTTCAGCAAGAGGACGTTGAAGTAAATCTTTCAGACTGCAAGGTGGCGGTGGTGGACGGTCCCGGTTCTCCATCCCGGCTTCTTTTGCGGGATTTTTCGCCGGAACAGCTCCTCTATTTTGACGACTGGGGCGCCTGTATCCGGGCAGTTTCCTCCGGCAAAGCGGACGTCACCATTTTGAACAACTACATCGCGGAGTATTATCTCAGCGTGTACCGTTACGGGAACGTGGTTTCCGTTTTCACGGATAATTACAGCCAAGGCGTCTGCTTCGGCGTCACTCAGGGAAACGCCGTCCTCAGCTCCGTTCTCAACAAAACGCTGGGCACCGTCTCCGCCGACGAAATCGACCAGTTAATTATCCGCGCCCAGACGGACAGGCCGCAGTACGGCGACCCGCTGGACTTGATTCGCAGCCATCCGACACAAACCCTGTCTGTGCTTGCCGCGCTTGCCGGTCTGCTTGCGGCGCTGGCGGTGCTGGCAGTGTTCACCCGCCGGATCGGCCGACAGAATTTGGCTCTTCAAAGCGCCAACACGGCGAAAACCGATTTCCTCTCCCGCATGAGCCACGACATGCGCACCCCCATGAACGGCATTCTTGGAATGACCGCGCTGACCATGGACCTTCCCGATCTTTCTCAGGAGGCGCAGTCAAATCTCTCCGCCATCCGGGATTCCAGCAACTACCTTTTGAGCCTGATTAACGACACGCTGGATATGAGCCGGATTGAGGGACAGAAAATCGAGCTGCACAGGGAGCCGGTGCTGGCCTCTGAACTGATTGAGCACACGCTCTCGGGGATTTACCCGTCCGCACAGTTAAAGGATATTCAGATTACCACCAAATTTGTGGGTTTCAAAAACGAATACATTTTGGCAGACCGAGTGAGAATGCGGCAGATTTTCACAAATCTTTTATCCAACGCCGTAAAATTTACCCCTGAGCATGGAAAAATGGAATTTCGCATTGAATGTATGAAGCAGCAGCACAGGATTTCCCTCAGCCGGATTACCGTCAGCGACAACGGCGTGGGCATGAGCGAGGAATTCCAGCAGCATGCCTTCGAGCCGTTCTCCCAAGAGCAAAACTCCCAGAGCAACCGTTATGCCGGCAGCGGGCTGGGCCTGCCCATCGTGCAAAATCTGGTACATCTGATGGGCGGAACCGTTTCTATCCGCAGCAAGCTGAGCGAGGGCACATCCATCACAGTGGAGCTGTCCATTGAGGTTTTGGAGCACTATCAGCCCCCGCCTCCCGGAGAAACCAGCACCTTTTTGGAGCTGCGGGGCAAGCGGGTTTTGCTGTGCGAGGACCATCCGCTCAACGCTACTATTGCCACAAAGCTATTAAGCAAGGCGGGCGTACTGGTTGAATGTGCGGAGAACGGGCAGCAGGCCGTGGACCTGTTCATACGGCGGGGCTGGGACTATTACGATGCGATTTTGATGGACATTCGGATGCCCGTAATGGACGGACTGAGCGCCGCGCGGGTCATCCGCAATCTCCGCAGGGGCGACGCAAAAACGGTTCCCATCATCGCCATGACCGCCAATGCTTTTGACTTTGACGTAAAAGCCAGCCTCTCCGCAGGGATGGACGACCATCTGGACAAGCCCGTGGAGCCGGAGAAGCTGTATCGCGCGCTGGCGGAGCAAATCTGCCTGCGCAGCGGCGGCAAAAGCAAGCGCAGATCATAAGGGCCGCCAAAAGCTGGATTTATGGCTTCATACAGGTCGGTCACTCATTCAAATTTCCGGAATCCGGGCGCATGATCAGCCGCCGCCTGTTTTCGGGTGAAGGCCGCAGCCACGTTAAACACAGACCGGGCGGAAGGACATCTCCTTCCGCCCGGCTTCTTTATCCCGCTGCGAACGGCTCTCCGCACCGGGCGTAGTAAAAGAGATATTGCTGCATCACCCCGGCAAAGCCCTTATATCGGTACAGCGGGAACCGGCCCCGGTAGCGCTCCCGCACCACGCGGTTAATCCACACGTCCCGAGGAAACGCGGCAATGCGGTGATATCCGAACAGCGCCACGCAGCTCGCCACCTTCACGCCCACGCCGGGAACGGTCATCAGCGTCTCCGGCAAAGCCTCGTCGTCAAGCTCCATCAGCGCCGCAAGATTCAGCGTTCCATTTTCCGCCATCCGCGCAGCGGCCAAAACATAGCCCGCGCGATAGCCCAGCGCGCAGGCCCGCAGCCCCTCTTCCCCCGCCGCGGCCAACGCCGCCGCACTGGGAAACCCGTACTCCGGGCCAAGGTCTTCTCCATATCGGCGGCACAGCGTCTCCACACAGGCACGAATGGCGGGGATGTTCTTCCGCTGGGAGATAATAAAAGTTATCAGCATCTCCCAAGAGTCCTGCTTCAAAATGCGGATTCCAGTCCCGAAGGCCGCCGCTGCCGTGAGATACGCGTCTTTCTGCGGAACGGCGGCACGGAATGCCGCGTAATCGGTATTGAGGTCGAAATAATCCCGCCAGAAGCCGTCGAACTCCTCCTCGGAACAGTCCAGCACCCATGTGTCAGCCCGCTCCTGAAGCTCCGTCCAACGATTCCCTGCCACGGCACGAAAGCGGCCCTCTTCCAGCCGTTTCAGCCGAAAGCACTGGCCGCTATCCGCAATTTTTCCGATGTCAAATTCTTCTTTTGAAACAACTACCATCTCAGCACTCCGCAGGCCACAAAATATCGTGGGCGACGGGCGTGTAAAACAAGCGCTGAATCTCCGCCATGTCCCGTGTCTGTCCCAGAATCCACATCAGCTTGGCCGTCACTGCCTCGGTGGTCATGTCAAACGCCTCCAGCACCCCGGGAACGCCCTTGAGCCGATGTCCCACATGGTAGATTCCAAGATCACTGCCCTCGTTCTGCACCTGCGTGGTGAGCACCACCAGCTTTCCCCGCGCTGTCCAACGGCAGACGCTGTCACAGAAATCCGAACCCTCGTAATCCGGCAGGCCGCCCACGCCGAAGGACTCGATCATCAGCGCGTCGCAGCGCTCCAGCAGATAGTCAAGCAACGCCTGCTCCGTGCCGGGAATCAGCTTCAAAAGCCCCACCTTTGTATTTAGTTGATCATAAAATATCGGCCCGCCCGCGCAGTCCTCATGGAGGTAGCGCAGCAGCACCCCGTCCCGCAGGACCCCGAGAAACGGATAATTGATGCTGGAAAAGGCCTCGAAGCTTTTAGAGCGGATTTTTTGCGCCCGAGTCCCCAAAATCACCTTCCCGTTAAATACGAGAGATACGCCCGGCAAATCAGACGCCGCCGTGCGGAACGCATCCGTGAGGTTTATTTTCGAGTCCGTCACATCGAAGCCGATGGGCTTTTGCGCTCCGGTGAAAACGATGGGCTTGGGGCTTTTCTGAATGAGATAGCTCAGCGCTGCTGTTGTATAGGCCATGGTATCCGTCCCGTGGGTGAGCACAAAACCGTCGTAAGCCTCATAGTGCGCCCAGATGCAGCGCACCATCTCCAGCCAGTGGGGAGGCGCGATGTTGGTGCTGTCCAGATTCAAAAGCTGTAAGCTTTCCACCTCGCAGATACCGGAAATGGCGGGGATATGGGCCAAAAGCTGCGCGCTGGTAAGCTCTGGGGCCAGCCCTTTTTCCGTCACCTGTGAGGCAATGGTGCCGCCCGTGCCGATCATCAAAATCTTTTTCATTCTATGTCCTTAAAATACGATGTCTTTATAAAATATCTCTGTGATCCAGTGCCGCAAGGCCGAACCGCACGGCGCGGCTGACGCACTCCCGCTCTTCCTCGTCCCCCGCGTCATACTGCTGGCGCAGGCGGCGGAGAAATTCTCCCCGGAGGGAGTCCTCTCCCGCCCTGGCCCAAACGTCTTGACGGACGCGGGTTCCATCCCGCAGTTCCAGCGCGTAAAACCGGCCGGAAAGCACCGTCTCCAGCGCCGTCAGGTCAATTCCCCGCTCATCCGTCTCCCCGGTAAAGAGGATACGGTATAAATCATAGGTGGTCCACTTTGGCAGGGTGGCTTCCACCGCCTCCCGGGGGTCCCGGTCCGTCACGTCCACGGTCAGAATCTCGTAGCGGTGGCGGGCAAAGGGTATAAATTCCAGCGTCACCACCCCCTCATCGGACACGGTGCCGAAATAAAAACCCTTGTCTCCCAGCTCATCAAAGCCCCGTCCCTCCGGACAGCCGGGATAGGCCCACAGGGTCCTTCCGCTTTTTTGGGGGCCGGAGGCAGCGTGAACATGTCCCAGCGCCAGATAGGCAAGGCCGCTGGCGGCAATCTCCGCTTTCGTTACGGGGTTGTAGCGCGGGGCTGACGGCTCCACATCTCCGTGGAGCGCCATCAGGTGAATCCGTCCGTCCTGTGGCGCGGAAAACCCAGTCAAAAGTCCCGCCGACTGCTCCGGCGCGGTAAAGGCCGCGCCGTGGACTGTGCAGTTCAAATCCGGCAGGTCCACGCTCTCTATTTCTCCGGACTTGAATATGTACACGTTGTCCGGCCACTGAACCGTGGCATAGGGGCTGTCGGCGGAGTAAAAGTCGTGGTTTCCGGGGGCGATGAACACGCTGATTCCGGCGCGGCTTAGGCCCCGGGCCAGCTCCTCCGGCGTCTCGCGGAAGCTGCTCGTCCCGTCAAAAAGGTCGCCAGAGAGAAGCATCAAATCCGCGCCCCGGCGAAGAGCTTCCTCCGCCAGCCGCGCGCCTAGCTCCCGGCTCTCCCGCCGCCGCTCCGCCGCCCGCTGGGGCGACAGAGCGTGAAACGCGCTGTCTAGATGAAAATCTGACGCGTGAATAAATCGAAGCATCGCCTTTACTGTTCGTCGGGCCGCCAGGCCTTGCACACGTCCACCCATGTCCCGCCGGAGTATTTCTCCAGCTCATCACAGGTCATCTCCACGGCGCTGTTGCTGCTGCCCGCCGCCGGAAAAATCGTGTCGAATCGGCGCATGGACGCGTCCAGATAAATCTCCACGCCCGCCTTCACCGCAAAGGGGCACACTCCGCCCACGGCATGACCCACCAGCGTAGCGGCCTCGTCGTGGCTGAGCATGGAGGCTTTTCCTCCAAACTGGTCCTTATATCGCCTATTGTCCACCTTGGCGTCTCCCGCGCAGACCACCAGTAGCACCCGGTCCCCCAGCTTGAAGCTAAGGGTTTTGGCAATCCGTGCACCCTCTACACCCACGGCCTGGGCCGCCAGATCCACGGTGGCGGAGGACACGTCGAACTCCCGGATGCGGTCTTCAATGCCCTGCGTTTGAAAATAAGCTCGTACCTTTTCGATTGACATGAATCTGTTCCCCTCTATCTCATCATTATCGGATGTCCACCCGTTCCACCCCGACGCACAGGCCGGTGGCGCTGTCCAGCGTAAAAACGGCTCCCTGAAGCTTTACCGGCCCCTCGGGCGCCCGGAACCGGCCCGGCAGGCCCCCCAAAAACATCTCTACAGACTGCTCCGGCTTCACCCCCAGCACGGATTCCACCGCGCCGGTCATGCCCAAATCCGTGATATAGCCCGTTCCATTGGGATATACCCGCTCGTCGGCGGTAGGCACGTGGGTGTGAGTCCCCCAAAGGGCGGAAACTCGCCCGTCCAGAAAGTAACCCATGGCCAGCTTCTCACTGGTGGCCTGGGCGTGAAAATCCACCAGAGTAAAATCCGTCTTTTCGCCAGTCAAAAGCTGGTCGACAACGGTGAAGGGGTTGTCCGCCCCCCAATTCAGATTGCACCGCCCGATCAGGTTCACCACACGGATGCGCACACCGTTCAAATCATAAATCCCCCAGCCTCGGCCCGGCGCACGGTGGGTGTAGTTGGCGGGGCGGAGCATATAGGAGTGCTCGTCCAAAAAATCCACAATTTGGGGCTTGTCAAAGCTGTGGTTGCCCAGCGTAATGACATCCGCCCCCGCGTCGTAAATGCGCTCCGCCTGTTCCGGAGTCAGTCCCACAGCGGCGGCATTTTCACCGTTCACCACGGTGAAAGCGATGTTCTTCAATTTTTTCAGGGGCCGCAGCGTCTTTTCCAGATGAGCAAGCCCCGGCTCGCTCACCACATCGCCCACGGCTAAAACATGATACAGCATATAGCACCCAATTCCCTCAAGAAGTTTATTCGTTTTATTATATCCAAAAGCTACACGAATTGCAAGGGGCCGCGCCGCCTGTCTTGGCCACAGTGAAGTATCGGCTGTTCATGCAGCCTCGGATTTTGCCAAGATTCGTTGCAATCAGCACTGTGATATGATACCATCATACAAAAAGTTGAAAGAAGGCCTCCTCCGTGAAATTAAAAAGGAGCAGCTATCATGCCGCAGTAAACTTTATATCCCTCATTTTGCTGTTGGGAAGCGCCATATATCTGATGCTGAACTGGAGTAAAATACCCGATCAAGTGCCCGCACACTACAATGCTTCGGGTACCATAGACAGATGGGGAAGTAAATACGAGTTGCTCATCTTCTTGGCCCTTGGCTGGATCATATATCTAGGGATGGCGGCAATATCCCGGTTTCCATCGGCTTGGAACACCGGCGTTCACGTTACTGCGGAAAACAAAGAACGGGTATATAAAATCTTGAGAGCCATGCTTGACACATTGCAACTGCTGATTTCAGCAGTTTTCTCCTTTCTTATCATTGATTCCTCCCTGTCCAATACACTTCCCGGCTGGTTTCTTCCCGCTTTTCTGTGCTTGGTATTTGGCTCCATTATTTTCTTCAGTATAAGATTAGTGAGGGCCAGATAATGTGAAAGATATCTATCCACCGAAGCCAGCGACAAAAGACCCGCCCATGCAATCACACCGACACGGTAAAGTCTTTTCGACACTTAAAATAAAGGAGCCGTGCAATGCACGGCTCCTTTTCCTTATTTCAGCAGCTTAAACTGGCCCAGCAGAGGAACTTCCTTTTCCTCGCCGTTAATGGCGCCGATAAAGCCAATTACCGCGCAGACAAAGCAAAAGATGCCCCAAATCCACCCGATGATCGGGATGATACTCAGCAATCCGGCCAGCCAGATTACAAGTGCCTGATTGAGGTGAAACTTTGCCCCCTCCCGATCTCCGACAATTAACGCAATCAGCAATCCGACCCAAGTCAGATATGCTACAATTCCAGTGGTTTTACGATCCATAAACACGGCCTCCATTCTTAAA
Organism: Oscillibacter sp.; assembly: GCF_031978065.1. Lineage (GTDB taxonomy): Bacteria > Bacillota > Clostridia > Oscillospirales > Oscillospiraceae > Oscillibacter. Next base: position 10,014 of record NZ_DALZCH010000108.1, read on the forward strand.
TATATTGTGAGGTTTATAGCTTTTTAGTATTTTAGCACGATAAGCGCGTAAACGCAAGTGCATGCAACAAGGAGTATTTGCCGCTCTCTCTAAATCATACGCTTCAATAGCTGTCGGCGGAACCAATCATCCGGTCGATTTTCTTCCGAAGTGGTTTGCAAAATCAATTTTTCATTTACACAGGTAACAAGACAAAAGCGAAAGAACACTTGAAACGGAAAGATAAAAAGACAGAGCGGACAGTCATTTGACTGTCCGCTCTGTGTTGGCGCTACCTGTCTTCCCGGGCCGTTGCCAGCCAAGTATTGTGGGCAGAAGCGAGCTTAACTACCGTGTTCGGAATGGGAACGGGTGGACCCTCGCTCTAATCAGCACCAACTTCGTCGGAGCAAACTGCACTCTGTTTGCTTAGGCCTTCGGCCAAAGCTCACATCGCTCTGTTGCTCCTCCTCTTCGCGCCGAACAACGTTCGCCGCGATGGAGATGCGTAGGGGATGGGGACACAGCAAACCTGCCGCAAATCCCTATATGTTATCCGGTTGACCGGAGAACAAGCTACATTATAAATGGCCTGCGGG
>NZ_DALZCH010000109.1:0-10449 GCF_031978065.1 Oscillibacter sp.
GTTTGGTTGTTATCTGCGCGCGTGGACGTAACGACGCAGTAGTAATATTCCGTCGTCCCGACAGCTTTGCCTGTTGCCAGAGCGCAGCTTGCGGAGGTAGCACCGGAAATCAAAGTACCGCCTGCATTGCTGTTCGCGGAATTTGAATACCACTGGTAGCCGGTGATGGTGTGCCCATCAGCCGCCGTGGCGGCGACCGACACGCTGCCCGAGGTATAGCCGTAGGTCAAGCTCGCGCCCGTCACACCGGTGATCGTGGGCTTGGTGGCGGGCGTCAGTGTGGCGCTGGCTGTCATGACGATTTGTTTGGTGACTATAATGGAGCGATTTGTCATGGTTGTGTCATCATCGCTCCATCTGTCCCAAGTATAGCCGGGGACTGGCGTCGCGCTGATGATCGCGGTTTCGCCGCTTAAATATGTGCCGTCGCCCGTGAAGTCTGCGATAGTCATGTTGCCGGTGAGTAGGGTAACGCTATAATAATTAACCGCTGCGGAGTTGACGCCACCTTTGCTTACAGTGATATTCACCCCTGTATCGGTTGTACCCACATAAATATCGTAAGTCCCCGGAAGAACCGATGCATTGTAGCCGCTGCTATTCAAGGTGTAGGTGTTGATGCCGTCCTTATATAGCGCTAAACTTTTCCCATGACCCGCCCACACATCTCCATTCCTTTTCACCGCCACCGTGACGGCTTGCGGAGATACTGTCTCAGGGAAAACAACAGTCAATTTGAGGGTTGAACCGGTATTATCGGATGCAGTAACTGACGTTGCTCCATTAACCGTAAAAGTTCCTGTCATTCCTGTAAATGTGTAGCTATCAACTGCTGTAAGGATGAATGTTCCCGTATATACTGTTCCAGGCAGAAAAGGGGTAGCGCGCGGAGACCATGTTACTTGACCTGAATAGCCGGTTCCGTAGAAAGCAAACGTTTGCCCATATGCGCCCGGATAAGGTAATATTAAGCCGGTGATTTCTTCGCCACGTATTCTAAAATCAATTGACATGGTTTTTCCCCCGGCAGTTACACTGGCATTCGTTTTTCCTGCTGGCAGCCAAACGTAAATTTTGCCCTCGCTATCGGTTTTTACATCATTTAAGCCATAGGTGTAGCCTAAATCAGGTGTCACTGAAAGCGACGAGACTGCCGTATCAGGGTCGCCGCCGGTGAAAACATATAAGCTTAAGGATTGCGAATTACGATTTTGTAATGTGCCATCATTATTGATTGTATTTATAGTGCCGCCAGTAACATAGGCTGTGCCACCAGAAATAATACGGAATAATCCAATATTGCCTCCAGTAACATTGGCTGTACTGCCAGTCAAAGAACTCAATGAGCTAATATTACCGCCGGATACATTGACTGTTCCAGAGCTTTTGATTGCTGGAGTGGCACCGGTTCCAACCACGGTTCCGCCAGAAACATTTACCGTTCCAAAGCTATTGATTGCACCGTAAGATTCGGAGCCTCCATTATTAAGAATGACTGTGCCTCCGGATACATTAACTGTGCCTCCGCTGCTACCGCATTGAATTGCCGGACCATTTCCTGCCGAAGCAGCTTCTATCGTGCCTCGGGCAACAGTGACGGTTCCGTTGGACGTGACCACAATCGGTGAAGGATATTGTATTTTTCCCGAACCACTCCCAGTATCGGTCACAGTCAAGGTTCCGCCATTTCCCACGCTAATTAAATAATTCGTATAATAGGAATTATCAACGCCGCACGTAATTAATTTGTCATTCAGGTCAAGGGTTAACGTTGTACCCTCAATCATTACAGTTGCATCGACCACACAATCAGTTTCGAACTTGATTGTGTCGCCGCTCACAGCCTTGGCAACCGCACCGGCAAGTGTTTTATAGTTCGCGCCCGTTCCGCGGGCGTGGCTGTCATCTGCCGCGGAAGTGTTTACAAGTAATGTTACTTCCCCCGCCGCCATTGCGGGCTGTGTAAAGCCCAGCAGTAGGGTCAGCACCATACACACCGAAAGCAAAATACTTAAAAGTCTCTTTTTCATTTTGTCTTTTCCTCCTGTCTTTTGCTTGCCTGAACGGATGTATCGTTCTCGTGCCGCTTTGCGAATGAATTATGAATGGTGTTCATTGTCGTCTTATAAGTACATACCCCGTTTTGCGTGGGATGCTCGGTTAAAATACCGAAATTCCCATATTTGCAATACCAGCACTCCCGGTTAGAGAATAGCCGGTCTGCATCCTGCTCAAAAGCGTCGCAGACGTCGCCTCGCGCCATTTCAAGTCTGCCGGGCGCCGCCTTTACATCCGTGGTTCGGTCACCGGGTTCTCTCATCTTTAAAGTCACTCCCTCAAAGCTAATTTCTTAGTATGGATTATAAAAGAAAACCACGGCCGAAAACCGGCCGTGGCGTAATTGCAGGATATTTGGCGTAAATGTCGGATTCTGTCAGACTTCTCAGGCTTGCTGCGATAAGTGGAGCAGAACACGTGTCCTGAACACGCCATCTTGCGCGGTAAATTCCGCCATGCCTTTGTAGCGTTCGGCGGCGTAGGCAATGCTCTTTGTTCCGGTTCCGCCACCTGGCTTCTGTGATTTTGGGAGGTCGCTTTCAAAAACGATGTTATCCGCGCATGAGTTTTCAAAAACAATGTGAAGTTTTCCGGCTCCATTATAAACGGAATAAGCGATATTTACGCTGATAAACCGCGCCGCGCCTTCAGGTGTACGCAGGCAGCCCTCTACGGCATTTTCAAAGGCATTTGCAAGAATGCCAGCCAGCGCAACGTCGTCCATCGGAAGATTTGCGGGTATGCTCGCATCTATTTCAGTTCTGATGCCGTTCTCCCTTGCCCGAGCCGCCCATCTTGACAGGATGGCATTTGCAGCAGGATGCTGGCAAACGGCGGACAGAACGACGCTCTCTGTTCTCTGCGTCTGTGCAGTCAGATAAGACACGGCTCCCTGTGTTTTTCCGCCCTCCAGCATCGACAAAAGAGTGTCATAGTGATGGCGAAGATCGTGGCGGTCGCGACGGGCAGCATTGACGGCATTTTTCTGCTCCTCCAGCTGTTCCTCCCACATCTTGTTTTGCTGAGCAAGGATTCTTTCCCGCTCCTGAGCCTCATATTTTCCCACAATTGCACTGATCGATCGAAAGATCAGCAAGTAGACGCTGAAAAACACCAGATAAGAGCTTGCAACGAGATACCAGCGGTTGTCCGTCTCATACCAGTAAAAACGCGGGCAATATAGAATAACGGCCTCCAGAACATAAAAGAAGAAGGCGGCCAGTGTGATTAATTTCCACTCTTTACCGATGACATCTACAAGTCTGCGGAAGCGAGGTCGCAGATATTTGAAATTGAAAAACAAAAATGCGCCGAACAGCACGGTTCGGTATATTAAATACTCAAACTGGTATGTGAGCCCCGAGGCTTCCGTGGCGCACACATCCGAAAGATAGCATATCCCAAGATATAAATTGAACTGAGTAAACATGACAAAAAGCGATATCGCCCATTTGTCCGCAGAACAGATGATAAGCAGAATCAAACACAGCCCGATTTCGACGGGTATAATCAGGCGTTCCGCCCTCTCCTGCCCGTATACAAATAGAAAGGCACAATATGCGCTGGCAACGGCAATATAAATCGCAACGGTAATTGCGACTCGTTTTTTTCTGGGTTGCCTCAGCTTGATGAGCGAGAAAAAAAACAGGCTGATGTAAGCTGCCGTCTGTAAAAACCTAAAGAGAACCAATAGACCTAACAATATATGCATAAGGCTCCCCCCTTTCAGAAGCGGCAGCTGTAATCCATGTACAGTTTTTTTAGTTCCATGTATTTTCGGCTTAGAATCGGAATCCTGGCGCCTGAAGAAAAGGCCACGCCTTTGGATGAGAGCTCTACAATGTAGTCCATATTTATGATATAGGTACTGCCGCATTTGTAAAAACGCGGTTCTTCTTCGAGCAATTCGAATAGCTCGGTTGAGGATTTGCGAACACTGATTACTCTGCCGTCCGACAAATATAATTTCTGAACATGGTTATCTGTTTCAGAGTATACGAGCTTGTTTAAGTCCACACGGCTGATACCATCTGTTGATTTGATTGTAATATAAACTTTGTCTTTTTTTGTGAGCTTTTCCATCACTTTGTCAAGCGCCGAAAAGAACTCGTTTTCGGAATAAGGCTTAACCAGATAATGTGCGGCATCCAGTGAAAAAGCGTCTATCGCATGGTCACGCGAGGTGGTCAAAAAGATTATCTGGCACTTATCACCCATATCCCGTAGCTCTCGTGCTGCATCTGTTCCTAGAATACCGTCCATATAAACATCAAGCAGCAATAAATCAAATCCGCCATTTGCTGACACAAAAGAAAGCAGCTCTAACGGCGCAGCAAAGAAATGGATTTTTATATCATATTGCGAGTGTTCAAAAGCATATTGCTTGAGCAAGCCCTTAGCTCGCTCAAGTTGCTGTAATTCGTCGTCGCATATTGCAATACTAATCATCGGTCTGCTCCTTTTGTTTCGTAAAGGCTGACTTTAGGACTGATGAATAATTTTAACATAGTATATAACAGGATACAAAAAAAATCGACTATGTTTTTGCTGCGGAGAACATAAAGATGTGTCGTGAAAAAGTGGAATCGTAACATCACTGTCCAACGGGATAAAATGAGAATCTTCGGCTTTTATTGCAGCTATTAAATCGCCTTAATTTTGTTGGTAGCACGACCTGGGACTTTGTTCTTTAGCAGAATTAATAAGCTTCCCATGATGGTACAAATGAACTTCCTATATTGTTTTTAAGCAGAATCTCCCATAACAGATAGAACATCATTGTATATAATTCTCCCATTAAATATTAGGAGAATTACAGATGAAACGAGTTTATTGCCTTTACTGCGTATCCACCGTCCAACAGCTTCGAGAGGGTGATATCCCCATGCAGCGGCAGGCGTGTCGGGAGTTTGCGGCAACACACCAGTGGGGGATTATCAAGGAACTTTATGAAAAGGGGATTTCCGGTTTTAAGACGCCAATACAGGATCGCAAGGTGCTTCAACAGATCAAGAAGGATGCCGAGCTGAGAAAGTTCGACATCCTTCTTGTCTTTATGTTTGCCCGACTTGGACGGCGAGATTCGGAAACTCCGTTCTTCGTGGAAGATCTTTCGATGTATGGCGTGGAAATCTGGAGCGTCACGGAAGGCCAGCAGCGATTCGACTCCCACGTTGACAAACTGATGAACTACATTCGGTACTGGCAGGCCTCCGGCGAGAGCCTGAAAACTTCTGAGCGCATCAAAACCCGCATGGGACAGCTGACGGTGGAGGGGTTCTTCTGCGGTGGACGCTGCGCGTATGGGTATCAGCTTATTAAAACCGGGCGAAAAAACAATCGTGGACATGAAATCCACGATTTGGCCATACAACCGGATGAAGCTGCAGTTATTCAAAAAATATTTGATTACCGTATCCACTACGGATACGGCAGCCGAAAAATTGCAGCAGTCCTAGCGGAACAGAACATTTACAACCGCAATGGAGAAAAGTTTCATTTCAGCAGCATTCGAGGCATATTGGAACGAGAGCAGTACACCGGGCGATTGGTCTGGGGAGACCGCCGATCAGACGATCTGACGGAACCGAAAATCATCTCATCAGAAACCTTCGCTGTAGCCCAGCAAATCGCGGAGCAACGCAAAACACGGCAAATCCCGCAAAGGGTAAGCGGACAGGCGCTTTTATCCGGAAATGTGTACTGTGGACACTGTGGAGGAAAGATTTTTGCCTCTACCGCTCGGAAAAGTCATCATCCATGTGCCGAAGTATCTGAGCGAGTTCCAATCTACAAATGCTACAACCGAACGCAGTATAAAGGGCGGTGTTGTGGCTCCACTTCTTATCGTGCTCAGAAGATTGATGAGTATATCCAGGAAGAACTCCGGCAGTATTTTGAACGCAACAAATCGTCTCTGCAAATCCGTTTACTTGCAACGGACTGGGCGAAAGCAGAATTTCCAGCACAAAAAATGATACTCACCCCGATCATTGAACGAGTATCGATCTTTGGTAATATGGATATTAGGATTGTTTTTCGTGAATTTGCAATGCTTTGAGGCTGCTTAGATGCGAACCGCTCGCCGGGTCTGGTTCGCAACTTTTAATGTTTTTAGAGTACTTTTCCGATAGAGTTATCTGGCAGGTTTCAAGAGCATTCCACTTTTCTTTTTTAACGATGGTATATTAGGATGCGAACCGAGCGATGGCTCTTTTCCTAAAAAAAGTGGAAACGCTCGGTTCGCAGGCCCTCGATCCTCTCAAAATAGTTATGAAAAAACGGCTAAATCATTCGATTTAGCCGTTTTCATGGTGGAGCATTGCGTTTAACATACGAACTCTTACAATCCAAGGGTTCGTATGTTAAATGTTGTGGTGGAGACGAAGAGGATCGAACTCTCGACCTTACGGATGCGAACCGTACGCTCTCCCAGCTGAGCTACGCCCCCAAGTTGCGGAATCTGTTCAATTTTCGAATTTTTCTTTGTGCAAGTTGTCAGGTGGGCAGGGCCCGCTTTGCGGATAGCTTGCTCTCCCAGCTGAGCTACGCCCCCAAATATTTCTGGCAGACTATCCGACTGCGGCTCCAGCCAAGCAAGACGCTCCCCAAAAGGCAGGGCGCACGCCGGAATCCTCCGGAGCCAGAGACAAATGATATTATAGCATGATTTTTGGAAATGTAAAGTGCAATTTTGCGAAAATTGGGGCTGAACCGCCGCAGGGAAAATTTCGGAACGTGAACAGTCGGTAAATTGCGCCGGGAAACGTGAAGAAACACTACCAAACCGATAAAAGGTATGATATACTGTTATAATTGAGATAAAAAGAGTTTAGGCCCTAACGGGGCGGCGAAAAGGAGGCGGACCTATTGAAAAACAAGCTGAAATGTATGGCCGCAGTCTCGCTTTTCTCGGCTCTCTGTCTTCTTTTGAGCGGCTGCGCCGGGCTAAAGCCGGAAACCGCGGAGGACCTTTACAGCCTGCCCAGTCTTCCTGCCGAATATCGGGAGCTGGAGGCCAGCATCAACACGCTGATTGAAGAGGGCGCGGAATATGCCGCGCCCACCTCCGGGTCCAACATCCAACCGGTGCAACTGGTGGATCTGGACGGAGACGGACAAGAGGAAGCCCTTGCCTTCATGCGCAAGCCCAATGAGGAAAAGCCTCTGAAAATTTATATCTTCAGCGCCAGCAACGGAAGCTACCATCGCTCTGCCGTGATTGAAGGCAGCGGCAGCGCCATCTTCAGCATCGTATACAGCGATTTTGACGGGGACGGCTACACGGAGCTGGCGGTGGGCTGGAAGACCGCCTCCGAGATGCAGGCGCTGACGATTTACGCCCTGCGCGGTCAGCAGCCCGAGGAGCTGCTGCGCACCACCTATGTTAAGTACGTCCTGACCGATCTGGACGCAGACGGCCGCAGCGAGCTGGTTGCCTTCCGGGCGGACACGGAGGGCATGGGCGTCGCCGAGCGATATGTCTGGCAGGACGGAACCATGGCGTTGAAATCCTCCTGTAAAATATCCGTCACCATGGCGGAGCTGAGCAATCTGGGCCGGGTGGTATCCGGCGCCTTGCAGGATGGAACGCCGGCGCTTTTTGTGGTAGGCGTCTCTGATTCCACCACCGCCATCACAGATATTTTGGTGGACCGGGACGGGGAGCTGGACAACATTGTGCTCTCCGACATTACCGGTATTTCCACCGAGATCGCCCGTTTTCTCTCCCTCTACCCCACGGACATCAATGGTGACAAAACCACCGAAGCGCCGGTTCCGGCGCTGATCGCCATGTCCGAGGGCGGGCAGGGTTATTACCGCATCGAGTGGCGGGGCTACGACATTTCGGGCGCTTCCACGCGGGTCGCGTCTACCTACCATGACGTGGAGGACGGCTGGTATTTGGTCCTGCCGGAAAGCTGGCTGAATCAGGTGACAGTCCGGCGGGACTCCGGCCCGGAGGAAGCCACCGTGACCTTCTCCTACCGCGATGATACCGGGACGCGGGAATTTTTGAAAATCAGCGCCGTCACCGGAAACAGCCGGGAGATTAAGGCCATGCGGGGCGGGCGGTTCATTCTCAGCCGCCGGGCCGAAACGGTTTACTCGGCGGAGCTGCTGCCGGAGGCCAACAACGCATGGCCCCTGAGCATGACGGAAGACGAACTGCGCACCGCTTTCAGCCTGATCACGGGAGAATGGCTGGCGGGAGACAACTGAGATTACCTGGAAAGGACGGAGCACTCATGAAAAAAGTTTTGGTGCTGGAGGACGAGTCCAGCATTCGCGATTTCATTGTCATCAATCTGCGCCGGGCAGGGTACGACGCCATCGAGGCGGAAACGGGCGAGGAAGCCATGGATCGGCTGCGGGAAAACCCGGACGTGACCGTGGCGCTGCTGGACATTATGCTGCCGGGTATCGACGGATTTGAGGTCTGCCGCCGGATTCGCGCCACCAACACAAAAATCGGCATCATCATGCTCACCGCCCGCACTCAGGAGATGGACAAAGTGACGGGCCTGATGACCGGGGCGGACGACTATGTGACAAAGCCCTTCTCCCCTGCCGAGCTTACCGCCCGGGTGGACGCCCTGTTTCGCAGGGCGGGGGGCGAGGACCCGGCGCCTGCCGGGGAGTTGAGCCAGCCTCCCTTTTTGCTGAACACCCGGAACCGCACGTTGGAGAAAAACGGCAAGCGCATTAAACTGACGCAGGTGGAGTATTCCATTGTGAAGATGTTTATGGAGAATCCCGGAAAGGCCCTGAGCCGGGAGGAGATTTTGGACACGGTCTGGGGACGGGACTATTTTGCCGAGCTGAAAATCGTGGATGTAAACATCCGGCGGCTCCGTCTGAAAATTGAGGACGACGTGGCAAACCCCGCGTTTATCACCACCATTTGGGGCTACGGCTACAAATGGGGCCTGTGACACCGCGCTGACGATAAAAGGAAAAAGAGGACGGAGAATCATGCCGAAAATAGGCGGAAGTATGCGAAAAAAATATCTGCACATCGGCGGGCTGCGCCAGCGGTGGATTCTCAACACCATTATGCCCGTGCTTGCCCTGCTGGTGCTGATTGTGACGCTGTTTTCCGCCGGCGTTGCCAGCTATTATTACGGCGGGATGCAGCGGGGCCTGGAGATTCGGGCGCAGGAAGCGGCAGACTCCTTCAACAGCTATTTTATGAACAGCTACGCGGAGTACTATCAGATGGCGGTGTACTCTACCGATTCTTTTGAGGACAAGGACCGCATTGAATTGCAGTTCATCAGCCCCAGCGGACGCATTCAGGCCTCCAGCTACGGACTCACCGTGGGAACCTCTCCCAAAACAGCCGACATTCCCGATGCGGTTTCCACCGGGGAAAAGGCCGTCTTTCAGGGGGAGGATCCCGCCACGGGAGAGCGCATCCTCTCCGTGTCCTACCCGCTGATGTTTAACAGCCGGGTGGTGGGCGTGCTGCGGCTGGTGACGGCCCTGCGGGACGTGGACCGGCAGGTGCTTTTATCCGTGCTGGCGGTATTTTTGATTGCGGCGGTCTGCATGGCGATGGTGGTGGTTTCAAACCTCTTGTTCATTAACCGGGTGGTGGAGCCGGTGGCGGTGGTGTCCGATGCGGCGAAGCGGATTTCCGCCGGGGGCTACGGGCTTCAAATTGAAAACAGGTACACCGACGAGCTGGGCGAGCTGGTGAATAATATCAATGACATGTCGATGAAAATTGGGCGGAACGAGAAGATGAAAACGGAGTTTATCTCCTCCGTATCCCACGAACTGCGCACCCCTCTTACCGCCATCAACGGCTGGGGCGAGACAATTCTGGCGGACGCCTCAGGCGACCCGGCCCAGCTTCGCAAGGGCATCCGCATTATTCTGCGGGAGGCCCGCCGCCTAAGTACCATGGTGGAGGAGCTTTTGGAATTCTCCAAAATGGAGGACGGGCGCTTCACCCTGCGGGTAGAGGCGGGTGTAGACCTTCGCAGTGAATTTGAGGACGCGATTTTTACCTATCGAGAGTTGTTCCGTCAGGAGGACATTGAGCTGGACTATGACGCCGACGGCGAGGACCTCCCCCCTATCTCCGCGGACCCGGAACGGCTGAAGCAGGTGTTTTGCAACGTGCTGGATAACGCCGCCAAGCATGGCGGCTCCGGCAAACGGATTGCCGCCTCCGTGGCTCTTGAAAACGAATATGAGGTGGTTCGGGTGCGGGACTTCGGCCCCGGCATTCCGGAGGCGGAGCTGCCCTATGTGAAGCAGAAGTTTTACAAGGGCTCCTCCAAGGCCCGGGGCAGTGGCATCGGCCTTGCAGTATGCACCGAAATCGTCACTCTGCACAACGGAAAGTTCGACATTACCAACGCACAGGGCGGCGGAACGGTG
>NZ_DALZCH010000110.1:0-10441 GCF_031978065.1 Oscillibacter sp.
ATGAAAACCTCCTAATTTTTCTGGGCCGCTCTATGCGGTCGATGATTTTGAAAAATCCGCTGGTGCAGGCGCACACGCCGACGATGGTAAAAAAGTAGGTCATGCGGCCTCCATTCAAATCCTACAGGCGGAAAAACAGGACATCCCGCACCAATAGTCCGACGGATTGATTCCAAAAAATCTGCACGCCGACCGCTTTGCTTGTGCCGCATTCTGCGCCTGCACGGTAATCGTTCCGTGGCTCCAATGGCTCACCGCGTAAGAATGCTCCTGGCTTTGATTTTTCATGTGTCCCCTTTCAAAATTTAATTAGAATGTACCCAACAACCAAAACCAGCACCGGCATAGCGTCGGCGAGGAGCGGATGCTCCCGGAACGCCTCAACAATCCGATCAATCATTTAGCGCCTCCGTAATTGGCCCCAATGGCTCTTCCGGCCTCAAACATCTGATGCTGGGCCCATTGAAAACCCACGCCGGGCCGTCATCCTCGCAAGAAGGTTCGTACCCATCCACAAGGATGTAGCCGTCCTCGCTTGCGTTGACCCGGTCTTTTTCGGCTTCGGCCTCCTTCAAACTGTCAAACGTCCCCAGTAGAACCTTGCTGAAAAATCCGGCCTTGCAGTAAAGATTGAATCCAAGCAAAATGCCTTTCCTGTATTTTGGCTTGATAAAAAGATCGGATTTCTCGATCATGAGGTCGCGGTCCTGATTGATGATGTATTGCATACAAATACCTCCAAATGTTTTTGCCTGCGCGGGGAGGTATCGGGTGTAAAGATTGCTTGCTAGATAAAATCACTTGTTGTAAAATTCTTCCTCTCGTTGTAGAATGGCGGCGAAAGGAGGTGAAAATATGAATAAAACAGATAAGGAATTGGCTGTTGAACTGGCAACCGCAATTATTCAAAGTTGGAACGGATCGGACCACGCAAACCCAATTAGACCGTCTGACGCGGTTGATGTGGCCACTGCCTGTTATTCAGCCATTAAGGGGTGGGCGTAATCTACTTGCATAAGTTCATGCAAAAGCCCGGTAAGTGCTTGAACTGATGTGTTCGTCAGTTCCCTATCCACTAGCGCATTGCCGTCTTTGCTAAGCAGCTCCACCTGCTTAGTGAGGGCGGCAATCGTCTTTTTTCTAAGTTCCTCCATGGTTTTCTCCTTTCACTTCACGTTGGTATGTAGGCGGAACTGCTGTTGAGGGTGGGACTTCCCTTTCATGAACTCCAAAAAGGCCAACCGTGGGATTTTCACGCGATTTCCAATTAAGATAACCGGGAAACCTAGTAGCTCTGGCCTCTGATGCGCCGCTACACGGATGTCATGCGGGTCACAGCCGAGAATTGGCGCAATATCTGCCGGAATCAGAATTTCGCGCGCATCGGCCTCAATCTGATGCAAGGTCATACGGGACTCCCTCTCCTTTCACTATACCTTTCGCATCCATGTCCGCCTTAATACCGCGCCTTGAAAGTAGCTCATGAATCATCAAGCGCCCTTTCTGTGTCCACTGGGTTTGCGGCTTTGTGTCGGGGCGACCGTCGGTATGCACGAAACTGAACGTTTTGGATTTCGTGTAGCCCTTTCCCATATGCCTGCGGTAGAGAATCCATTGACCGTTTACATTTCGCTGGATTCCTTCTTCATTCAAAATCGCGTTCAGTTTCCGTGCGCTCATGTTGTAGTCGGCGGCAATTTGGGTCGTTGCCATCGCCCCCGGGCTTTCGAGGATGGCGTCGATGTACTGCCTGATGGGTTCGAAATCTGCGATTGCCTGTTTCTGAATGGCGTTTTCGGTTTCCAGCGTCCGGATTCTTCGGTCTGCGATTTGTAGCGCTCGCGCCATGACTTTTTCCGGGCTGTTCCAATCCTTTTCAAGCTGGATAAAATATTGGCGGGCCTGCTTGCCTTTTTCGTTGCGCTGGAGCATACAGAGTTCCTTTGCCATGTCGAGGGACAACGCCGCGTCTTTCTGGCTTTGCGGACCTCCGCCGGAGTTATGGACAAAAATGTCCGCGACTGAAAAGTCTTGATTTTCTGAAAATCCATACTCACACATCCGGGGGAACCATTTACGATAGGGGGTCTCAACTTCCAGAAAACCATGCAGTTCCCGTGCCGAAACAAGCGGGCGGTCATTGTCGTATGTAACCTTAATTAGTTCGTTCATGCTTCTCCTTCCACAATTCATCTAGATGCGATAATTCGGTTCAGTGCAGAGTTCAACTTTTCTTGCGCTCCCCTCGGAGACTTCTTTCCGTTGATAACAGATACGGTGTATGTATACGACCAACCGACTTCCGACGCAAGCGCTTTCTTTTTTACATTTTCTTGGTGCATTCTGCCGACAAGTTCTGATGTCCATTGTGCAATCATCCAAATATCACCTCCGATCTTTAGAAAACAGTTGAACTTATTAAACTTTCGGGTTACAATAACTTTGCTAGAAATCAAAGTAAACCGCAAGGCTATATAAGTTCGTCGGTTCAATTTGTTGAACTCTATGAATGCATTATAGCCTAACTTGTTGTACTTATCAATAGGCAAAGTTTAACAAATTAAGGGGCTGTAACTTGTGTTTTATGACATATACCGTTCGCTATGCGAGGATAAAGGGCTGTCTCCAACTAGGGCGGCGCTTGAAATTGGGCTAAGCAAATCGCACCCTACGGCGTGGAAGCAGCGTGGACTCACTCCAAATAGCGACACGCTTAAAAAAATTGCAGATTATTTCAGTGTAACAACAGACTTCCTGATAGGATCGGAGCAAAAAGAAAAGTCCCCCGTCAATATCGACGAGGAACTTTTAAACTCTGAATTGATTGGGCGCTTGTGCCGCCTTACTCCCGAAGAGATGGAGAAGGTTGACGCGTTTGTTCAAGGACTTTTAGCAGCTCGTTGAGTTGCAATTTCTCACAGACTGTGAGACGTGAAATATATGTAGCCGCATCCCGCACTTCCATGGTCCTGATGAGCGATTTACCACAATGCACATCTTGTTCCGCCTTCATCCAGCCGCCCTCCCGCATATTAGAACTTTTGTTCTATTCATTGAGTCCAGTATAGCACACAGATTTCTTGTAGTAAATTGTCGGTTATACCAATTTATCTGTTACTTTTTCTATATTCCACTTATACAATTATTTTCTTTCCACCTTTCCAACAAAAAACAGCCTCTCCACCGGAGTGTGAAGTTGTCGTGCAATCCTGATAGCTACATCAACGCGCGGAATATATCGGCCTGTTTCAGTGTTTGAAATTGTACTTCTTCCAACTTCTGAAAGGATGGCCAATTGCCTCTGAGTTAACCCGTGTCTCTCTCTAATTTCACGCACTTTGTTCTTCATTCCAAATTATTCCACCTTACTGGCAATAAATCAATAGGATGTGAGTATGCCGACATTAATTTGTGGAATATGTCAAATATTATTTATATTTTAGATAAATTGTTTTAAAATTAGATATTTTCATGTGGATTATTCAATATATTATTTCTATGAAACGGAAGAAAAGCAAAATAAAATAACCGCTCCGGTGCGCTAACACCGAAGCGGTTCTAGGGGCAGATGCTTTGTGGGCCTTCTGCCCTCTTATCATATCAGATTTGGAGGAAAATGCAAATGATTTGTGCTAAGTGCTGCCAAGAAGTCACAGATGGCCCGTTTTGTTGCCAGTGCGGCGCTAAACAGGAGCCTCAGAAGAAAAACACGAAGTCGCGCGGGAATGGGCAAGGAACGATCTACAAGCGCGGGAAATCATACATAGCCGTAAAGACAATGGGGTATTTCACCGATGAAAATGGGAAGCGCCATCGAAAAACAGCGTCCAAATCATTCTCTCGTCGCAGGGACGCGGTGAACGCTCTCCCAAACATCGGGATCACGAAGATATCTGCAAAGGCTGACAGAAAGGCGAAGACCACTTTTAAGGATATTTACGATACATGGCTCCCCACACACAGGGCTGGCCCGAATACGCTGGGGAACTACAAAGCAGCCATTAAATACTTTAAGCCAATTTGGAACGAACTGGCTTCCGATATCGATATTGACGACTTGCAAGAATGCGTTGATGCGTGTCCTAAAGGGAAAGCAACAAAGAGAAATATGAGGACCACCTGCGGATTGATATATAAATACGGTATCCCGCGCGGGTATTTCCCGGAAAAATTAAATCTTGCAGATTATTTAAAAGTTTCGGGTGAAGATGGAGTTGGCGGGACTGGGATCCCGGACGAGTATCTAGAGAAAATAAAAAACTCTGTTGGGAAAATTGACACCGCAGACTATGTGTATTGTCAGTGTTATCTTGGGTTTCGGCCATCGGAACTCCTATCTCTGGATGTGCGAAACTACGATCGGGCTGAAAAAGCTTTTGTGGGCGGAGCCAAGACAGAAGCTGGAAAAGACCGGACTGTTACAGTTTCCCCTAAAATCCAGCCCATTATTGATTGCTTGGTTAAAAACAAGGCAACTGGTCCGGTATTCTGCGCGGCAGACGGGTCAAAGATGCCTCTTAAGAATTATAGAGCGGCGTTCTATGCTCTGCTCGAATCCGTCGGATTGGATAACCCCACCTACGAAGTAGATGGGAAACAAAGACATACATATACACCGCACAGCTGCCGCCACACTTTTGCCACTCTAATGAAACGCGTGAACGCCGCCAGCAAGGACAAACTAAAGTTGATAGGACATACTAGTGAAGAAATGCTCCGATACTATGAGGACGTAAGCATATCTGATCTGCGTAAAATCACAAACGAAATTTAATCTTAGAAAGGGCGATTAGAGCCCACTGGAATGGCAGAAAATTGGGGATCGAGAGTGTTTACTTATTGCAGACTTATTGCAGTAAGAACCGACGAACCCATTGATAATTCTATCATTTTGCATGACTGGGGGTCAAGGGGTCGTGAGTTCAAGTCTCGCCACTCGGACCATGCAAAATGTCCTTATAGGATCTTAGGATTCTATAAGGACATTTTGCTTTTTTATGCTCAAAAATGTGTATTACGCAATCCGCGCCAGGATGTAGCTGACATCTGCATCCTTTCTTGCTTTCATGTGGGCATCCACTTCAGGAATATCCTCCGGTTCGTATTTTAAGAGCTCCGATGCAGTTGTCGTGAATGGCGCCCACTGGTTAAAGACGCCATAATCATGTGCTTTACGAAGGTAAAGGGTTATGCTATATTAAATATAGAAATAACCGCCTTCATTCACAATCGTGGTGCAGAATAAGTGAATTTTATAATTGATTTATAAGAAATGAGAGGTTGCGCTATGCAGATACACAAGGCAACGGGACGACAGGCCCATTTTATCGTCGGTGCACTTTCTCTCATCCTTTATCTGGGTATCTCCACCGTGGTTGGCTTTCCGCTGGGTTTTGGCAAGCTAATGGCGTGGGGGGTGGCTCAGGACAATTGTCAGGTGGTTTCCCCTCAGGCATCTCTGGGAAAAACAGTGTTTAACCCTGTCGACAACGCCTTTAGCTCGGATGTCTATGTGGGAGAAGAGACTTGTACCATTTACACGAATCCCAATCGAGATACCGTGGGGGACCGCCATCGCAGTGACGCATTTTTGCAGGACACCGGAGCGGCGGAGGTGATTTCCAAGCTGTTTCGCACCCATGTTTCCGGAAAGTCACAAAACTTTCTTTCCTGTTCTATCGTCTGGGATTATGCTGACCCGATGACCCCCATCACCCACCTGCGGATAGACTATACGGACTATGACAACCCAGCCCTTCCCAACGAGGCACAGATGAAGTCAATTCTCACTCCGATTGCCCTTGACTGCATCACCGCGGTGGAGGAATGTTTCTCTCTGGACAGCATCCGTCTTTCCTACTATCACCCTAACTTTCATCCTGATGAAGAGGGAATGACATGGCGAATTATGGAGGTTCTTTTGGTGGATGGCGCCCCACGGACCAAGGACCTATTGGATGATGCAATAGTTAATATTAGCTGAATCATCCAATACAGGTGGATGATTGGCAGTACTCCAAAAATTATCTTGCGGCATACTGTGAGATTATGCACAAGACTCTTGGCAGCATAGGAGTCGCCGCAATTTTAAGATAACCGAGATAACCTCCAAAACCACAAAACAGCTCCCAGGCGCTCGTCTTGAGCATCTGTCGGCTGTTTCTCTTTTGATAATACTGCCTGTTGGCTTGCTGCTTAAATTTTTAACATACTTTATGCAAATCCCGCATCCATAACGTTGCGGAACCGAAGTGAATTTGTTGTCGATTTCTTTGCTGTCCACGCTGTCATTGGCCGCGATAAATCGCACATTATGCTGTATGCTGTGAAAAAAATTATCCGCAGTAACCGACCTGCACGCGATCTCGGCCAAGCCGGAAATATTTATTCCATGCCCTCGAGGTCCCTGAACCGGGCGCAACGCGGCGTGCATTGCTGCCGCTACGGCTCGGACTGATTTATTTGCTAATAATATTTCATCCCGTGTGCTTATGCGGAAACAACGGCCGGGGCAAAACAATGTTTTGCCCCGGCCGCTTCTTTATCCTGCGAAAAGCTTGCGTGGATTTTGGTTATTTAGCCGCGGTCTGCGTCGCGTTGAACTGATCCCATGCAAAGTCAACAGAGATGGTAGCCAACTGATTCTGGGTATTTGCATCATTCTTGTTGGCCTTGACGGCGGTGTTGCCGGTGGTATACACGCCCGCAGCGTCGGGATCCATGGCAACACCGATATAGAGATCCATTCTGCCCTAGGGCTTGCTGGCGGTCATCATCTGGTTCACTTCCTTCACCGTGGCGTTCGTCAGGGCACTTAGTCTGACAAAGGTTACGTCGCCGAGAGTAAAGGTGGCGTTAGAGCCCGTGGCCAGATCATAGATTTGCTTATCCTGCTCGTCGGTGACGCGCAGCGCAAGGCCCAGCATATTGGCAGCATCGGCGTCAAGCGTCCCGCCCTCATTGCCGGTGGCGGAGAAGGACAGCGCGCTCAGCTTCGCCGCAACAGTGCACAGATTAATAATATTGCTGCGGAACAACTGTCCATAACCGGGATACATATTGTTCACTTCAAGCTCAATGTTGTCGCTGCCAATGGTCGCGTCCAAATAATCGCCGTATTGCTTACCAATGGTCGCGCCGTCCTCGTAGCCCGCGGCAAAGCTCACATCGTTATAGCCGTTGGCGCGAGCGCGATACTGGCCGTTGGCAGAATTTTCATTGCCGTCGCGGCCCACAACGGAGTTGTGGTTGGGCGTCTGATAGTCCCGCCCGTTGTTGTTGAAAAACAGCTTATCGGCATAGCCGTTGCCAATGCCGTCATAGACGCTCCAGTTGCCCATATCGTCTTCGCTGTACTGGGCATACAGGCCCAGACGTGACGTCCAAATCACCCGTGGCGACCTTGTTGGTGACGTTCAGGGTATCGGTCCAATAGGCGTACCCAGTGCCTGCCAGCACGAGAGACAGCGCCAGAATTCCGCCGACCATTGCCTTCTTGTTAAAACCTCTCATTTAAATGTCCTCCTCCTACAATATAAATTACGGTACAGGCACGGCAGCCAGCCGTGCTCGTTTCGTTTTTGTTGCCAAGGCTGTACAATGGGAGAACTTCGGTCTGACCTAATTGTCCAAGGACTAACTACGTCCGCAAAGGAGTCCGTCAGCCGTCTCTCTCATTGACAGCAGTTCGATTTGAGCAGGTCGTCCCGCCCGGTATCGGGTGTGTTCGCGTAACCAAGGAGATTGAATCGGCAATGAAAGAACGGCGGAGCCGAGTGCGAAGTCAAATCATCAGGAGGTTTTTCATGAACACAGCCGTTGGAATTGATGTTTCTAAGGGGAGAAGCGTTGTTGCCGCCATGCGCCCGTTTGGCGAGGTTTCCCTGCCGCCACGTGAGTTTTTTCACACAAGTGAGGGTCTGTCAGCACTATCGGAAGCGCTGCGCTTGATTGACGGGAATACCCGTGTTATCCTTGAAGCAACCGGGCGCTATCACGAGCCGGTCGTTATGGCGCTTCAGGAGGCTGGATTCTTTGTCAGCGCGGTCAACCCCAAGCTCATCAAGGACTTCGGTAACAATTCGCTCCGAAAGGTCAAGACCGACAAAGCTGATGCGGTGAAGATCGCACGGTACGGTCTTGAATATTGGGAAGAGATGCGCGAGTACACACAGACAGATATCACACGTCAGCAACTCAAGCTGTTTTCGCGGCAGTACAATCTGCACATGAAAACGGTAGTGTCGCTGCAAAACAACCTCATTTCACTGCTTGACTGCGTGTTTCCGGGGATAAACGAGTTGTTTACAAGCCCGGTGCGCGAGGATGGACGCCAGAAATGGGTAGATTTCGTCTGTACGTTTTACCACCACGACTGCGTATCCAGTGTCAGCATTGCCGCTTTCTCTGAGCGTTACCGCAAGTGGCGCAAACGAAAGGGCTATAACTTCAGTACGGCGAGAGCCGCTGAAATTTATACCACAAGCCGGAATATGGTTGTGACCATGCCGAAGAATGCGCTGACCAAGGCGCTCATCACCGCCGCTGCTGGGCAGCTCGTCGCCGCCACAGCGACGCTTGCCACCCTCAAAGCCGAGTTTGCTCGCCTTGCCGCCACGCTGCCCGAATACGAGGTAGTACGCTCCATGTACGGTGTGGGCGAAGTCACCGGTGCACAGCTCATGGCTGAGATTGGAGACATCCGCAGATTTTCCAACCGTGGCGCTCTCATCGCCTTCGCCGGCGTTGACCCCGGCGTGAATGAATCCGGTAAGCACAACTCGCAGAGTGTTCGGACAACCAAGCGCGGCTCACCGCATTTGCGAAGAACCTTGTTTCAAATTGTCAGCACCCACCTCAAGCAATCCCCGCTGGACGAGCCTGTATACCAATTCCTTGACCGCAAGCGGGCCGAGGGCAAACCCTACCTCGTCTACATGACCGCTGCTGCGAACAAGTTCCTGAGAATCTACCATGCCAAGGTCAGAGACCATTTGAACGCTTTGGAACAAGTAGATTCGAATACATAGCCAGCCCCTAAATTTCACTTAATCAGGTGGGCGCATATTGCGGCCACCTCTTTATCATGCTCATTTTTCTACCCTGAATTTTCTTGGATTTGGGGCTTGACTTTTGTTAGCAGGACTCCTTTAATATTTGGCTTTTTATTGCCGCTAATGCAACTGCTAACAGATATAAGTATAGAGCGTTCTCCCGCAAATAAAATCGGGCAAAGGTCTAGTTTTACCTGCTCTGTTTCTCCCACTTCGTCTGAGACTCAAAGCTATAAACGCTTCCACCAAAGTGGTATGCGCCGCCGCGATGCCGGACCCGGACACGTCCGCCGGAAAGCGCGGCAACGCCGCAGGACCGCTCAAGGCGGCCCTGCGGCGTTTTCAGATGCTTTCAAATCAGAAGCTTGGCAGTCGGTATTCATACACGCACTCGGGCGTGACCACGAAGCAAAGCCCGTCCTGTGGCAGTCCCCGCATATCGGCGCAGTAGCAGGCGGGCAGGCGCATTTCCTCCGACATGGCCAGTAAGCCGTCCATGTCGGACACCGGCACGCAGGCGCGGCCTCCATACTCCGGTGGCCGGGCCAAACGGATCATGCGTCCGCCGTATTTGCGCTTCAGCTTTTCCCGGGCCGTCCTCTCCTCCTCCTGGGGTGTAAGTCTGCGGGTAAAAAGTCTTACAAACAAAATTAGCGCGATTCCCTCCGTCCCCATCGCGCCACAGGCGGCCAGCAGTTCAAAGGAGAGCGGCAGCCGGGTTTCCTCCGCCTTTGTAATCTCTCGGTATCGTATCACCGGATCAGGCTTTTGCAGCTCAAACAAAGTGGAATTTTTGGGCAGAGGCAGGGCCACGGCATAGGAAAAGTCTTCCTGCCTTTCCCCGTGGGCAGTGTTGATGCGTGCCGTCCCCGAAAGCTCCAGAGAGAACGCGCGGCTGACCGAAAGACCCATTGCCCCTTCCGCCAGTGGGACCTCCGTTTTGTACACCGGCCTTTTTTCCTCGCCGGAGGACTGATAGCCCTCCAGCACCGCGGTGATACGATAGTCGCCCGAAATTTCGGCGGGAGCGCTTCCATGCGCATCCACCCGGAAGGTAAACTCAATCACGTCGGCCAGAGCGCTGGAATACACCCCGCCCTCCTCCAGCCACTCGGTTGGGTAGAGGGAATTTTCCAGCATATGTACCCGGTAGGACGCGTCAGCAGTCACATCGTAGGAATACAGCGTGTGCTCCGTTTGCCCGTATCGGGGCACAAACGCATAAATCAGCCCCGCCGCACACAGGACCAGCCGTCCCGCGCCCCCCAGAATATAGCGTCTTTGCCCCCGGGCCGATACGGCTGCTTTGGGTCGGGCTTTTTTCTCATTCTCACTCATGGTCCGTCACTCCTTCCGGGACGGCCTGTCCGCTTTTCATCAGCAGAACG
>NZ_DALZCH010000111.1:0-10301 GCF_031978065.1 Oscillibacter sp.
TCAATCTCCCTGAAAGACCGCAGATGTGGCCTTTCAGGGAGATTAGCGATAAAAAAATAAATCTTAAATGTATCCTTATTTTGACAATCAATCGAATACGTCTGATCTGACAATTCGGGTAACGCCTGTGACGACGTATTTTGTCACCGCCACATTATTTTTCCCGCTGGAACAGTGGCAGACCGGGAGACTGCCGTTCGACGTGCAGTCCACGATTATGCCAATACAGGAAACGCGCCCTGTCAAGGCCAGATCGCTGGGCAGACTGCTTTTTTGGAACGTTTATGGAAATGAATACACCCCGACTAGTTGGAGTTAATTTAGAGGATGTTTATTTATGAACTTATCAAATTCGTTTTCATTACTTGAATTTGGAGCAATCTTGTATTTCATTCACGATTTGTGGCTAGGTATATCAATTTTACGAAATATAAATAAAACTGATGTTTATACTGATATTACGGGAGCCAAAAGGCGCATTTTTTTATTTTTGCAGGCAATGCTTTGCTTCGTAAGTGTACTCCTTTTTGTGCTCATTGTCATTATAAACAAAACCACCATTATATGGGTGTTTACTGCGATTGCTATCACGGCTGTACAAAAAATTTTTACAGGAGCATATAAGTTTTTTGTAGCAAGGTTGCAAAAGTGAAATCGGATAGATGGTTCACCACTTGTAATTCAGGCGACCCTTTCGGGTCGCCTGAATGCTAGTCTAGAAGGCTTCTTTAATCCGCCCTTTCGGATGTTTTTTATCCCAAGAATCCCAAATGATTTCCGCCCGAGCATAACACATAAAAGCAACCCATAAAGAAATAAGGAATTTTGAAGAAGAATGTCGCCGTTTCCTGTTTTTGGGACACTAGTATTACAAAGGAACACAAACCCGACGATCCCATGCCACCGGGGGCACGAAAAGAGCGGACCAATCCAGTAAGTATTATTGCGAAGGCATTTTGCATATCTCTATTCCGGCGAATTATTTACAAAATGAGAAAAGAGGTATAACATGAAAAAGAAGTTTATGAGTTTGGCACTGGCAGTGGTGATGTGCATGTCTCTGTGTGTTCCGGCGTTTGCTGCGGAGTATCGTTCAAGTCTCACATATTCAAATGCTTCAGTTCAAGCCGACGAAGTAAATGTGGGAAATGACATCAACTTGGTAATCGAGGATTATCCCAATGGTGATGCAAAGATTTCTCAAATTGTCAAAGGTGTAACAACTTGCGTATCATATGTCCATAGAGCAGAACATTATATTGAAGATATCTCTTATGAGCAGGGAAATCCCATCTCAAGTATTAAATATTTTTTCGAAGAAGGAGATTCCGCTAGGGCCAGTTTAAGAGCTAGCTATACAACCGCTGGTACAATTACATATCAATATTATGATACTATTCCAGTAACCCGCTATTTGACCTGTGCTTACCAAAAGACCTCTGAATCGAACATGTATAACTTAACTGGAAAATATAAAAATATTGCTTCGTTAGTTGGACTTATAACAGGCGTACTGAGCATTCCCGGTCTTATAGCAGGCGAAGTTGCTGCCAAAGTCGTATTGTGGCTTGGTATTGGAGATAGTATCGGAGGCTTTTTTATTCCTGACTATTGGGTAACTTGCAATGATATTTGTGTGAATTGGAAGCTTACTGATGGTGGAGGATATTCAACAAATATGTCAGGACACAAGTATGTTCTCACCGATGATAAGCACAATGGTGATTCCGAATATTCCGGAGATTATTATGAAACAAATTCTTATTCTCGTCATGATACAGCCTTTGCTCTTCGTGCTTATGAAATCGCATATTATACTCGCGACACTGTTACCATCTTCTGGGGCTAATGATGAAAAAAAAGCAGAATTATCTTTCTTGGTTAGCACTAATCTTAAGTATATTGCTTTTTCTTGCTTGGTTAGCAGCTTTGTTAGGCTGGATTAACCGAGATGCTAATTTATTGACATTACTTACTGCTATTATTCTAATTATTAGTAGCACGCTTCATTTGCGAAACCAGCAATAAACAAAATTAGTTTCCACAATACCGCCGCTAAAACACTCTAAGAAATCCAAAAAACTAACCTATAAAGTACACGTTTTACGAATTGAAGCGCCACGCATATGCGTGGCGCTTCAACACAGCCTACCTCCGCCATACATTTGATTTTGAGTACAGTGAGTTGAGCAATCTTTTTGCAATATAAGGATGAAGATGGCAGGAGGATTAGCTTTTTGTCCAATCACGAAATCAAAATCGCACTGATGGGCGGAGCAAATGCTCCGCCCATTATTCAATTCCCAGGGCGCGTCTTACATTGCTTTCATATACCTCTGGCCTACCGATCTCGGCAAAGCCGATGGCGGGAATATGGAAGATTAAAACATTTCCGCCAATTACAAAATATTCGTCGCCTTTTCCTGTTTCCCAGACACTATATAACAGCGCAGTGGAAACCGACGATCTCACTCCACCGGGGGCACGAAAAGAGCAGACCGATGCAGTAAGTATTATCGCAATGACATTTTACATATCTTATCCCGTCGGATTCTTTACAAAATGAGAAAAGCGGTATAACATGGAAAGAAGAATGAGTTTGGCTCTGGCAGTGGTGATGTGCGTGTCTCTGTGCGTTCCCGCGTTTGCGGCTGATATTTCCAAATCAAATGTTGTTGCTGTGCTTGTTGTAAACGGGCAGCCATTTGGACTCTCGCAAGAAGACCTGCGTATGGTGCAGTCTAATGAACTTGCACAAATCGCATACTATGAATCGTTGTCAGCCCCGGCCACCATAGAGCCTGATACTTTAAATATCGTACAACCTCTATATATTCGGACTGTTAAATATCAGGGAAGTAGCGGTAATACTTATTTAGTTTATTCTAAAGAATACGCGGTTACAGGCCTTTTGCAGGGCGAACAGGATGGGGGCTCCATTTCTTATGGGCAAAGCCAGACAGTTTCAGAAACACTTACTGCCAATATATCCTTGTCAGCATCCTATAAAGATACAATTGTTGCCAACATTGGGAGTGTCATATACGAAATCTGCGGAGAACAGCTCTAGTTTTGGCATGACTATTAACATTGGTGCGGGAAAAACCGCAAGAATTATGTTTGTGCCCATGATGCGACACACAAATGGCGTACTAACCATCGTAACAGAATATAATAATGGAACATTTACTGACGCCTATAATGTCTCTGGATTTGTTCCTCAAAAGGTTGGTGCATATGCTGATGGCCTATATTATCCCAAGTACCAATAATATAAAAAGGCTTTTCATTTTGACTGTTTGGATTATGTGCTCCGTATTGATATTAGGATGTGAAGACGCCTCAGACAATACCCTGAATTCCCAGCAATACAGTTCCATAGGTGATATTTTCCTGGCTCTTAACGAGACTGAGGAAAATGTAGTCGAGGAAATAAGTCTTCAGAACAGCAGTGTATTTATTATCATAAACCATGATATCGGATATATTCGGTTTGTTCATATTCGCAACGATACTGATGCGTATGAACTCTCCACTTACAGCGAAAAAATATCAATCAGCGGCAGCCAACCACTCATCGGGAGTTTTGATGTCGATGACAAGCAGATGATAAATTTCCTTGTTGATTCAAACGGTACAATTGCTGGTTCCGAACAATATGATAATTTTACTCTATCTGAAGATTTAGTTCTTAGGTACTCAGTTGAATCATGATTGTCAAGGGGAGCCATCGTTTTGATGGCTCCCCCTTGACATTGGTCTCTCCAACTTTTAGAAACAGCAAACAAACAGAACTACCCGCAAGCAGCGCAAGTGTACCCACACTCAATAATTTCACGGCCCCTCGGGGCCGTGAAATTGTTTGTTGGGGAGTCTTCCTTAATCCGCTCTTTCGGATATTTTTTATTCAAAGAAACCCAAATGATTTTCGCCCGAGCATAACATATAAAAGCAACCCATAATAAACAAAAAATTTTTGAAGAACAATGGACAATAATGGTTCCACGTGCTTTTCTTATGGCAGCGGGTGAAGGATTCGAACCCTTACAGACGGAGTCAGAGTCCGGCGCGCTAAAATCTTGTAACCATTGACATACAGTAAGTGGAATAATCTTAAAATTAGTATTACAACACTATTTGCGGCAACGCATTTTGATGCCACAACTAGGGGTAGGTCAAGCTTCATGTTGACCAGAGCTAAATTTCATTTGCAAGACCAACCGACTTTTGAGCAGTGGGTCCGGGGTTCGAATTCCCGCCGGGTCACCAGCATTTTCCTCAGAGCCGCAATGGCTCTAGGGATTTTATTTTTGTTTTTTAACCTATTTTTGATTGCAGAAAAAGCAGAAATGGACCGACATTTTAAAAATGTACAGATCAAAATACAAGTCAACATAGCCGACCGGAAAGACTCGAACAAGCATTCCAATGTCTTGCGTGTGGTAGGTTTTGGAGATTATCAGTTCGTGAAAAGACTTTACACATTGTTTGGCACATTCCATGACATATTATTGCTGCCTTTCATGCTTTTAAATTAGTTGACATTTCTGTTCAATGGTATATTATTAAAACTTCCATCCGTGGAGCATCACCGAGATGTACAAATGTCTTTCTATTTGCGGGGCCAATCCGGAAGAACTACATATCTATTTCCCGAAAGACGGGAGAGAGATGCAGCAACAGAGTGCAGGAGAAAAACTCATACAACCTAAAGTGACAGCCGAACAGATAGAGAGCGCCTGTACACTACTGGCGAGGCTTTGGTGTGAACAACACGGACTCAAACTGGCCAGCCTGGAAATTAGGCGTGATGTGTTGGACGAAAATAAAGCGGCGAGGTAGTGGGCGCGTGGGTCCTTGAATCCCAATGCCTGTGTGGCCTGCCAGGAGACAGTCCAAAACGCCCTTCTGGGGTGGCGCGGGAACCCGCCTTGTAAAAAGCATGAAATTAAAGCATCAAGGGATGGATTTTTTGAATTGATATTAATGAAATACCATGATATATTAGGGAAAAATGTAAATCTCCCCAATATCATAGCGCAGCTTTGGTAATGCTAGGATGTCCTGAGCAGCGGAAGAAGGTTTTTATGCAAATATGCGTTGTCGTATCAGATGGAAGCTTTCCGTCTGTAACAGCCCCTCTACAGGGTCCCGTGGAGAAGACGTTTCGTCAAGCAGCTGAAATTGGGTTTAATGCCGTACAACTTACGGTCAATCGCCCTTCAGAAGTGGATATACAAGCAGTGATCAAATCAGCCGATCAATTTAAGCTCAACGTAGCATCTATAGCAACAGGAAGAGGCTATACAGTCGATCATCTTTGCCTAGGTTCGGGAGATGAAGAAAATCGTCGTGGTGCCGTGCAGCGTATGAAAGATCATGTAAAGTTGTCTACCCAGCTTGGAAATCCGTTTGTTGTGGTCGGAGCTATCCGTGGATGGTCCAGTGACAGTCCAACGAAGGATATTTACGTTGAGCAATTCACTAGAAGTTTTGAGGATCTTCTTCCCTATGCAGAGCAGCATGAGGTTACGATTATCTTGGAAGCAAACGATCACTTGGAAACAGACATGTACCTTGATCCGACAGAAACCGCGAATTTTATCCGCAAATTCCATTCACCTTCATTTAAACTGCATTTGGATACCATGCATTTATGGAATGAGAAAATTGAAACTTGCGATTGTATCTATGAACAGCGCGATTTGATTGCGCAAGTAGATATTTCAGATGCAAATCGCATGGCTCCAGATGGTGAGCATTACAATTTTCAGTGTTGTCTAAAAGCGTTGCACGAGATTGGTTTCGACGGGCCTCTCGTTTTTGAATATCGTCCGTCACCTCCAGATCATGCAGCAAAAATCGGATACAATTATATTGCAAAATGTTTGTCGCAAATTTGATCTTTTTAATTGGAGAGCAAAGCCGCCTGGGGTTAACCCCGGGCGGCTCCCTTATTATACCGTCGTCTCCAACCCGACGGCCTCCAACTTCCGATCAAATCCACCGCCCCGGTAGATAAACACTAACGTGCGAACCTGCTCATGCGTCAGGTTGATGATATCCCCGTCGCCGGTGGGGTCGCTACCGTCGCTCTGGATGATGCCCGTGCCATTGTTGCCATGCCCCACTGTATTCCAGGGAAGATTGATTTCAACACGGTCAAAAATGACCAGGTCAACATGAGGGTGGCAGAATAATGAAACTGGAAACTCTTTCCAGTCTGGAAAGTTCCTTGTCGGTGTGGATGAGGGCGATCTCTTTTTCAGATTTCAGCAAAAGCGATCTTCGCTCTCCGTTTTGGATTGCCTGTACGGCCTTTTTGCGCTCCAGCTCCTCCATCTTGGGGAGGGAAGCTATAACGGATTTCGGGGCCTTGATGGCACCGGACATGATGGAGCTTTTGAATTCAGGGGCTACCTCGTCTGCGGAATCAAGACCGTGGGAAAATTCAACAGCGGACTTAACGGCATTCTCGGTAATGCCATGGGCCTTGGCGACTACGGCGCGGGTCGGGTTCTTGCTTTTTGGCATCTGGTTGTTTTCGTCTGATGCCATTTTTGTGTATTGATTCCCACGATCCCCCCCAATCGTCTTCTTCTGCGCGTCGTATTCCTGCGCAATAAGAACAGCTCTTTGCTCATCGGTGATGCTCCTGCGGCCTAATTGGTTCTGGCACATCCAAACGATAGCGGCCCATTTGTCTGGGAAATCCATTAATGTAGTGGTGTATGGAACCTCCGGGTGCTTCTGGATGATAGCCCAGCGGTTTCACCAGCGGATTTTCGCTGATGGCTCATCCACGAAAATTCGGGGGTGAGGGTAATCCCTCGATTCGGGATTTCTAATGTCCGGTTTTCGGACGTTTGGACTTCGGACGGATTTCATACGAAGTTCCAGCCGGACGAAATCCGTACGCCTCGGCAGGTTCCCAAAATGGTGACATGGCAGATTGCGAATCTAAATGTCCGAATACTACTTACAACTGCCGCCTTTCGTCCATGGCCAGCACGGCCCGCTCTGTGGAGCTGGAGCCGGTCCTCTCGAATACACCTATACCGTTTCCATGCAGCCCCGCCGCGTAAACGTCTGCATCCGGGTACAGAAATGGCCTCAGTCTGCGGTTGATCTTGGGATAACGCATAGCCCGCATTCCCTTCACCTGACGCTGGCGGATGCGTTCCGTGGATACCCCGGCCTGCTCGGCCTGAACTGCCAGTGTAAGACCGTCAAAGAACGTCCCACGAATCGCCGCGCCTTGCTCTTCCGGCAGTGTATTCAGAGCATCGTTGAGGACGGCGTGCAGCTGCTTTATGTACATTCTCCGATCCGCGTTCTGGAACGCCTCCTCACTGCTGGGGTCAGGAATGACATCCGCTGCTAGCATATCATCGGTCCCGGGAATGGGCGCGTCCAAGTCAAGCGTATAGTCCAGCATATCCCGCTTTGACGTTCGCTGCCCGGTAGCCCCCGCAAAAGCCGTTTTAAGGGCCATGGGCAGCCCCCCAACGAAAGCGAATCGTAGCTGTCAACAGCAGCTACGACGGCCAGAAAGCCAGATTGATACAAGTCCTCCGCCGTAACTCCACCGAATCCACCAATCTGACGGGCGCGGCGACCGGCCATCATGGAAACAAACTTCTCCACCTGCTCCCATAGCTCCCCCAGCCGGTCCCGCTCCCCGGCCTGAATTAGTGCGCAAAGCTCCTCATTGGTCATGGATGCCACCTCCTCTATCAGACATCGTCAATGATCACCGTATCGGCTTCAATCATACTGTCTATAAATTCATACAGGGACATGCTAAACGGATCTATATCGTCCTTATCTGGCTTACTGTATCGTACAATGCGCCCATCTGGTGTGTTGGCTCCATTCTTGAGAAGATACGTGATAAGGTCCGCGTCAGTATCAAAACGCTGCCCGGTTTCAATGATCACAACCGGGTACTGACAATCTTTGATCTGCTGTCTAATGAATTCAATGCGCTTCATGAAAGCTGTCATTTCTTCATGCCCTCCACCATTCTTCCAAGTTCATCAAGCCTTGCCTGCTGTTCATCAGTACGAATAGCCCCCAGCACCACATTACAGGCGTACAGGATAGCGTTGGCATTCTTGGCATCCAGCTCCCCGTTGAGAACCATGTTGGCGACTCTGGTCACCGCATGGCGTACTTCACGGGGAGTCTCCATTTTTAATCGTTTTCTTGCCATATTTCTTCCTCCTTAAGCAAAGGGCGCGCAGGCGACAGCCCACACGCCCCATCAGCTTTATTCGTCCTCCGCTTCCTCTCTGGGTGGCTTGTCTTCTCCCTGCCCAGTAATTAAATCCACCTGCTGCCGCAGGAGATGCTCCCGCATAAGACCGAGCAGGCTAAAAACTCCAACTTGTTTTTCTCCCATATAAATCTCCTTATTTATTCACAAGGCTCACGCCGACGCGCTAAGATTCTGATTTATTCAGCTCGTAGACCACCCTGCCGATCTGCCGCCTGTCCAATTCCATGAGCACGGTGATTTGCTGTGGTCCGCCGGTAACGCCCATTTCGGACATCACCTCACGGACCCCCTGCTTGATGGTTCCCATGGGCGCTTCAATGTTCGTCCCGCTCTTCTGGTCCCCCAGCACCGCCATAAACTCGCGGTTAGGGGGAATCACTGCGCCGGTGGCGAGGCGGGGAACATTGGCCCTGGGCAATCTGGCATCTGCCAGGGTTGGCATGCTGTCTAAGTTCTTGAACTTCGCCATTCTGGAGTTTGCTGAGTTTATTGCTATCATAATGGCGGCAATTCCGGCCACTATCGCAGCAGCCGCAATGCCCATGGTGAGAGCTGACTGAAATGCGCCTACCGCCAAAGCAGCAGTTAATGCGGCAGCCGCTACCGCACCTAAAACAGCAACCACCTTTTCGCCGTCGTTCATGGAGCCCCATGCATTCGCCAGCTTTACAAGCGCCGCAATCAAAGCCCCAAAGGAGATAGCCGCAAGCCCGCCCTGCATATTTGCTATCATTGCAACGCCCCCCATCTCCATGATTGACACGGTTACACTGGCAATCGCATCAGCCACCTTGTAAGTAAGCAGCCCCACTGCTCCAGAAATTAGAATGGTAAAAAAGTCATCCAGAAGCCCTGTTGATTCTTGGAAATCATACAGCGACGACACGACATCGTTGACGATCTCAAGGAGCGGTGTCATGGAGTCCATCAGCCCTTCACCAATAGAGGCCGATAGGGCATTTGTGGTTTCACTGAGAATTCGATTCTGATTCGCCCAACTGTCAGACGTCTTTGCGAAATCCCCCTGTGCAAGAGACGT
Organism: Oscillibacter sp.; assembly: GCF_031978065.1. GTDB lineage: Bacteria > Bacillota > Clostridia > Oscillospirales > Oscillospiraceae > Oscillibacter. The sequence goes on from NZ_DALZCH010000111.1 coordinate 9,321, forward strand.
TTGACTTAAAACGTAGTTATAGCATAGCTGCACCTGCTCGGCCTGTGTCAGCTGATCCCATGTTTTGTTGATTCCCTGAGACATGGCAAAGGCTTCAAGGTTGGTCTGCGTCATAATAATACCAAACTGTTTGAGGGATTCTGTCTCTCCCGTCCAAATGGACGCCAAGGCCGTAGATGCAACATCCTGCGAGACGTTGTAGAAGGACGCCATGTCACCCGTCAACCCCGTAATTTTCAAAGACATATCAGTTGCGGCTTGGCCGGTGAGCCCTATGGATGTTGTCATGGCCATATAGCGGCCCGCCGTCTGCTTCGCAGCCAGCTCAGACATACCGAATTGCTCAATAGAATTCCGGGAGAAATCTTCAACCTGATTTGACATACTCCCAAACGACGTGTCCACGACGTTTTGAACCTCTTGAATATCAGATGCCAGACTCACGGCTTCGCGCCCAAATGAGACCAGTGAGTTAACGCCAAAGGATATACCTATGGTGGAAACCAGATCTCCCAGAACGCCTTTCAGCCCATCAAAGCTGCCACTAATGCTTTTAGCAGCATCGGACCCCTTTTTTCCGGCGGTGGAGAGCCCGTCCCCAAGTTCCTTTGCTGAATCTGCGGACTTTTCGAGGGATGGTTTGATTTTTTTTATATCTTTTTCTATCCCGGAATTGTCATCTCTGTGCTGATAGTAACAGCACCGTCATGACTACTCACTGTAAACCTCCCTTCATTGCTTTTTCCCCGTCCATGCACTAAACACCGCGTCGTCTTGCTGCGTGTACTGGGTTTTGAAGTCTACCTTTTCCCTGTTCTTTTTGTAGAAATCATGTTCCCAGTCAGTCAGCTTTTTCCCCTTGCGCCGCTTCTCTCGAATGGCAACAACCGTTGATAGCTGCCCATCACCGATTCCATTAAACCAGCTAAGGAACGTCCACCAATGGCAGAATGGAAGCGCCCGGACTTCACAGCCAGCAAC
>NZ_DALZCH010000112.1:0-10190 GCF_031978065.1 Oscillibacter sp.
CGGCGGCAACGGGGGCGGCGGGAGCGGCGGGAGCGGCCGCAGGTGCGGCGACGGGAGCAGGAGCAGCGGTGGGCGCGGGAGCGGCGGCAGGAGTCACGCTCTGAATGCGGGGAGCAGCGGCGGAAGCGGAAGCGTCGTTCTCAGCCACCTGAACGTCATAAGCCTTGCCATTGACGGTAATCGTGTAAGCTCTCATGTCAATTTCTCCTTAAAACAATATGAATTTTATTTTTATCTGGGGATCAAAAGACGTTCAGTCCAAATCCCGCCGATTGCGGATGAAGGGGTTGCGGCGTCCGCGCTCGTATTCCGCGATGGCCGCGGAGAGAACGGCAATCAGTTCCGCGTCGTCCTGTCTCGGCGCTGCCGCAGGGGCGGCGGCGGGAGCGGCAGGTGCCGAGGAAGCCGCTTTTTCTTTTCTGGCGGCAAAGAACTTGCCGAATGCGGTGATAATTACAAAGAGCAATAGCAGAACAACAAATACTACTGCCATACTTACAAGGCTGACGATGCCCGCCACGCCCAGGCTCATACTACCATGGATCATACATTCACCCTAAGAAGCAAACGCTTTCCTTTCTTCGATCATTTGTCTTCTTTTCGGGAGAAGACCTTTCCAAACGCGGTGATAATCGCGTAAAGCGACAGCAGAACAACGAACACCACCGCCATACTGACAAGACTGACGATGCCTGCCACGCCCAAGCTCATACTACCGTGAATCATACATTCACCTCAAGAAGCATCCGCTTCTCTTTCTTATTTGTTCATCAGACGGTCCCAGTCACGGATGATTCTGGGCGTCATCATGTGGTGGAAGGGGCAGATGGACTCGGGATTCTGATAGGCCGCACCCACGAACGCACAGATATAGTTGCGCAGCTTGGTCATCTCCACAATCTCGTCCACCAGACCGGTCTTGGCGCAGGAAGCGGGACGGGACTTTTCGGCATACTCCTGAATCAGCTCGTTCATCTTGTCGATGGTGGGCTGGATATCCTTGCCTTCCTTTTTGTCCTTGACAAGGCGGCGGGAATACATGGCCGCGGCGGCGGTTTCGCCGTGCATCACGTAGATTTCAGTGGCGGCGGTGCCGATGCTGAAGACGTTGCGCGCGTTGCCCTGCGGTCCGCCCATGACATAGTGGGCGGCAGCGGTGCCTTTGCGCAGGGTAATTTCCATCTGGGGGACCTTCGCGTTGTGGATGGAGTAAATCAGCGACTGGCCAAGGCCCAGCAGCTCCGCCTGCTCGGCGGGGTCGCCCACGTCGATGCCGGTGGTATCCTGCATCCACACGATGGGCAGGCGGTCCCGTCCGCACATGGTGACAAACTCGCTCATCTTAATCAGGCCCTGACGATACAGCTTGCCGCCCACGCCCACGGAACCGGCTTCGCGATACTCGGGATAGCCGGGAATCAAACCCTGATAGTTTGCCACCACACCGGTGAGAAGACCGTTGATCCGGGCAAGGCCGCAGACGATTTCGGGGCCGTAGCCCTTCTTGAACTCCATAAACTCGCTGTTGTCGAACAGGCAAGCCAGCACTTCCCGGATGTCATAGGCACGCTTCTGGTTGGCGGGTACGCGGGTATAAAGCTCCTCGCCCTGATGCGCAGGCTCCATGGGATCCGCCACCCGGAAGAAGTTCTCGTTGTAGCCGGGGATGGCGTCCATATATTTCTTGATGGCGGTCAAAACGCCCTCTTCGCCGGAGTAAACCTCGCGGAAGAAGCCCGTCTCGCCAAAGTGAATGTGCACCGCGCCGGGAGGGTCGATCTTCCCGGCCTTGAGGGTGGCGTCGATCAAAGCCTCGGCGGCCTCCTCGTCCACATAGCCCTTGGGATTCATGCCGCCCACGATGCCCGCGCCGCCCACGGCCATGTTAGCCTTCTCATGGGCGATGAGGATGGTGGGGCTGACGGCGTGATAGCCGCCGCCGGCGGGGTTGGTTCCGTAAATGCCCACCAGCACGGGAATGCCCATCTGCTCCAGCTCGGCATGACGGTAGAAAGGTGTGCCGCCGGTGACGCGGCCCGCGAAGACCTTCTCCTGCTCATCCAGCTTCACGCCGGAGCAGTTGAGCACGTACACCAGAGGAATGCGGAGCATCTTGGCAATGTCCGTGGCCCGGGTCAGCTTCAGCGCCTGACCGGGAACCCATGCACCCGCCAGCTTTTTGTTGTCGGAAGCGATGACCACGGCCCACTTGTCCTGAATTTTGCCCATGCCGATCAGCACGCCGGTGGAGCCGTCCTTGTTGTTCTCGGGATTATACAGGCTGTCCAGCGGGCACCAGGTGCCCTCGTCCACCAGAAGGTTCACTCGCTGGCTGGCTGTCATCTGCCCGGCCTGATTGAGGGACTCGTCGCTGCGGCCGGCGGCCAGAGTGGCCTCCACCTCAGCGTTATACGCGGCTTCGACTTTCCGCAGGGTCTTTTCGTTTTCCTCGTTCGCCGCTTGAAGCGGCGTTCCCAGTTGAGGCATATTCTGGAAATAGGAAGGCATGGAATAGCCAAATGCGCTCATATCGTACCACCTTATCATGTAATTTGGCCGCGGGCGGAGAAGCGGGACGGCAGCCCGGCCAATCGGCCGTCCCGCGCAATTCAAGCTTTTATCTTTTTCTCAGAGGGATAGCACATCCGCAAACGCCTGAATGGCGGTGCGGGCCTGACCGAAATCCCGCATCTGCTGGTCCACGCCCAGCTTGATATGGGGAATTCCGGCCTCGTCCAGCGCCTTTTTCAAGGAGGGATACTCCATCTCCTCCGGGTCGCAGAACTGCTGCATAAACAGCACCAGACCCTTGGCCCCGCTCTCCTTCACCAGTCTCACCACATGCTCGCCCCGGCGGTTTTCGCTGGAGCTTTCATCGTAGAGCAGCACGTCGAAATCCTGATCGGCAAACTGCTGGGCCAGCGCCTCCATGGGATCGCCCGTTTCCGGCGCGTCCACCCGGAAGGCCCGGGACTCGTGGGCCACGTCGTCGGCGGCGATGGCCACCTTGTTCTCCTCAAAAATCTCCAACAGCTTGGGATTGTCGCAGATGATGCCGGAGGTGACCACCTTTACGCCCTTCCAGTTGCACACGGGCAGGGCCTTCAGCTCTGCATTGAGGGCTTCCAGCTTTTCGGCGTGCTCCGCCTTAGGCATAAACCACGCGGCCCTCAACACCGCACTGCGCATCACGGGGGTAATCACGTCGCAGTGGTCGCTTGCAAGCTTCACGAACTCCCGGCGGGCCCCGCGGCTGCGGTTATAGACCTTAATGGTCTCCCGCAGGGCTTCGTCGGTAATCGGTGCGCCGGAGATTTTCTCAAGTTCCGTCTTGATGTGGGTATACTGGTCCATGCAGAACTTCTTGCCGTAGGCAGGTTTGCGGTTCTGGGGATGCGCCAGGAAAATGCAGGGTAGCTTCTCGCTCATGGCCACGCGGATATTCTGGCTCATGGGGCGCAGGGTGTCGCAGATGGTGGGGGTAATCATGCCGTCCAGCAGGTCCAGCGTGCCGTCCAGGAGCAGCTCAAGGGCTAACTGGGCGATGGTGCAGTAAAAAGTGGCGCAGTATTCCTTGGCCTGAGAGATGGTCTTGTTGTTGCTGCCCCACAGGCCGAAGGGCATCATTCCGGCGGCGGCCACCAGCTCCTCGGGTGCGTAATAGGGCATCACGCCAATGCACTTTTTGCCCTCCGCCTTATACTTCTTGAGCTGTTCCTTGGGGCTTTCCGCCACGGCGGCAAACTCCTTTACAATTCCTTCGATGCTCATGCCCTGGCCTCCTTCTGCTTCATGTTCTCCTCCATCGCCTCTACCAGACCCTGTACCCGGGTTTCATACTGGGCCTCGTTGAAGTTGCGGGGATCGGCCTGATCGCCGTCGAACCCGGCACAGGGCACGCCCAGATCCTTTGTGAAGCGGCGCTGCATCTCGGCCATATAGCCGGACCAGGGCTTGCAGGAGCGGTTGTAATGGACCAGCACGCCGTCCACCTTATTGTCCCGGCAGATGCCCTCGCGCCAATCCACGCCTTGCTCAATGCACACGCTGTTGGGCGCCTTGCAGTAGGCTCTTGCCATGTCGTCCAGATCGTCGTACACAAAGCCGAAAGCGGGAGCGTACACCACGGCGGTGACGTTGACGCCGTTGGCCTTCAGCGGTTTGAACAGGGTTTTCAGGTTGGGCCAGCAGGGGATGCCCTCAAACATAATACGATACTTCTCGGGGAAGGGCGCGGTGGTGGTGCCGTTTTTCACGTGCTCCTCCAGCTCGGTGGCCAGCAGCTCAAAGGCCTCGGCTGTCTCCACCTTGCCGCGGGCGGTCACCACGTCCGCCATGTGGTTGAACAGGTCAAAGCCGCTCATGGGAGAGGGCTTATACTGCAAATAGTCGCACACCTTCAGCCATGCCTTGGCAGTGCGGTTTGCGTTGGCGCAGGCCTGCTCGAACTTCTTCTCGTCGAACTTTGTTCCGGCGATTTTCTCCATCTGGTGAATCGCATCATCAAACTGCCCGCGGATATAGGCCACCTGAGAATCGCTGACGGTGACCTCGTTATTGTAGGGCACATCGATCATGATGAGGGGGATGTTGTGCATCCGGGCAATGTTCTCGTACCACTTGGTCATGCAGTTGCAGATGTTGTTGCAGCAGAGCACAAAGTCCGGCATGGGAACGCGGCGGGACTCGTTGGTGGTCTCCACTCCGGCGGAATAGGCAAGGGAAATTCGGGCATAGCCGCAGATGTCCGGGTCATAGCCCAAAGACTCCGCCGCCTCGCACATCCGCTGCCCGTCGTGCTGAGCGCCGATCCCGGCGGCCTGATTCTCCGGGTAGACAACCGCCAGACCCAGGGCCTCGGCAATCTCGCAGGGGAACTTGGACGAGGACCAGCCCACAGGGCGGCCCGCCTCCTTTGCCTCCCATGCGGCGGCGTACACCTTGCTCACCACGTCCCGAAGGGCCTGCGTACCGGGGCTGGCCGGCTTGGGGGCCTTCTTTACGGGAGCCGCCTCTGGGGCGGCTGCGGTGTTCTTTTCGTTTTCAGCCATGAATATATCCTCCGTTTCTCATAAGCTTGCGTTTCTTTTCCTGATATTGCGCCGCGTCCCGCCCGGGATGGGCGCGTGGTTCCCCTTTCGGGATCACTTGCTGATTATTTGGCAGCTTTTTGCCAGGCATAAAGCGCCGCGCCCAGCGCGCCGTTATACTGTGTCAATGGCGAGGTGAGAATGGGATGGCCCAGCACCTCCTGCAAGGCGGAAACGATCCCATCGTTCTGCGCAACGCCGCCGGTCATCACCACCGCGTCCCGCACGCCAATGCGCTTGGCAAGCCCCACCACTCGGGAGGCCACGGACTTGTGGATGCCGTTGATAATGTCCCGCTTGTCGCTGCCCTTGGCAAGCTGGCTGATGACCTCGCTCTCTGCGAACACGGTGCAGGTGGAACTGATTTCCACGTTTTTGGTGGACTGTGCGCCAAGGGTCGCAAGATCCTCCACCTTTACCTCCAGCACACGGGCCATCACATCCAGAAACCGGCCCGTACCGGCGGCGCATTTGTCGTTCATGGCGAAATTTACCATTACGCCGTTTTCGATCTCCAGCACCTTCACGTCCTGCCCGCCGATATCAATGACAGTGTGAACCTGAGGAAAGAGAAAAAATGCACCCTTTGCGTGGCAGCTCAGCTCGCTCATCTGATGGTCCGCCACGTCGTCCAGAGAGTTGCGGCCATAGCCGGTGGCCAGAATGAAGGCCATGTCTTCCTTCTTCATCCCCGCGGCTTCCAGCACCTCCGCGATGGCGCGGCTGGGTCCGCTGGTGCCCGCGCCCACGCTTACAAGCGACTTGGCCACAATATCCTTCCCGTCCCTCATGATCACGCATTTGGAGGCGGTGGACCCTACGTCGATGCCCATTGTATAAATCTCATTCATAAAAAGCAGCCTCCTTTGGGGCAATGGGGAACGCAACCCCGTGTTTTCCCCCGCTCTTCGGAACACATCCACCCAGAATCCGCGAAAGTCCTTTGAAACAGGTGGTTTTTTGATGATTCCACAGCCTTAGAATACCATATGGGGGCAAATTGTAAATACTGCCGCGCGTTAAAAAATTAGCATATATTGCTTTTTGCTTCGTCTGCTCTCACAATTTTGCCCAGTTCAAACCAAAAAAATTGACAGATTGTCAAATAAATTGACCGGACGCAACCAATCTCCGGGTAAAAACCGGCCGCCAGCCGAAAGCAATTTCAGCGGGCGGCCGGAAAATTGGGTCGGCGCAGCTCGGGCGCCGCGCCCCCCGAAATTGCCTCAGATCTTGTTGGCGGGGCAGACCGGGGCCCGCCCATAGCACAGGTTCACAAGATCGGTGGCGCAGGAGGTACAACAGTTAATCACGGACTCCTCCGTGGAAGCGGCGGTATGGGGCGTGAGGACCACGTTTTCCATATCCAACATCTGGCGGCTGTTTTCGCTGAGCGGCTCGGGCTCAAACACGTCCAGTCCCGCGCCGAACAGCACGCCGGTCTTCAGGGCCTCCACCATTTCCTCTTCGTAAATCAGGCCGCCGCGGGCCACGTTCAGGAAAATGGCGCGGGGCTTCATCATTTTGAACTGCTCCATGCCCACAGTTTTCTCCGTGGAGGGCATCAGGGGCAGGTGGATGGAGACAAAGTCGGCGGTCTTCCAGATTTCGTCGGCATTGTCCTTCAGCTCGATGGGAAGGCCGCCCAACTGCTCCTTGGTGACATAGGGATCATAGCCGATGGCCTTCATCCCAAGGCCATTGATGCACTTGCTCGCAAAAATCTTCGCGATTCTGCCGCAGCCCAGCAGGCCCAGGGTCTTCCCCTCCACCTCAACGGTGTTTTCAAGGCCCATGCGCACATAGAAATTGCCGCTGCGGAACTGCTTATCCACATAGCTGAAGCGGCGGGCGGTCATCATCAAAAGCATCACGGCATGCTCTGCCACGGCATTTGCATTGCCGGAGGGGGCGAATACCACCTGAATCTTTTTGGAAGTGGCATAGTCAAGGTCAATATTGTCCAGACCCGCGCCCTGCTTGCCGATGCCCTTCAGATTGGGGCAGGCGTCGATCATCGCGGCGGTCACCGGCTCGGTGCGGCACATAATCACATCGGGCTGATACTCCTTCAGCTCCCGGAGATAAGTCTCCTCATTCAGGTCGCTTGCAACCTTTACTTCCACATCGTTGCTGTTGAAGATTTGGGTCGCCACATCGCTGAGCTTGTTGGTGTAATAAGCCTTGTATTTCATGACTTGCGTTCCTCCAAAAATCCATTTTTTCGGGAGCGGCAGGGAACACCCGCCGCTCCTCACGTTTTTATATATCACGTAGTATTATCATAGCCTACTCTTTTTAATTTTGCAAGTATTCCTGCAATATATTTTTAATTCTCCATAATTTCCGTCATTTTTGACGGGTTTGCAACTCCCTTTTCGTCATTTTGTAGAGCAAAATTCTCTGCATTTCCTCAAAATATAGAAAATACAGAGAATTTATGATATATATTGTGCTTGTGGACAAAACACAGACTTACTTCCGCTCTCCCTGACTGAACCGCTTGGCATACTGCTTGGGCGGCAGCCCCGTCAAGGACGTGAAGGTGCGGATAAAGTGCTCGTTGCTCTGAAATCCCACCATCTCTCCCGCGGTCTGCACCCGGTATCCGTCCTGCAAAAGGCGGCGGGCCCGGAGGATGCGGGTGTTGATGACATATTCCATCACGCTGAAGCCCGTGGCCTCTTTAAAGCAGTGACTCAGATAGTATTTGCTGATAAAAAATTCCGAAGCCACCCGCTCCAGCGTCAGCTTCTCCGCCAGATGCTCCTGCAAATATTCCAGCACCGCACTGATTTGCAGCGCCCCTTCCCTGCTGCCGGGGTCTGAAGGGCGCTCGATCTGGCACAGCTCGTCCGCCCACCGGCGGACCGGCGCCATGGACAGCGCCTGAAGCAAAAACTCCGACAGAAGCAGCATCTGGTTCAAATCGGAGCCAAAGCCCGCGTTCTTGCGGCCTTGCTCCCAGTCCAGCCGCTTTAAAAGCGACAGCAGTTCATTGTACCGGGTTCCCGTCTCCACCATCCGCTCTGCCTCCTGCACCCTGCGGTAAAGGTCGGTCCGGGGCGTGGAGATGGCATGAATCGTGGGAATGGGCACATGGAGCACATACCGCTCATACGGTTCGGCGGCCAAAGTTTTATGCAACGTGGCGTCCGGAAGAATAAACAGAGCCTCGGGGTGCAGAGAATAGACCTGATTCTCCACGAACATTTCTCCGCCCCGTGAGACAGGCATCAAAAATTCAACGCTCTCATGAAAATGCGGGCGGTCCATATACCAGGAGTTATCCCGGCTCATCTTTAAATAAAACGGCTGCACCTGCATGCCGGACCCCTCCTTTCGTCTCTGCCTGCAATGGCGCAAAATCAGGCAGTAAAACAATATCCGCTAATTTTTTCGCGCAAATGTTCCTTTACAGAGGTTTAACATATGGTACTATGATATATGATTCCCTATGAAAACACAAGCTTTTTTGTGTTATTCAGACAGAAAAACAATCAAGATGTGGAGGCAATCGTAATGGGAAAAGTTTGCACGCTCTCCGAAGCCGTAGCCCGGTACGTGAAGAGCGGAGACACCATCTGCTTTGGCGGTTTTACCACCAACCGCAAGCCTTATGCCGCCGTGTATGAAATCCTGCGCCAGGGGCAGAAGGATTTCACTGCATGGGGCGGCCCCGCAGGCGGCGACTGGGACATGATGATCGGCGAGGGCCGCGTGAAGGCGTATATCAACTGCTATACCGCCAACTCCGGCTATACCAACGTCTCCCGCCGCTTTCGCGCTGCCATTGAGGAGGGCAAGCTGACCTTTGAGGACTATTCTCAGGACGTCCTGATGCTTCAGCTCCACGCCGCGTCTCTGGGCCTTCCCTTCCTGCCCGTACGCCTGATGAACGGCTCCGGACTGACGGAGCACTGGGGCATCAGCCGCGAGGAACGGGAAAAAATGGACTCTGTGGACAACGACAAGTTCGTTTACGTGGACAATCCCTTCAATCCCGGTGAAAAGGTCATCGCCGTGCCGGTGCCCAAGCTGGACTGCGCCGTCATCCACGTGCAGAAGGCATCCCCCGACGGGACCTGCATTATCGAGGGCGACGAATTCCACGACGTGGACATCGCCGTGGCCGCCAAGCGGACCATCGTCACCTGTGAAGAGCTGGTTTCCGACGAGTTTATTCGCCGTGACCCCACGCTGACCCGCATCTTCGGCATGTGCGTGGACGCGGTGGTTCACGCGCCCCACGGCGCATGGCCCGCCCAGTGCTACGGGTATTACGACGTGGACGGCAAGGCCATGACAGAATACGACAAGGCTTCCAAATATCAGGACGCGGACGACGCCAAGCGCCAGCTTGCCAAAGCCGCCGAGAAGGCCCAGAAGGCCGCTGAAAAAGCTCCCGGCGACGCAAAGGCCGCCGATGCTGCCGCACGGGCCGCTGCCGCCGCCAAGGGTGCGGAGGACGGCACCGCCGTTCCCGAAACCTTCCAGGATTTCCTGAACAAATGGGTATACAGCGTGAAGACCCACGAAGAGATGCTGGATAAGGTGGGCGCAAGCCACCTGATTTCCACCAAAAATGTGCCCGGCCTTGGCTATGCCGGAAAAATTCCGGAAAGGACGTGCTGAAAATGCCTGATTATACGAATTACACAAAGCAGGAAATGCAGGCCTTCGCCATCGCCAAAAACATTCAGGCGAACCAGATTGTCATTGTGGGAACGGGCCTGCCGCTGATCGGCGCATCCCTCGCCAAGCGGATTATCTGTCCCTCCTGCCACCCCATCGTGGAGAGCGGCCTGATGGACTGCGACCCCGTGGAGGTGCCCCGCAGCGTGGGCGACAACCGCTTTATGGCCCACTGCGCCGTGCAGTGGCCCAACGTCCGTTTCATCGGCTTTGAGGCCAACGAGTGGCTCCACGGCGAGGACCGGCTGATTGCCTTTATCGGCGGCGCACAGATCGACCCCTTCGGCAACGTGAACTCCACCTGCATCGGCGACTATCATCACCCCAAGACCCGCTTCACCGGGTCCGGCGGAGCCAACGGCATCGCCACCTACTGCAACACCGTCATCATGATGCAGCACCAGA
>NZ_DALZCH010000113.1:0-10057 GCF_031978065.1 Oscillibacter sp.
GAGATAGTCCAGCAGCAGCACGCCGGTCTGGTTCCCCGTGACGGGACGGTACTCTCCGTCCTTACCCCTTACCATAATACCCACCCGGTCGCTGTCCGGGTCGGTCCCCACGATGAAATCTACGTCGTTTTCCCGGGCAAGGTCAACCGCCAGATAAAACCCCTCCGGATTTTCGGGGTTGGGGGACTTCACGGTGGGGAAGGTCCCGTCAATCATCATCTGCTTCGGCTCGCACAGAATGTGCTTCACCCCCAGCGCTCGCAGCGCCTCCGGCACCAGCTTATAGCCGCAGCCGTGGAACGGGGTATATACGAGTTTGAAGGTGTCCGCCACCTTGGCGACGGTTTCCCGGTCATTGATCATGGCGGTGACCTCTTCCATAAACCGCCGGTCCGTCTCCTCTCCCATCACGGTGACAAGTCCGGTGGCCAGCGCTTCATCCCACCGCAGCGCCTTCACGCCGGTGAAGATGTCGATTTCCTCCATCTTCTTCGCAACAGCCGCCGCGTGGTGGGGCGGGAGCTGTGCCCCGTCCTCCCAATAGACCTTGTAGCCGTTATACTCCTTGGGGTTGTGGCTGGCAGTGACGTTGATGCCCGCAATGCAGCCGTATTCCCGCACGGCAAAGCTCAACTCCGGCGTAGGGCGCAGCGCGTCGAAAATTCGCACAGCCACGCCGTTTGCAACACAGACCCCAGCCGCTTCCCGGGCAAAATCCATGGAACCGACCCGGCAGTCCATGCAGATGGCAACGCCACGCTTCGCCGCGTCGCCCCCTTCCGCCAAAATCACCTGGGCGAAGGCCTGGGTTGCGTGGCGGATGACATGGACGTTCATATTGTGCAGGCCCACGGCCATAATTCCCCGCAGTCCGGCGGTGCCGAACTCCAGCGGGCCGTAAAACCGGGCTTCGATCTCCTTGGTGTTGTTTTTCTGGGCGGACAGCTCATCCTTTTCCGCCTGAGACAGGGCGGGGCTGTTCAGCCACTTTTCATATTCCCGCATGAACTCCATGGGATTTCCCTCCTTATTCTTCGCCGCCCAGTTGGGCGGGATTGTCCAGAATCGCCTTGGCGTCCTCCAGCAGGGACTGGGGTACGTAGATGTCCACACCCCGTCCTGCAAAGCCGAAAATCACCTTGCCAAGCGTGCCGGATTTAAACGCAGGGATGCCGCAGCCACTCATCATGGACAGCAGCACATCTGCGCCGCCCCCCAGCTCCGACTGAGCGGAAATCAGCAGCTCCGCCCGCTCCGGCTCTCCGTTCGGTCCTGTGGGCCAACCCTCCGGCAGGTCACTTTGGCGCAGGCCCCAGCTGTTCTCGTCTTTCATTGGGTCCCTCCTTCTGCAAAATCAAAAATTTGTTAGGATTAAAAGTTAACTCACTTGTGATACCGTCCGCCCGTTTGAATCTGATACGCCCGGTATAGCTGCTCCAGCAGCATTACCCGGGCCAGATGGTGGGGGAAGGTCATGGGCGACATGGACAGGCGCAGGTCCGCTTTGTCTTTCAGGCTTTGATGCAGTCCCACGCTGCCGCCAATCAAAAAGGTAAGCTGGGACGCGCCGGACACGGCAAAGCTGTTCAGCGCCTCCGCAAACGCGGGGGATGAAAGCGTTTTCCCCTCGACGCACAGGGCAATCAGCGCACCGGATTTGGGAAGCCGCTCCTCTACCCGGCCCGCTTCCTCAAGAAGCGCCCGCTCAATTTCGGCGGGAGACGGCGCTTCGCTCAGCCGCGCTTCCGCCAGCTCCATGATTTCCGCCTTGCAATACCGCGACAGGCGCTTCAAATACTCCGCTGCCGCGTCCGCGTAGAACTTCTCCTTCAGCTTACCTACGCACAGAACGCTCACCTTTTGCATACGCCCTCCGTTACCTGATGGCAGGAGCCTGTGCATTCCCGCTCCGCAACGGACAGTGCCGGGCCTTCTCCCGCCTCCGCCAGCGCGGCGGACACGGCGCAAAGCGCCGTCTCCGGCGTGTTGTTGTCCCGGCTCAGGTGCGCCAGAACCAGTTCCTCCGTCCCGGACCGGCACGAGCGGACGGCAAACTGGGCCGCCGCTTCGTTGCTCAAATGCCCCTCATCGCCAAGAATCCGCCGCTTTAAGAAATAAGGGTACGGCCCGCCCCGCAGCATATCTACGTCGTGATTGGCCTCCAGCATCAGCAGTGGTACGCCGCAAAGCACCTCCGCCGCCGCGTCGGTGACAAAACCTGTGTCGGTCAACAGGCCGAAGTCCCCCACCCGAAACCCGGCGGAGCCGGGGGCATCGTGAGAGGTGGGAAATGCGTCCACATCGCAGCCGTCCACGGTGAACCGCTCCCCCATGGCAAAGGGTGACAGGCGGTTTTCAATGCCCGCCAATCGCCGCCGCAGGTCGCGCCCCGCCGCTTCGCTGGCGTATATCGGGCCGTCCCACCGCTTTAAAAGAGTTTGCAGCCCGGCAATATGATCCGCGTGGGTGTGGGTAATCAAAATGCCGGACAAGTCCTCCAGCGACCGGCCCAGCTCCCGCAGCGCCGAGGTAATCCGGCGGCAGGAAATGCCCGCATCCAAAAGAAGACAAACGCCGTCCTTTTCCAGCAGGGCGGCGTTTCCCGAAGAGCCGCTGGCAAGCGTATGTAAAGTCGTCAAAAAAAGTCCCCCGTGCGTTTTGAATTCAGGCGGCGGTCGCCCGGTGATAAAAATGCGCCCGTGACGGAGACTGTCGACGAAAGTCGGCGACCTCCATCGCGGACGCGGTAATAACTCAAAAAAAACCTGATGCGTCATGTGCTTTTGGCCCGGGCAGATCAGCCGATGTGGGCTTCCAACTGCTCGTTTTCTCCCGGCTCCTCCACCACGCGGATGTCGGCCCCCAGACTGCGGAGCTTATCAACAATGCGCTCATAGCCCCGCTCGATATACTGCACTTGGCTGATTTCAGACTCGCCCTTGGCCGCCAGCGCCGCGATGACCAGCGCCGCACCCGCCCGTAGGTCGCAGGCTTGAATGGGTGCGCCGGTGAGATAGTCCACGCCCTGAACCACTGCGGTCTTGTCGTCCACCTGAATGGACGCGCCCATGCGCTTGAGCTCGTCCACATAGCGATAGCGGTTGTTCCAAACGCTTTCCGTCACCAGCGATGTGCCCTCTGCAAGGGAGAGCACCGTGGTCATCTGGGGCTGCATATCCGTGGGAAAGCCGGGATACGGCATGGTTTTCACGTTGGTCTGGTGCAGCGGTTCACTGCGACGAACCAGCAGCGTATCCTCCCGTTCCTCCACCTCCACGCCGCACTCCTGCAACTTGGCGGTGATACAATCCATGTGTTTGGGAATAATATTTTTCACCAGAATCTGTCCGCCGGTGGCGGCAACCGCCGCCATGTAGGTACCCGCCTCAATCTGGTCGGGGATAATGGCGTAGCTTCCGCCCAGAAGACGGGAAACGCCCTGAATTTTAATAGTGTCGGTGCCCGCTCCCCGGACATTCGCCCCCATAGAGTTTAAAAAGTTGGCCAAATCCACGATATGGGGCTCCTTCGCCGCGTTTTCAATCACGGTGCTCCCCTCCGCCAGAACGGCAGCCATCATGATGTTCATCGTCGCGCCCACGGAAACCACGTCCAGATAAATATTGGCTCCGTGCAGGCGGGACTCCCGGCAGGAGGCGTGAATAAAGCCGCCCTCCACCGTCACGTCAGCCCCCAGCGCCTTAAATCCCTTGATGTGCTGGTCGATGGGCCGCACACCGAAATTGCACCCGCCGGGCATGGCCACGTCGGCCCGGGCAAAGCGGCCCAGCAGCGCACCAATCAAGTAATAGGACGCGCGGATGCGCCGCGCCATCTCATAAGAGGTGCGGGTAGAGCGGATATGGGTGCAGTCAATCTCCACAGTGTGGGGATTGATTGCGCGGACAGACGCGCCCAGCTCGTCCAAAATGGTGTAAAACAAATGCACGTCGGAGATCTGAGGGATGTTTTCAATGCGGCAGACTCCCTCCACCAATAGCGCGGCGGGAAGAATGGCAACGGCCGCGTTTTTCGCGCCGCTGATTTCCACCTCGCCAAACAGGGGCTTGCCGCCCCGAACGATATATTTTGTCAAACCCAAAACCCTCTCTTTTACGTCAAAACGGACCGTCTGTCTTCATTGTACCCCCAGATGGGACTTCCATACCGAAAACAGGGCCCAAAACAAGTCAATTTTTTTACATGCGCGCCGCCCGCTTCGCGGACCTTCTCCGCCATGTCCGCAAAGCGGCCATAGGCGGGCGCGGTGCGCTGCGCGCACAGTTACCATAACACATTTTACCACACATTTCAAGAAACACAATCAAAACTTTTAAGCCCTTTGAGCGGCTTTCTATTTCGACAAAAGGGGCCTTTTTCTTCTCTTTTTCACGCGTGATCCACCGCGCCGGTGACGCAATTCACATAGTAATCCACCGCGTCCGTGTCCACGCGCCACAGGGGCGTCAACGTCAGGGCGGAGGCGGTATTTTGCAGCTCGTAACAAGGTGACAGCCCCTTGACGGCGCTGACCACCGCGCCGGAAGTCCGTCGTGCCTCCAAAAACGCGGTGAGGGCAGTGGAAGCGGTCAGCAAGCTCTCTCCCTGCACCGCCGTGGAGTGCAGAGGCAAAAAGGTGCCGCTGACGGAGCGCAAAACGTTGTTTTCCGCCAAAAACGTGACGGTACAGCCCTCCACGGGATAGCCCCTGTACAGCCGGTTCACGGTGACGGACCCGCTTCCGGACGCGTCAAGCCACTCGTCGGGCGCCTCGCATTCATAGCTGCGGCAAAAGCGGCGGACCAAATCGACAGGGGTCTTCCCCAGCTCTCCCACAATTTCAAACGCGCCGGAGGCGCGGAAAACCGCTCGGCCCAGCGCGGAGGTATAGGTCAGAATACCGCCGCCCTCGTCGGCGGCGGTCAGCTCATCTCCCAAGAAAACGGCGGCGGCGGTCTTCTCCGCCCCGGCGTCCCGCTCCAGCGTCAACGCCGGAGGGGGCGGGTCAAAAGTGACGGCGGCTTCACTGAGGGTCACACCCTCGGCGGCAAAGAGTTTCACCAGCTCCTCCGTGGCCTGCCGCCAGGCGGCAGCCTGCTGAGCCTGACGTATTCCCAGCGTCCCCAGAAGGAACACGTTCATCAGCAGAAGCGTGAGAATAATGATACTTTTCAGGCGATGCGTCTCCATTTTCTCCGCCCCTCTCCTTGTTTCTTACTCTGCCAGCCACTGGGCGATGACGGCGCTCCCCCCGTCCACATAACGGACGGCAAGCTCTCGTCCCGGCCAGGCCCGGGCAATGGACAGCGCCTGCGCCAGCGGCAACAGACTTTCTCTGCTTTCGGCGGGGGTGTATTGCCGCACCCGCAGGGTCAGCCGAACAATCGACGCTCCCTCCAGCGTCACCTCCGCGGCAACTCCCCCGTCCGAGAAGCGGATGGGAAGTCCCGCGTACTGATAGCCAAAGCGCAGCGTGACGGAAGCCTCGCCTGCGGTATACTCCTGCAAAAATAATACTCCACCGTTCTGCTCGGGCAGCAGCCCGTTCAGAAGTTGAAAAACGCCCACCACGGTTTCCGTCTCTGTGGGAACCTCTTCCTCGGAAGCGATGCGAAGCGACCCACTGCTCCCCTGATAGGAAATCTCCCCATCGGGGTGAATACGAAGGTTTCGGTCTCCCTCCACCACCACCTCCGCGCCCGAGGGCTCCGGATACCGGGAGTTGGTGTGGGGATTGAAGGACAGGGCCTCCAGCACCGCGTCGGAATCCGCAATTTCGGCGGAGACGGCAAGGTTTACAGGGGGATCAAGCTGATCGGAAAAAAGAGAAAAGTCAGCCACATGCCCGTCGCTTTCCGGCCGGTCAAAGGCAAACCAAGCGCTTCCAAGAGAATACTCTCTCACCAATTCCCTCACGCTTTCGGCAGAAATGGCCGTGGTGCAGACAAAGCAGGCGCTTTCCCCGTCCCATGCGAACAGGCGCACCGCGTTTTCATCCACTTGTACCAGCACCCGGCGGGCGGAGATCTCCCCCCCGTTCCACCGTGCGCCCACCACTCCTGCCAAAATGGACAGGGGCAGCGCCCCGCCGAAGTCATAATAGACGGAGCCTCCGGCGTCCGTCCCCATTTGCAGCGCGGCGCGAAAATCCTCCACGCCGCACTTTTTCATCGTCCCGGCGGAGCCCAGCGCCTCCATCAAAAGATTTCCCGGTTTTAAAAAATCCTCGTCTCCGGTGGTCAGGGCCAGTCCTCCCCAGCGGCCGTAGGCTCCCGTAACAGCCACCCGCGCGGGCAGCTCAAGATCCGTCAGCCCCGAAACGCTCTGGCTTTTTTGAACCGAGCCGGAGGAAAGCAGTCCGGAGAGATAGCCTCCGTCGCCCCGGAGATTAAATAGCTGCGTCTGGACAAACAGCGCCACGGCGGAGACGCTCAACAAGGCGATGGCGATATTTTGCAGACGGTTCCGCCGCTTTTTCGCTCTTGGGTCCATGCCCGCCCTCCTTCTTGTCTCTTTGCGTCATGCCTCCCACCGCGTCTGGCGAAGGGGCAGCGTCAGCCGGACCGTGGTGCCCGGCCCCTCGTGACGGGTCAGCCGGATCGTGCCCTGATGCCGCTCCACAATCTCCTTTGCGATGGACAGGCCCAGGCCCGTTCCGCCGGACTCCCTTGAGCGTGCCTTGTCCACCCGGTAAAACCGCTCGAAAACGTGCTCCCGGTCTTTTTCCGGGATGCCGATGCCATTGTCGGCCACCTCCATCCACACATGCCCCTCGGTGGTTCCGGCAGTGACCAGAATGCGCCCGCCGTCGGGCGTGTATTTGATGGCGTTGCCTAAAATGTTCATCATCACCTGCTCCAGCCGCTGGCGGTCCCCCTCGATAATGGGCAAAGTCTGGGCCAGCTCCAGCTTCAGCGCGTGGCCGCGGTGCTGTGCCTCCAGCGCATTGGCCCGGACCACGCTGGCGATGGCGCTACCAAAGTCGAACCGGGCGCAGCTCATCTCCGTGTTCCCCGCGTCCAGCCGGGAGAGCGTCAGCAGATCCTGAACGATATGGGTCATGCGGTCCGTCTCGTTGATGATAATATCCAGAAAATTGTCGGCGGTGTCCCGTGGAATGTCTCCCCCGCTGTCCCGCAGAGTTTCGGCATAGCTTCTCACATTGGTGAGAGGGGTGCGCAGCTCATGAGAGACGTTGGCCACAAACTCCTTGCGCCGTTCCTCACTGCGGTGGTGCTCCGTCTCGTCGTGCAAAACCACCAGCACACCGCCGCTCGCTCGATCGGAAAACGGGGCGAAATACGCCTCCAGCGTCTTCTCACCCACCACCATCTCCGTGTCGGCATAGTTGGGCCGCTGGAGGGCCAGTATCTGCTCCAGCGGATAAATAGAGCCGAACAGCTCGTCATAAACCGCTTCCTTTGGGACGGAGCGCTGCAAAAGCACCGTGGCAGCGGGATTGCAGTGGATCAGTTTCCCGTCGTGGTCAAAGGCGGCCACGCCGTCGGTCATGTGGAGAAACAGGGTGTCCAGCTTGTTCCTCTCGTTTTCCACGGCGTTCAGACTGTCTTGAAGCACGTCCGCCATGTGGTTGAAGGTCCCCGTAAGAATGCCGATTTCGTCCGGTGATTCCACCGGCAGCTTGTTGCCAAAGTCTCCCCCCGCCAGCCGCTCCGCTCCCTCCGTCACCTTTTCGATGGGACCCACAAGGGTTTTGCTGAGAAGATAGCTGAACAGCACGGAAATCAAAAGCCCGATCACCAGCGCCTGCATGATGATGGTGAAAAGCTGGCTGTTGAGGTTGGACACGGTGTCCCGGTTGTCCAGTATATAGATGATGTAGCGTCCTTCCTCCCCAGAAATGGGGATGGCCACATCCATGTAGTCTTCAGTCAGATCGCTGCGGTCCCCCACATCGCCGTTGAGGGCCTTAATCAAGTTTGGCGTGGACGCGAGAACCCCTCCGCTCTCTCCCGACTCCGCCAGCACCGCACCGGAAGCTCCGTCCAAAACGTAATAGTTCCGGGAGCGATAGTCGATGCCAAGGCTTCCGGCGTTGGCCTCCAGAATCTTCTGCATCTGGGTCGCGCCCTCCGGCGCGTCGGCGGCGGCGAGAAGGTCTGCCATAAAGCTGGCATTTTTGGCCGTGGCAACGCCGTCCGCCTCCGATGTGGAGCCGAACATATCGTTCATCTGCTCAAAAAACCCGTCTATGTAGAAGCTGGCGACGTTGGTGGTGAGAAACGCGCCCACCGTTGCCATCAGCGAGGTAATCAGCAGCAGCATAATCAGCATCAGCTTCATGTGGAGACTTTTGAACACGGCTGGCGCCTCTCTTCCTTCCGGAAATCCGGGGGCCCCGCCCCGGGCGGTTCCCCGTCTGATTCAGGGACCGTTTCCCGCTTTTTATGTTGCGAAATAGTAGCCCGCCCCGCGCCGGGTGAGGATGTAGCGGGGGTTTGCCGGGTCCGTTTCGATTTTCTCCCGCAGACGGCGGACGGTCACATCCACGGTTCGGGCATCATCGCCCACGTAGCCGTAGTTCCACACCTGCTCCATCAAATCGATGCGGGCGTAAACCTTGTTGGGGTGGCTGGCCAAAAAGGTCAAAAGCTCGTATTCCCGCTGGGTCAACTCGATGACCTCCCCGCTGCGGAACACCTGATGGCTGTCTGTATTGACGGCAAGATCGCCCGCCACGGTCATGGCCCCATCGGCGGCCGAGGCCGCAAGGGGCGAAGCCATGCCGAGCCTTCGGATGTTCGCCCCCACGCGGGCAATCAGCTCCCGCATGGAAAAAGGTTTTGTGATGTAGTCGTCCGCACCGATTTCAAGGCCCAGAACCTTGTCCGTCTCCTCCTCCCGGGCGGTGAGGATCACAACGGGCACGTTGTTGCGGCTCTCCCGCAGGGCGCGGCACACGTCAAAGCCGTTCATCTTGGGCAGCATCACGTCCAGAAGGATCAAATCTGGCTTCGACCTTTGGGCTTTTTCCAGCCCGTCCTCCCCGTCGTATGCCTCCAACGTGGCATAACCCTCCCGCTGGAGGTTGAAGCAGACGATGTCCACGATATTTTTCTCGTCCTCCACGATCAATACTGTCTTTTTCGGTTCCATGGAGTCTCCTCTCTCAACTTGTCAAAGGTTCAGTAAAAGCTTGGCCTTCAAAATGGCGGCAACGGTTTTCCCGTCCTCAATTTCGCCCCGAAGGCAGCGGTGTGCCAACTCCTCCATGGGAATGCGCTCCAACCGGAGAAACTCGTCCTCATCAGGCCGGGCCTCCCCCATTGTAAGGCCGCGGGCCAGAAAGAGATACAGCTCCTCTCCCAAACAGCCCGGGGACGGAAGAATTTTCCCCATGGGCAAAAGCTCGTCCGGCACCGCGCCGGTTTCCTCTCTCAGCTCTCGCAGGGCACCCACAGCCGGCTCTTCGCCCTCCTCCAGCTTCCCCGCCGGAATCTCCAGCAGGGTCTTACCGAACGCATAGCGGTATTGTGTCACTGTCAGAACATTGTTCCCCCCGTCCAGCGCCACAACGGCAACGCACGGGCAATGGTCCGCCACCTCCCGGGAAGCGGTCTTCCCGTCGGGCAGGCGCACCTGATCCACATGGACGTTCAGCAGCTTCCCTGAAAATACATCCTGCCGGGAAAGGAACGTTTCCTCCAGATTTTCAACCATTTTAAAGGCCCCTTCGCTTCTTTATTTTCATCTTTAGCCATTATAGCAAAGAACCAAAGGGATGACAACGTTTCTTTTACTTGAAGATTGGGCAGGATTATGCTAAACTACCATCATCTTACAGAACGGAACCCGAAGGGAGGCGCTTTCCACGGAGAAGAAGGGAATCAAGATCGCGGCCCAGAACCGCAAGGCGTACCACGATTACTTCGTGGAGGAGAAATTCGAGGCGGGTATTGAGCTGTTTGGCACGGAAGTGAAGTCCATCCGGGCCGGAACGCTGAATCTGAAGGACGCGTGGTGCTCCATTCAGGACGGCGAGCTGTTTGTCAACGGCATGCACATCTCTCCCTACGAAAAGGGCAACATTTTTAAT
>NZ_DALZCH010000114.1:0-9901 GCF_031978065.1 Oscillibacter sp.
GTGGGATTTTCTTTTATCTGATTGGTTACGGTTGGATTGGCCTGATTGGCTGGATTTTGGGAGGCGTTTTGGGCGATCTGATTTTAAAGTTCGGCGGCTATCAGAGCTTTAAGGTTACCGCACTGAGCTATGCCTGCTTCTGCCTTGGGATTATGGGGTGCCCGGCAAATCTTTGGTTTGCCGGTGAGTCATATTGGGAGAACATCCACAGCTCTATGGGTGACCAGTATGCAAATATGTTACAGTCACTCATGCCACCTTGGATGCTGTATGCAGGCTTTGCGCTGTTGTTTGTGGGCGGTATTTTGGGCGCGTTGCTTGGACGCAAGATGCTGAAAAAGCATTTTGAAAGAGCAGGAATTATATAATGGAACAACTCCAGGCAGTTGCAAACATAAAAAAAGGATTTTGCCTTGACCCCCGGATAAAGCTGTTTTTGATGGCCGTTGTTGCTACCGCTGAATTTTTGTATTCCCATACCGCCTTTATGATTGCAGTGGCGCTGATTCCCTTTGTGCTGTTACTTACAAACCGTCAATATAAAACCGGCATTATCTTTTTTATTCTGTTCACGGCAGGACTGGTGGTTCAGGCGGTTCAAAATAGCATACAATTCCCGATGGTTATCAATATGCTTATTGTGCTTTTGGTTGGACTGGTTCTGCGGCTGTTTCCCGCCTTTATGATGGGGGCGTACTTCATAAAATCCACGACAGCAAGCGAATGTGTTGCGTCTCTGGGGAGGATGCACATTGGACGGCAGATTACCATTCCGCTATCCGTTCTGTTTCGTTTTATCCCAACCATGCAGGAGGAATCTTCCTCTATTAAGGATGCTATGAGAATGCGGGAGGTGCAGTTCGGCACTAAAAAGTTTTGGAGAAATCCAGCAGCTCTTGTGGAGTACCGCTTTATCCCGCTGATGATCTCTGTTGTCAAGATCGGGGAGGATCTTTCAGCAGCAGCCTTAACTCGCGGCTTAGATAATCCGATAAAGCGTACAAATATCACGAAAATTGCGTTCACACACTATGATGTGATCACAGTGTTAATCGCAGCGATTATGCTGGTTCTCACATTTTTTATACCGCAGTAAAGGAGAGCGCACAGAATGATAGAACTAAGGAATGTTTCCTTTACATACGAAAGTGGAGAAGCTGAAAACAGTCTAAAAAATATTAACCTCACCATTCAGGATGGCGAGACGATCCTGCTATGCGGGGAATCCGGCTGCGGGAAAACAACCTTAACCCGGCTGATCAATGGCCTGATTCCTCATTATTATGGAGGCCAAATGACAGGGGAGGTGTTGCTGGACGGCAGGGAGGCAAATGAATATCCTCTATATCAAATTGCGCAGCGGGTTGGCTCGGTATTTCAAAATCCCAGAACACAATTTTATAATGTGGAAACCACCAGCGAGATTGTGTTTGGCTGTGAGAATATGGGCTTGCCTGTTTTGGAAATGCGGGAACGCTTAGAAAGAACCACACAAAATCTCAAACTGGAGAAGTTGCTGAATCGGAGTTTGTTTGCTCTGTCTGGCGGAGAAAAGCAAAAAATCGCCTGCGCCTCTGCGGACGCCACTCGGCCCGATATTTTTGTGCTGGATGAGCCGTCTTCTAATTTGGATATTGTCACGATTCAAGATTTGGCTGGCGTGATTCGGCATTGGCGATCAGAGGGGAAAACAATTATTGTGGCAGAGCATCGCCTGTATTACCTTATGCCGTATGCGGATCGTATCATTTTTATGAAACACGGGGCTATCTGCCACGAGTTTACGAAGCAAGAGTTTCAGAGACTACAACCAGCGGAATTACAGAATATGGGGCTTAGGGCCTTAGACCCGTTTCATCTCTTGCCAGAATCCACGCCAAACCCCAATAGTTCTACCCTACGCATTCGCAATTTCCGGTTTTCCTATGAAAAAGACGGGCCGGTTAAGGTAGATATACCCGACCTGACACTGCCCAAGGGTGAGATTATCGGCATTATTGGAAACAACGGGGCTGGGAAATCCACCTTTGCCCGATGTCTGTGCGGACTGGATAAAAAGGCAAAAGGGAAGTTGGAACTAAACAACACCTCTTACGGAGCAAAGCAGCGTAGGTACCTCTCTTATCTGGCTATGCAGGATGTAAATCACCAGTTATTCACAGAAGATGTACTCGATGAAATGCTGCTTAGCATGGCTGGTGATGACGTGAAAAAAGAGACAACGCGCGCCAATGAAATTTTATCCAGTTTGGATTTGCTGGATAAAGTAAAACTGCATCCAATGTCTTTATCTGGCGGAGAAAAACAGCGGATTGCGATTGGCAGCGCAATTGCATCAAATAAAGAGGTTATGATATTTGATGAACCTACCAGCGGCCTTGACTATCGACACATGGTGGAGGTTTCCGAAAATTTAAACCACCTGAAAAAGATGGGAAAAAGCCTGTTTTTGATTACACATGATCCTGAACTCATTTACAAATGCTGCACTTACTTGCTGTTCATTGAGGATGGCCGGGTCCTATGGCATCGTCCAATGGATGATACTGCTGTAAAACTTTTGCAGAGTTTTTTTCTTATGGGTAACATTCAGGTCTAACACACCTAAGTTCAAGAAAAGAAGTTAGATATTAAGCTGCCGAGCCGGTAAGTGAGTTGCTGCGGGTCATTGATTCCTAATGAGCATTTTTTAATGCATAGAACATTCCCCGATATGCTCTATTATGCCATACCGGAGGAGATATTTGTTTTTTGTCTATGGGTAAAGGCGGTGGTTCATTTGAACCGCCGCCCTGCTTTATGTCATTTCGCTTCTTTCGTATCCTTGTGCTTGACGCTGTTTTCATTCGGCAAACTCCCGCTGTCCTTCCTGAAAATAATGTTCGAATCCTTGCTGAATGTCGTTGCCGCTCTTGACAGCAAGCGATCTGGAGGAAGTTTCGGAGCGCACCTATTTCTATACATTCTCCTTACTGTTTTGCGTTCAGTCCACTTTCTCCAAATGCCTTATACAGACCCAACAACGTGATAGCGTGCCTGATAATCGCCAACCACCTTATCCAAGGCTCCCGCTTCAGAGTAGGCATGGGGAAGGAAAATATCTTCAAAGTCTTTTCACAATTACAGCAACATCTCCGGCTTTTATGGAGATATGAGAAATTCTCTTGACAACTGGAGACTATCGTGATAGTCTAAATTCGATTAAGGACTATTGCAGTAGTCCGAAGGAGACGTAAATGATATGAGTATTAAATTATTTGACTCAGAACTTAAAATAATGGAAGTTCTATGGGAGCAAGGCACTGTACCTGCGCGCGATATTGTAGATGTATTGACAGATCGTGTTGGCTGGAACAAAAATACTACCTATACAGTAATTAAGAAATGTATTGAAAAGGGTGCCATCGACCGTGAAGAGCCCGGCTTTTTGTGTAAGCCGTTGGTTACAAAAGACGAGGTTCAGCAAAGCGAAACGGAGCAGCTCATAGATAAAATGTTTGGTGGCTCCAGCGAATTATTTTTTTCAGCTTTTCTCAAAAATCAAGGTATTTCAGAGGAAGAAGCAAAACGGCTTGCAAAACTGATTGAGGAGGCGAAGTAATTATGCTGCATTTCAGAATGGGTATGCCGCTGTATCTCATGGCTTTTTACGGCAGTATGATGATTGTCGTTGTTTTTCTGCTCAGAAGTATTTTGAAAAGTCACCTGCCCAAGCCGGTTTTTCCGTTGCTGTGGGGGCTGGTGCTGATTAGACTGTTGGTTCCGTTTTCTCTATCCAGTCCCATCAGTGCGCCTGTGCCGGAATGGCCGCTTCAGCATTCAAACAGCGCAACCGTTTATATAAGTGATCTTGCGGAAGACGCCGTCACACCCGGTACAGACGCTTCGGATGCTGTGACATACAGCTTTGCAGAAACTTCCGATCGTTTGACACCAGATTGGCAGTTCGCAGTAATTATTCTGTTTGGGTTGGGCACCGCCATTACAGCAGGCGTGTTGCTTATAGAAAAGCTTCGGTATTCCCGGAAATTAAAAAATAGCTTGTTGGTGGAGCATAACCAGGAAATTAATAAAATTCTTCGTGATATGGGTATGGGGCATATTCTTGTATTTACAAATGATGAAATTGCTTCACCTCTTGTGTGCGGAATTCTGAATCCGCACATTTATCTGCCCTCGGGTATCAATTTTCAGAAAACCCAGCTTCTGGGCCATATCCTTACCCACGAAATCATGCATATTAAGCGCAGGGATAACTGGATTAAGGCGGTGATGCTGCTTGCACTGTGCCTGAATTGGTACAACCCTCTGGTATGGTTTATGTCAAAGTGCTTATCCTCAGATTTAGAAGCTGCCTGTGACGCTGCCGTGCTTCGTCGGATTGATAATGACGAACGAAAAGACTATGCCGCCAGTCTCCTTTCCATGGCAATAACCGGAAATCGCTTTGCGCTGCTTTACAGTGCTTTTTCTAAGACAGAGGTAGAGCACCGCATAAAAAGCGTTTTAAACTATCAAAAGACGACTGCCTTTATTCTGGCACTGTCAGTCGTTTTTGTAATGAGCAGCACCATCGTATTTGCTACCGGAGGACAAGCTCCATTTTCTGCTTATTTGAGCAGCTATTGCAGCAGCACTTCCTCTCGATGGGGCGTTAAGGCAGGGCTTGCAAGAGACATCGCGTTGGGTGAAGATGCAGGGCTTCGCGCAGACAATGCAATTTTTGACGTACTGGATGCGGACACTACAAATAATCCCGAAACCATTGCCGATCAGGTCAAAGCGGCGCTTGCAAAGGAATTTAAGGTTGAGAGAGGTGCATTCCTGCTTGCAGTGGACCTTTGCCTGATGGAGGAAGAGGTTTTGCAGGAGTATGCAAAGCAGGGCATTACCAAGGGTCAGGACGGATTTTATCTTTATAAAGGCGAAGCTGTGCGAACTTATGAGGATGAAATGCTTGGTTCGGTGCAGACCCGACCGGACGGCAGTGTGGATATTGCCGTTAACAGAAATCGGTTGGGGCAAATCACCTCGGTGACGGTTTTAAAACAAGGAGACGAAGACTTTGACCGCCGCAGTAAGGAAATTGAACGCAGCCGACGTTTCAACACGGGCGTCTCTTACAGCTTTGACGGAACACAGGAAAATGCTCCTTTGGTGGAGCGGGATACGGCGGTCGAAGGGGGAACAAAATTTTTTAGGTGAGCAGTAAACAGCTAAAAATTCTTGCGCTTATCTCCATGTTTTTTGACCACTTCATACGCATATTTCCACTGTCGGACGCCATGGCGCCAATTGCAGATTGGGTATCTTCAATCGGACAAGAAAATTTGAGCGTATGGATCATGTCATGGATTCCCCATTTGCTAATATATTTCGGCAGAGTGGCGGCGCCTGTTTTTATGTTTTGTATCGTTGAGGGCTTTTTGCATACGTGTAATATCAAAAAGTATATGCTGCGGATTTTCAGTGTCCCGCTTGTTGCGCAAATTCCGTATATTCTGTTTAATCTTGCGGAAAGCCGGATATATGGTATCGCTGGGGATTGGAAGGAAGTTCCGTTTAATATATTGTTTACGCTGTGCTTAGGTCTGATTTCGCTTTGGGGATATAGTGAATGCGAGAAAAAGGGACATGGCATACTTGGAGTCGGAATCTTTCTGGTAGCGGGCGTTTTAGCGCGGCTGCTCCGATTTGAGGGCAGTGAGGGCTACATTCTAATGATCTTTATGTTCTATGTGCTAAGAAACCGACCTGCTTGGCAAAAGGCTTTAATCTTTATTCCCGTACTTGCGCTGGCACGTTACAGGCTGATCGCTTATACATTCAAATATTCTGCATTGCTTCGGACCTGCATCTTGAATGTGATTGGGCCTTATCTCGGCATTCTGGCTATTTGCTGTTATTCAGGCGAAAAAGGAAATACAGGTAAACGCTTTCAGAGATTTGTATACGCATTCTATCCGGTTCATCTGCTTGCCTTAGCGATTGTTGGATATCTTAGAACCCCATTGATATAGTAGGCAAAATAGAACTGCCCTGCTGATCGTAAATCAGCAGGGCGGTTCTATTCTGGGCGTATGTCAAATTGTGAGGTATATCTTTATCAACAACTTTCGGGGTTAAGATTTATTATAAAACACTGCATTACTTAAATATCTATGCGTTGGGAATTAAACTGACATATGAATATCAAATCTTTGCCATTTATGTTAAAATCAGTTTAATTTATATGATTCACGTATAAAATAAATTTGATTTAGCAACATAGCAACCGCCGGTTGACATATATTCAGGTTCAGGTGATGGCAGTGCAACCATGGCTTAGGGTACTATAACATTACCTGGGAAAGGGGGATATCATGAATATAGCAGACAGAATACAAAGCTTAAGAAAAACAAAGGGCGTATCACAGGAAGAACTTGCAGAGCAGACAGGAGTTTCCCGACAGGCCGTATCTAAATGGGAGGGCGGGCAAAGCGTGCCCGAGATAGATAAAATTATTGTCATGAGCGATTATTTTAACGTGACCACGGACTATCTTTTAAAAGGAATTGAGCCAAAGTCGGAGGAAATAAGAAAGAAGCCGGATGCCGGAGTGTTTTCAATTGTTGGCACGGCATTAAATTTTATTGGACTGATCGCTGCCGTGATGATTTGGTATGAGGAGAAACAATCTTCCTCTGTCGCGGTTGGTCTGATTATTATAGCGGTTGGGTGCATGTGCTTTGCAATTGGACAAAATATCGGGGATGAAAAGACAAAAATAAAGGCGAAAAAGCACTTTTGCCTAATTAACATATGGATTTTGGGGCTGATTCTCATTTCAATCTGCTTTAATCTGCTGGACGGCTTTTTCGGCGGATATGTGGGCTTAATTGCGCCGTATCCTCTGCTTGGAAATTCGTTTGCAACCTATGGGGCCGTCTGGTTGCTCTATGTTGGAATTTGTATTGGTACAGATTTTCTTATTATCAAAAAAACGGCTTAAATTTGCGTATGGTTAAGCTGCGGCGATATTAGCTTGGCGACACAAGACTGAAACCACCGCGGGACAGCAGATGAAAGAAGTTTATTTAGTAGATCATAAGCTTAAAAGATATACTTCAAATGGACCTTTTAATCACGACCTTAAGACAGGCTGTTGGTATTCTAAATGCTTTATGGTATACTTACAGTAACTGTTTTTTCTAATTACATCTGTTATTGGAGAGTTGCATGAGCTGTAATATTGATTTTGTCTGGCTGCAACAGCAGCTCCCGGAATATCAATTTCTGTTTTCCGACCTGACCATACATGGGGCGGTGCGATTTCAAGCGGCCAGTCTGTGTACGGAGGAGCAGGTGCGCTCCGCCGCTGCTTCTGGCCTGCAACGGGAGCAAATTTATTTCTCTGCGCCGGAAAAGATAGCTGCCGATTTGGGGCGCCTTTTTGGAACGTGCCGTTTTATTGCAAATAGCTGGGATGAGCTTCAGGAAATTGACCGGATTGCTCGACTTCACCAGCGGGAGGGGACGTTGGAACCCGTGGGGTTGCGGGTAATTCCTCAGCGCTTTGACAACGGAAAGCGGTCTGGAATTTCGGAAGGAATGATTCCTGCGCTTGCGGAGAAAATCAGAACGCTCCCGGCGATTTCCGTCCGGGGCTGCTTTGTGCAGGGGAAAATTGCGGGCCTCCACGGGGAGGCGCTGGGACGGTATTTTCGGGAATGCTATGAGATGGCAAAGCGAATGACCGTGATTTTGCCCTGCGGCATGCCTTATCTGTGCATTGAAAGTGGGGCGGGAGCCGCTAGCCAAAATTCGGTGGAACACCCGGAGACAGTGGAGGCGTTCTTGCGTCAGGCAAAAATTGTTGCTGCGCAGAACCAAACGGCCTTTTACGCGAAGCTGCTGATTACCTGACGCGGGGAGAACGGCTTTTAGAGAGACTTGACCAAAACAGGGAAGCGGGAGCCGGTAAAACCGGCTCCCGCTTTTGATTGCGCTGTAATCGTTTATTTTTTCCGATAAAGCGTGCCCTCCAGCGGAAGGCTCTGACGGAATTTTCCGTCCAGCCGGTAGTAGGCATGGGCGCAGGCAGGAGCCGTGGGAATCATGCACAGCTCTCCGCAGCCCTTGGCGCCCAGAGAGTAGGGAAGCTGATCCCCCTCGGCGGGACGGCAGAGAATGACCTCCAGCTCCGGGGCTTCCGTTGCCCGCATAAAACCGATGGTTCCGAATTTGCTCTTCGGATAGCCGTCCACGCACTCAAACTTTTCGGTCACGCCATAGCCGATGCCCATGATCATGCCGCCTTCAATCTGGCCTTCCACAGACTCGATATTGACGGGGGTTCCTACGTCGAAGGCGGAGACGGCTTTGGTGATTTTTCCTTCTTCGTTCAGCACAATTACCTGCGCGCCATAGGAATAAGAGACGTGGCTGACGGGATTTTCTTTCACCGCACCTAAGGGATCGGTGAGGGCGGAGTATTCTCCGAGAAATTCGCGGCCCTCCAGCTCGGCCAGCGTTTTTCCGCTGTCCAGCACGCATTTGAGACTTTCACCGGCGCGTCGGGCGGCTTCGCCGGTCATCACCGTCTGGCGGGAAGCTGTGGACGTTCCGGAGTCCGGCGTGCGCACGGTGTCCGCCGCCTCAAAGACAAACAGAGCGGGGTCCAGATTCGTTACGTGGCAGATTTCCGTCAGGGTCATCTGTCCAATGCCCTGCCCCATGCAGGAGGCGGAGGTGCGGATGTGGATTTTTCCCTGCTCCACAGACAGAAGAACCCGCCCAATGTCCTTTTTCCCCATGCCGGTCCCGGAATTTTTAAAGCCGCAGGCGATGCCCGCATAGGGGTTTGCGTGGAATACATCTTTCACCGCGTCTAAGCACGCGGCCATATTGGTGCTGGGGTCGGCTGTCTGTCCGTTGGGGAGCACATCTCCGGGTTTGATGGCATTGCGGCGGCGAAATTCCCACGGGTCCAGCCCCGCCATCTCCGCCAGAAGGTTGATGTTCATTTCCGTTGCAAAGCAGCTCTGGGTCACACCAAAGCCACGAAACGCTCCGGAGACGACGTTGTTGGTGTAGACGGACATGCCGAAAATGTCGATATTCTGATAGTTGTAAGGCCCCGCCGCGTGGGTGCAGGCCCGGTGCAGCACCGGTCCGCCCAGAGAGGCGTAGGCCCCCGTGTCCGCGATAATGATGCCCTTCATGCCGGTGAGAATGCCGTTTTCATCGCAGGCGGTGGTGAACTCCATCTCCATGGGGTGACGCTTGACATGGTAATTCAAAGACTCCTGCCGGGTGTACTTCACCTTGACGGGCTTTTTGGTGAGACACGCCATCAGTGCCGCATATTGCTGCACCGACATATCCTCCTTGCCGCCGAAGCCGCCGCCCACCAGCGCCGCGTGACAGTGTACCTGTTCCTGGGCAAGCCCCAGTATCTTGGCGCACTCCCGCTGCACGTCGTAGACGGACTGGCAGGAGGTGTACAGCAGCAGGCCGTCGTCTCCCTCAGGCATAGCCACGCAGCATTCCGGCTCCATAAAGCCGTGCTCCTGCCATGTGGTTTTATATTTCCGCGTAACCACGTATTTGGAGTTTTTAATGGCTTCGTCTGCGTTGCCCCGAACCAGATTGGCCCGGCTCATCACGTTGCCGTCCTCGTGAATCATGGGCGCGTCGCCCCGCAGGGCCTCGAAGGGGCTGGTGACGGGCGTGAGTTCCGTGTAATCTACCTCCACCAGCGCACAAAGCTCCTCCAGCAGTTCCTGCTTGTCGGTGGCGACCACCGCCAGCACGTTGCCGACATACCGGGTGGTGTCGCCCTCGCCCAGTATCACGTCCCAGTCCTGCTTGATGTGGCCGATTTTGTTGCAGTGAACGTCCTGCTTCAGCAGGACGTTC
>NZ_DALZCH010000115.1:0-9849 GCF_031978065.1 Oscillibacter sp.
AGAAAAATTAGGAGGTTTTCATGAGCCAGAGCCGGAACCGCCTTCTGCGCCTAAAGCAGAAATACGCCTTTGAGTATGCACACGCGGCATGGATGGCACGCAAGCCGCACCCCATCCGCTTTATCAGCTATCTCCACTGGAAACGAAGTGAACCCAGCAGAACTGATTTTTAACATAAAGGAGGCTAACCCCGTGAAGCTTAAATTTACAAATCCCATTTTGCCCATCGGCGAAATCAAGATTGCCGACGAATTTTACAAGTCCATGCCCCACCTCGAAAAGCTCAAAAAGTGCATGGACTTCTACCGCGCGAACGGACACTTCGACCGCCAGATCATCGTTGACGAAGACAAGACCTTGCACGACGGCTATTGTGCCTATCTGGTGGCGTATCTGCTGGGCGTTGAAAGGGTCAAGGTGCTGATGGTCGGGGAGCAGGCAGAGCCAATTAAGGCGGTCGCGCCCGCAACGCCGGAGCCGGTGAAAGTGCCCGCGCCCGCAACGCCGGAGCCGGTAAAACTGTACTGCATTAAGAGTTATAAGCCGGGTGAGTGGCTTACCAAAGGGAATGTATATACCTGTGAAGCCGCGCACAAACACCTTATTCGATATGACGGCTGCGAGGTTTCATATGGGGATTGGTTCACGCGGAATATCGATGGACACAAACTCACCGATCATCTCGTCCCCCTCGTCTCCCGCCCCGCAAAGGTCGGGGAGTGGGTGTATGTGCTCGACACGAGCTACGCAACGTGTAATGATCGCGAACCCGGAGATATTTTCTTAATTGATGGCGATGAGGAGCGCCCGGAATTTAACGGTAGAGGTTTTATCTGGGGGTCTGGACTGTATGCAAACGGGAACGGACCTGATGGCGGACATTATCTCGTCCTCGACGGATATACAGGCGACGCGGAATGAGCTACAAAACAGCCCGCGCCATCCTGCGGCTTACCTTGACGGCGCTTACGGTGCTTGCCGTGGTATTGGCGCTGACCACTACGGCGAAATCAGCAGAACCCGCCGTTATTGCGGATACGCTTTCCGCCCCGGCAGGCCCCGCGCAGTGCTGGGAAGCGCCGGACATTCCAGAGGACTTCGAGAACGAGAAGATTGAAGTGGCTCTGCTGGCAAAGGCCAACAAGATCGAGGACTGCACGGTTACGTGGTACACGGCAAGTGTTGAGGAGTGCGGTAAAGACGACGGCATTACATATTCCGGCCTGCCGGTGGTGGAGCATCTGACCTGCGCCGTGGACCCCGAGATAATCCCGCTGTACTCGGACGTTTTTGTAGAGTATGCGGACGGCAGCATAGAGCAGCTTTGGGCGACGGATACCGGTGTGACCGGGAACGCCATTGACATTTACACCCCGGACTACGACTACGCCATCCAGTGCGGGCGGCAGAGTTTGACGGTGTGGTGGGTGGCCCAATGAAGCTCCATCACCTCATATGCACCCGCTGCCACTGCCGCTGGAATGCATCCCGGCAGAGAGACAACCGGCCTTACATATGCCCCGTATGCGCAAAAAAGCGCCGCCTGTGAGAGTGCAAGTCCCACAGGCGGCAGAGAAAAAAGATACACGCCCCATTATCGGGCAGAAAGTGAGATTTGTCAAGATGTATAAATGCGATACCTGCGGCAGGACATTTGATTTCCCGCGTATCCGTACATTCAGCGAGTTAATTGACGGAGAGAACCGCGAATGGCGTAAGGAAATCTACTGCCCTGATTGCGGAAGCCCTGATTTTAAAGAAGCGGAGGATGTATGAATCTTTACGAAATTGATGCGAGAATCACCGCGTTGGTAGACCCTGAAACCGGGGAAATCACAGACCTTGCAAAGCTGGAAGAACTGAGCATGGCCCGTGATACCAAGATTGAGAATGTGGCCTGCTGGTATAAGAATCTGGCTGCGGAAGCTAAGGCAATCAGGGATGAGGAAATCAGCCTTGCCGAGCGTCGACATTCCGCAGAGCGCAAGGCAGACAGCCTTAAACGATATTTGTCCGCGGCCTTAAATGGTGAAAAATTCCAAAGCCCGAAATGTGCGGTCACTTTCCGGCGCACAACCTCCGTCAAAGTCGAGGACGCAGACGCGCTTATCGAGTGGGCAGAGAAAAACGCGCGGCGCGATTATCTCAAATATTCCGCGCCTGAGCCGGATAAAGCAAAGCTTGGACAAAGCCTAAAACTCGGCATCGAAATCCCCGGCGTTGAACTATCTGAAAACCTTTTCGTTGGGGTAAAGTGATGAATATTTATGAAAAGATAACTGCCATTATGCAGGATGTGCAGTATTTAGCCAAGGACGACAAGGTATCCTTTGGGACCACCAATTACAAGGCCCTTTCAGAGGAAAAGGTTACATCCATCATGAGGGCAGAGCTGTTGAAGTATGGGCTGGTCGTTTTCCCGATTGAGCAGGTCGCAAACAGAACGGGTAGCATTACCCACGTTGATGTCAAATACCGCCTTTTGAACGTGGAACAGCCGGATGAATTTATTGATATCGTCTCCTGCGGCGACGGGGCGGACACACAGGACAAAGGCTCTGGAAAGGCCATGACTTACGCCTATAAGTATATGTGGCTCCGCACGTTCGCCCTCCCGACGGGGGAAGACCCGGACAAGATTTCTTCCGCAGAACTTGACGACAAGGCGGCAAAAGCCAAAAAAGAGGAAGAGCCTGTTTTGTGTGAAGAATGCGGAAAACCGATTAAAGACGCGAAAAACAATTCCGGGGAAGTCTGGAAAGCCAAAGATATCGCAGTTTACACAGCGTTGAAGTTTAAGCGCAAGCTGTGCATAAAGTGCATGAATGCCGCGCAGAAAAATGATGCAATTTGATTCTGCCCGCTGGATGCAGGATAGCGGCGGCGTGTGGCTTTGTCTGCACGTCACCGCCCCTGCGGCGGCAAAAGAGTTCTGCGGGAAGATGGAGCCAAAACTATACGATGCGGATTTGAAGGTACACCGGGAGAAGCGGAGCCTTGACGCAAACGCTTATTTCTGGGTGCTGGCCGGTAAATTGGCTGCAAAACTCGGTATCACACCAGAGGAAATTTATCGGGCCTATGTACCGGATGTTGCAGGGAATTACGAGGTTGTCCCGGTCAGAGAGGACAGGATAACCGCGTGGGAAAAACTGTGGTGCGGCGGGCATATCGGCAGGATGGTTGAGGATATCGGCCCGTGCCGGAATACCGCTGGATACCACAACATCCGATCATTTATCGGCTCCAGCGATTACGATACGGCCCAAATGGCGAGGCTGATTGATCTTGTCGTTTCCGACTGCAAAGAGCAAGACATTGAAACGCTCCCACCCGATAAACTGGACGCTATGAAATTGGATTGGAGGATAAATGAACGTATTTGAAAACAGGGAAATAAGGAACCGCCTTCGCGCGGCATTCCCGAAATTCTTTGTAAATAGCCTTTATGAAATCATCATCTACCCCGCAAGAAACAGCTATTTTTTGCTGGAGGGGCTTGAAACAGAGGAAGAGTTAAAAGCAAAAATTTTGGAATGGCTATCACGAGAGGCAAGCAAAAGCATCTCGCGGGTATCACAAAAGTACCACCTGAATGGCATCAATGCTTTCCTCAATACCGACTTTTCACCATCGGATATGGTGGAAATTTATACATACCTCGGGAACCGATGCAACCATGAAAAGACGTTGCGGTTTATTCGTTCTGGATACGACATGGCGGTGCTCGACGAGGGCGGCGCATGAACAGACGCACTAAGGCCCTTGACATTCCCGCGCGCGTTAAAAAGGTCGTCTACGCCCGAGACAACGGCCTTTGCATCCTCTGTGGCTCTCCGGGCGCTCCTAACGCCCATTACGTGTCCCGTGGGCAGTCAGGGCTTGGCATCCCTGAAAACGTCGTGACGCTCTGCCGGACGTGCCACAGGGCCTACGACCAATCAACCCAGCGGGAGATTTTAAAAAACGAAATAGCCGGTTATCTCAGGAGCAAGTATCCGGGCTGGGATGATATCAGGCTTACATATCTGAAAGGGGACTGAAAATGACTGAGAAACAAAAAGTGGACGCTTTCGCAATGAAGCTTGACGGCTACACGCTGCAAGACATTGGGGAAAAGTATGGGGTTACACGTGAGTACATCCGGCAGATGTTTGCTTATGTTTGTACAAAAAGCGGGGTTCCGAGGAAAAATTATGTTTTCCCAAACATCACTGACTGGATGGAGGCCAACAATGTCACGCAAACCGATTTAGCTAAACTGCTTGGCGTAGGGCAAACCACTATATCCTCATATTTGACAGGGCGGAACGACCCTCCAATGAGGTTTGTAAGCCTCGTCCTTGATAAAACAGGGATGCAATTTGAAACGGCATTTAAAAAAAGGAGCGCTAAAGATGCTCAATAAAATCATTCTCATGGGGCGCTTGACGCGCGACCCGGAGTTACGCCGCACAGGCAGCGGCACGGCAGTTGCATCTTTTACTATTGCCGTTGACCGCGATTTCAAGACCCAAAGCGGTGAAAAAGAGACTGACTTTGTGGATATTGTTGCATGGCGCAGTACCGCCGAGTTTGTCAGCAAGTATTTCTCTAAGGGCCGTATGGCCGTTGTGGAAGGCCGCTTGCAGCTTCGCGACTGGACCGACAAGGATGGCGGCAAGCGCCGCTCCGCCGAGGTCGTGGCCGATAACGTGTATTTTGGGGATTCCAAGCGCGACGGGGACGGTTCATCGACATACAGCGCCCCGGCTCCCGTAGACGCGCATTCGGATTTCGCGGAGATTGGGGAAGATGGGGAGCTTCCGTTTTAACGAGGTGAACAAATGCTCGAATCTGGATATATCCGGCTTTACAGGTCGTTTTTAACGTGGGAGTGGTACTCCGATAGTGCTACTAAAGATGTGTTCCTACACCTAATTTTAACGGCCAATTGGGAGCCTAAAAAATGGAAGGGAATTACAGTTAAGCGGGGGCAAAGGGTCTACTCTAGGGCCTCTCTTGCGAAGGAAATGAGACTTTCAGAACGGAACATCCGCACTGCGATAAATCACTTAATTTCGACCGGGGAAGTGACCAACCAAACAACCCCGCAATACAGCATTATTACTATAAAAAATTACGATTTGTACCAACAGCCGACCAGCGAAGTGACCAGCGACCGACCAGCCTCCGACCAGCCTCCGACCAGCGACCGACCACAATTGAAGAAAGATAAAGAAAGCAAGAATGATAAGAAAGCAATAAAGAGAGAACGTATAGCGTTTTCTCCGCCCACGCTTGATGATGTGATTGCTTATTGCAGAGAACGGAGCAGCCCCGTTGACCCGAAGAAATTTTTTGACTACTTCGATACTGGTGGCTGGGTGGACAGCAAGGGCAACCACGTTAAAAACTGGAAGCAAAAAATCATTACGTGGGAGGGGCGAGAAAAGAACCCCACCTCTGATTCCGCAAATATCCACATTGGTGAGACGAAAAAATCAAAAGGGACAATTTGCGAGAAAGGATACGAAGATCAAATGCGGAAGTACATTCAGAAATTAAAAGGCGGTGCAAATGAGCATTGATTTATCCAGACTGTCCCCGGCGGCGCAAAAGCAGATTCTTTCAAAGCTGGGGAAGCAGGCCAAGGGAAACAAATTTCACAACGAGCCGACCTCCCGCTGCCTGCAAGGGGGAAGGCCGATTAAATTTCCTTCCCGGAGAGAAGCCGGCCGGTTTGACCAGCTCATGCTTCAGCTACGGGCTGGGGTGATTCGCAATCTCAAATTGCAGGAAGTGTTCGTATTGCAGGCGGCGTACACCACGCCGGAGGGAGCGCACATCTGGGGGATTACATACAGGGCCGATTTTTCCTATGAACGCGCCACCAAGCCGGATGTGAACGGGGAAGTCTACTGGCTTTCCGTGGTGGAAGATGCCAAGGGCAAGCGGACCGACGTTTACACCATGAAGAAAAAGCTCATGAAGGAACGTCTGGGTATTTCCATCGTGGAGGTGTAAGGGATGCTTGACTGTGAACGGGCCATGCGATTTTACAGAATGGGCCTGAACGATAATGAAATTGCCGAAAGGTGCAGCGTAAGGCGGCAGGCGGTTGCAAATTGGCGCTGCCGGTCGTGCCTCCCGTCGAATTCATCCAAGCCCGCCAGAAAAATAACTCCGCTTGAATGGGAAGCTGTGCAGGCCCGGAAGCACGGTGTTACATACGGGGAGTGGAGGTCCCCCGCGTTTAAAGCGGAGAGAAAACGGCTGTTGGAGGAGGAGGGACCCTATGGAACAAAAAATGAACCCTGACGAGATTATCCGGGCGCTGCGGTGCTGCGGAAATACCGATACCAAACGCCCAGACTGCGAACACTGCCCTGCAAATGGGTATATGTGTGTGAAGCGTATGCTGGAGGGGGCCGCCGACCTGCTGGAATCCCAGCAATCCCGTATCGCTGAGTTAGAGGGGATTACGTTTTGGGCGCAAAACAGATACCTTAAGGAGCAACTTGCGGATTTAGAGGCCGAGCTTTTACAAAAAACTAACGAGGCTGACGGTATGCGGTCAAATTGGTATAAAAGCGCGGAAAGTTACCAGCAAAAATGCCGTGACATGGCCGAGTTAGAGGCCCAGCTTGCCGCCTCCCGGCACAGGGAGCGGGCGGCGGTGGAGGACATGAAGCGCATTGTTGATGCCGTTCGGGGTGAACACGGGGGCGAGATATGCTGCTTTGCGTGTGCATACGATGCGGATACGAGCATCACGGATAGCGGGGCGCACGCAAACGAACTCAGAAAAAAGGTTGAAATTGCAGAAGTGCTGTGGGGAGATAGGGCCGCACAGGCCGGGGAGGGCGGACAGGATGGCTAAATCCATGGGCACCCCTCCGCCACGCAACAAAAAGACCGACCAAATAAAAGGAGAAATCAGGCGCATCAAATTTGAGCACGAGAGTTTCAGACCAGACCCGGGAATCCAGCGGCGTGGCGGCAATGACCAGCTAGGAGCGTATCTGGACGACAAAAGCCGCGGATTTAACAACCACATGGTGCGCAACAACGTATGCCCGGTCTGCGGCGAAGAATGGATACCGTACTGTAACGATGATACTTTTTGTGCAATCCCCTGCGATGTCGGCAAAGCGGTGCTGGTATGCCGAGCGCACAAAGATATTTTGATGGGAATGGAGGCCCCAATGAGTGAATTGAAGCCGTGCCCATTCCCGCCTAATGAAATTGCAGATATCCTAGAAACGTTTATCCCCGAAATTGAGGACTGCATGGTGGTGTATGCATATCAACGTTCCGCTCTGCACGGAGCTGTTGCAGAACTCCGTCGCGCACAGCCCACCAACGAGCCGCTAATGCTGCACTTCGGCCGCGGAGAGTTGGGTGTTGGTACCGCACACGAGGGAGAGAATGGCCCGCCAAGGGAAATCAATATTCGTCGGCTATCCGCTCCGCTGCCGATTGCTTCCCCCACAGGGGACAAGGGGAAGCGGGTGGATGAGCTGGAAAATGTTCTTGTGCGTATGCAATTTGATAATGCCGAGAGTGCCCACGTGTTGGAACGAGCTGTCTGTACTGTCTTGGCTGGATTTGAGCAATCCTCCAACGAGCCGCTCACCCTCGAAGAGCTGCGGGGGATGGATGGGGAGCCGGTGTGGATGGCAAGAGCCAAAGAGTGGGTTTTTGTTTCCACGGCAGTTTTAGAGCCATATGCACAAGTGTGGTATTTTACCTCGAAGGGGCTCGCCAAGACTGTCCTGTACCACCACGAAAGATTCTACCGCCACAAGCCGGAAAGGAGCGAGGACGATGAATAGCGGCTGCTACAAATGCCCCGCTTATGGGAAATGCTTGGTCGAATACCGCGGTTCTGCGTGCGCGGCGATGAGGGCTTTCTATGGGGTTGACTTCGACCCCAAGACAAACGCCGACCGCATTCGGGGCATGGATGATGAGGAACTTGCTGAGTTCCTTTCCCATATCGAAGCGTACCGGACCTATGGGTACTACGCGGCGCATGGGCTTGATTGGCTCCGTCAGCCTGCGGAGGAGATACACGATGGTAATTGAAGTTTTCTATAAAAACGGTAATGCCAGAAAATTTTGCAAAGCCGTGAGCATCGCGGTCATGGGCGGGGACTGGAACGATAAGCTATACATTCAAACGCGGATTAACGGGCATAGACGGGAATCATTTATCCCGCTGACCGAGATAGCCCGCTACTACATTCATGAACCGTGTTGAGGAGGAACCAAATGGACAGACTATCTGAAATCCGTGCACGGTACACGCCGGGAAATTCGCAGTTTCTTGATGTTGGCAAATGTACGGTCGACGATATCTCTTTTCTGCTGGCGGAGGTGGAGAGGCTTACAGCGCTGCGGAGAGAGGTTGTAAAGCTTGCGCAAGAATCAGTGAGGCGAGATATTGAACTGGCGAAGCTGGAAGTGGAGGTTCAGGCGGCACAAGCGTCCAACCGCTGGATTCCCGTGGGGGAGAGGTTGCCGGAGCGCGGGGAGCGCGTCATAGCATACTCTCCCGCCATGGGTGGCACGGAAGCAGAAATACAGATATCCAAAGGATTTATGCTGCACAGCAAGCGGACGGACATCACCCACTGGCGACCGCTGCCCGAACCGCCGAAAGGAGAATGAGGATGGAGAGATTAACGACGAAAAGTATCTTGGGCGGCTGGACGCTCAAAGTGCCGCGGCAAGAGGGCGTTGACCGCCTCGCCGCCTATGAGGATACCGGGCTGGAGCCGGAGGAAATCACCAGTATGAGAAGCCTTTTGCAAGGCGGAGAATACAAACCATCGCCTGAATGGCTAAGACTTTGCGAACTCGCAGAAGCCGACAAAGACGGACGGTGCGTGGTGCTGCCGTGCAAGGTGGGGGATGATGTATTTTCATTCAGATGGAGCATTAAGGCCCAAAAATATGAAATATGCACAGGGAAAATCAAAAATGTCAGGCATGACACGAACGGTGGACTCGTGACGGTCTCTGATGGCGAGAGATATTGCATTTGGGGCAAAACCGCCTTTCCCACCCACTCAGCCGCCGAAGCCGCCCTAAAGGCAGGTGAACCCCGCTGAACCTACTGTCAGAAAATGACCTCCGCACGCTCCAGACCGCCCTTGATGCGGGCTTAGAGACGGATATGACCCGCAGGCTTGGAGACATCTCCGTCACAGCGCGGACACGCCGAGTAAAGCCGCCTTGGGAGGTACATACGATTTTACAGGTCAGACGGGAGCGGGGGAATGTTACGAGGATGCAGAATTTTGTGAGCGTGAACGAGATGCGGAAATATTGGGAGGAGTGGTAATATGCGTTCCACCAAAGAGGCCGTAGCCATGAGGCTGGAACCGCTGGGTAAAGTCCGGGTTGTCAGCGTCGACGATGGGAAGGGGAAGAAATGACATTTAAAGAAAAACTGATGCAGGAGCATCCGGGAAATGTTAGCCACTCGTTTGACGGAGGATGCGTCGGATGCCCTTTTACATACGGGTATGAGGATATGCTATGTGAGCGCAAAAGAGACGATGATATCTGCGCCGCCTGTTGGAACCGTGAAATGCCAGATTCAGACCATATTGTCGGGGGCAACAAAACGTTAACTCCAGACTGTATATCCGATGGATGCATAATACCAGCTGGATACGTTATTCCATACGAAAGCGGCCTTTCCAAAACCGGCCTAGACAAGGCCGAGAACGCATCTGGCGGTGTGCAGTCCGAAAGACCGTATAAATCCGAGTGGCTACCGCCTAAAGATATGCTGGCCCTCTCACGCGTCCGGTATGAGGCGGACACTATCCACCATTACCCCAAGGACAATTACAA
>NZ_DALZCH010000116.1:0-9637 GCF_031978065.1 Oscillibacter sp.
ACAAATGCGGGCTGAGGAACGGCAGAGCTTATTAGAGGAGACTTCCGCCTACGTCCGGCTACGCAAACTCAACGAGTTTTTGGCACGGGAGAACGACGTGCTGGCTTTTGAGGGCGAAATGGAGAACAAGGTTCGTTCTCAGCTTGCCCGGTCCCAGCGGGAGCAGATTCTGCGCGCCCAGATTCGGGTGATGCAGAGCGAGCTTGGCGAAAGCGAAGACGGGGACGAGGAGCTGGACGAATACCGCATGCGCATTCTTCGGCTGGACTTGCCGGAGGACACGGAGGCCCACCTGATGAAAGAGGTGGATAAACTGGGTAAGCAGCCCTATTCCAGCGCCGAGAGCGCGGTGATCCGCAATTATCTGGACGTGTGTCTGGAAATGCCATGGAACACCGTGACCCGTGAGCGGCTGAATGTGGAAGCTGCCAAAAAAATTCTGGATAAAGACCATTTCGGCCTTGAAAAGGTAAAGCAGCGGATTGTGGAGACGATTGCCGTGCGCCAGATGAACCCGGAGGGGAAGGGGCAGATTCTCTGCCTCGTCGGCCCTCCCGGCGTGGGCAAAACCTCCATCGCCGTCAGCGTTGCCAAGGCGCTGAACCGGAAGCTGGCCCGGCTGAGCTTGGGCGGCGTCCGGGATGAGGCGGATATCCGGGGCCATCGGAAAACCTACATCGGCTCCATGCCGGGGCGGATTATCGAAGCCATCAGCCGCGGCAAGTCTATGAACCCGCTGCTGCTGCTGGACGAAATCGACAAGCTGGGCAACGACTTCCGGGGCGACCCGGCATCCGCTTTGCTGGAGGTGCTGGATTCCGAGCAGAACCACGCTTTCCGGGACCACTTTATGGAAATTCCGGTGGATTTGAGCCGTGTCATGTTCATCACCACCGCCAACACCACCGACACCATTCCCCGTCCTTTGCTTGACCGGATGGAGATTATTCAACTGGGCAGCTATACCGACGAAGAAAAGCTGCAAATTGCCAGAAATCACTTGATTCCCAAGCAGATGAAGGAGCACGGGCTGAAAAAGTCCCAACTCAAGATAGACGATGAGGCCATCCGCGCCCTGATTCGGGATTACACAAGAGAGTCCGGCGTGCGCATTCTGGAGCGGCGGATTGCCGCCCTGTGCCGCAAGGCGGATTTGAGGCTGCTCACCGGCGAGACGAAGCGCGTCGCCGTGGCGGAAGCGGATTTGCACGGACTGCTGGATATGTCTCCCTACCCCCCTGCCCTCCACACGGAACGGGAGGAGATTGGCGTGGTCAACGGGCTTGCATGGACCGAGGTTGGCGGCGAGATCCTGGAGGTGGAGGCCAATGTGATGGACGGTACCGGAAAACTGGAGCTGACCGGAAATCTGGGCGACGTGATGAAGGAATCCGTTCAGGCGGCGCTGAGCTGCCTGCGCAGCCGGACCGCAGTTTATGACATTGACCCGGAGTTTTACAAGAACAAGGACGTTCACGTCCACTTTCCTGAGGGGGCCGTGCCCAAGGACGGACCGTCCGCGGGCATCGCGGTGGCCACGGCGCTGTGCTCCGCCCTCACCGAACGGAAGGTCCGGGCGGGCATCGCTATGACCGGGGAAATCACTCTGCGGGGCAGGGTGCTGGCTATCGGCGGACTGAAGGAGAAGACCATGGCGGCGCTGCGCAGCGGCGTGAAAACGGTGCTGATTCCGGCGGACAACGTGCGGGATTTGGAGCAGATTGACCAGACCGTCCGTGCCGCGCTGGAGTTTATCCCTGTGGGAAATGTGGATGAGGTGCTGAGCCGGGCGCTGTGCTCCGCTCCCATCAGGAGCAGGACGGAAAAGGCAACGGAACCGGAGCAGACCGTGGTGGCGGCTTTCGCCCCTTCCCGGGAATCCGGCGGAGACGCGTTGCGGCAATAAGAATATGTTTGGCGGGGCCGCGCATGCGGCTTCGGTGCGGCGGGCGGCAGAGCCGCGCGTAATGAGGACCGGCGGCTTTGTCACCGGTCCCGTCCCTGCGCTTTGCGGGACGGAGCATTTAAAAATAAAAGTGAGGAAGTGAGTTCCCGGTGAATTTTATGAAGGCGGAATTTGTCCGCTCGGCGGCAGACCCCAAGGATTTCCTGCGGGACGGACTGCCACAGATGGCCTTTGCGGGCCGGTCCAATGTGGGCAAGTCCTCGGTGATCAACCGTCTGGTGGGGCGGAGAAACCTTGCCTATGTGGGCGCGACGCCGGGAAAGACCACCCAGATCAACTATTTCAAGGTTGACGGCAAAGCATGGCTGGTGGATTTGCCGGGATACGGCTATGCAAAGGTGAGCCGGACGGAAAAGGAGCGGTGGGGTCGTCTGATGGAGCGCTATTTTCAGGACGAGGGCGACATTCTTACCGTGGGCGTTCTGATTGTGGACGCCCGCCACAAGCCCACCGCCGACGATGTGATTATGCACGGCTGGTTTCGGGAGAGCGGCTGCCCCGAGATCGTGATTGCCAACAAGTTGGACAAGCTGAAGGCCCGTGAGGTGGAGGGAAATCTGGCCCTGATCCGCCAGACGCTGGAAATGGTGGACGACGAGCCTCTGGTGCCCTTTTCCGCAGAGAAAGGCACGGGGCGGGAGCGGCTCATTGGTCTGCTGGAGGCTGCCTGCGCAAAGTGAAATGGCGGCAACGGCACAGGGGGCGGCAGTCTCCTGTGCTTTTTCTTGAAAAAACTTGCTTTTCCCCTTTCCAAAGGCCGTGAAATTTGATAGAATAGCGCTATCTGAAATACAACGGAGGTTTGCAAGATGGCAAAACCTGTATACAAGCGCGTCCTGCTGAAAATCAGCG
Source organism: Oscillibacter sp. (assembly GCF_031978065.1). Taxonomy (GTDB): domain Bacteria; phylum Bacillota; class Clostridia; order Oscillospirales; family Oscillospiraceae; genus Oscillibacter. Next base: position 2,819 of record NZ_DALZCH010000116.1, read on the forward strand.
GAGAGGCGCTGGCTGGGGATAAGCACACGGGTCTTGATTTTGAAGTAATCGGCAGAGTGTGCGACGTGATTGGGCGGTGCATCGCCATGGGCGTTCAGGTGGGCGTCGTGGTGGGCGGCGGAAACTTCTGGCGCGGGGTGAAGGACGGCGGCGGAAAGATGGAGCGCACCCGGGCCGACCACATGGGCATGCTGGCAACGGTTTTAAACTGCCTTGCGGTGGCCGATGTGATGGAGCAGCGGGGTGTGGAGGTTCGGGTGCAGACCGCCGTGGAGATGCGGTCCTTTGCCGAGCCTTATATCCGCTCGAAGGCCATCCGGCACCTTGAAAAGGGGCGTGTGGTGATTTTTGGCTGCGGCACCGGAAACCCCTATTTTTCAACAGACACCGCCGCTGTTCTGCGGGCGGCTGAAATTGGGGCAGATGTGATTCTGCTTGCCAAGAATGTGGACGGCGTGTATTCCGCCGACCCGGCCAAGGATCCCTCCGCAGTGAAATACGACTCGATTACCTATGACGACGTGCTGGCCCAGCATCTGACGGTGATGGACTCCACGGCTACATCCCTGTCCATGGACAACCACATTCCCGTGCTTTTGTTTGCCCTGAAGGACCCTGAGAATATTATCCGCGCCGTGTGCGGGGAAAAAATCGGAACGATCGTAAAGGAGTGACCGTTATGCAGAAAGAGGAGTACAAGATTTACGAGGACAAGATGAAAAAGAGCGTCGAGTCCGTAGCGGCGGATTTTGCCGCCGTGCGTGCCGGCCGGGCCAACGCCGCCGTGCTGGACCGCATCAGCGTGGATTATTATGGGACCCCCACGCCGATTCAGCAGATTGCCTCCATCGCCTCGCCGGACCCCCGGTCTTTGGTGATTCAGCCCTGGGACGCATCGGCTTTGAAGTCCATTGAAAAGGCCATCCAGAACTCGGATTTAGGCATCAACCCCCAGAACGACGGAAAGAGCCTGCGTTTGGGTTTCCCCCAATTGACGGAGGAGCGGCGTAAGGAGTTGGTGAAGCAGATTCACAAGTACGCGGAAAGCGGAAAGGTGGCTGTGCGCAACATCCGCCGGGATGCCATGGAAGCGTTTAAAAAATTGGAAAAGGCCACGGAAATCACCGAAGACGATTTGAAGCAGGCGGAGAAAGACCTTCAGAAAATGACGGACGACAGCTGCAAAAAGCTGGACGAAATGCTTGCTGCCAAAGAAAAGGAATTGATGGCAATTTGATGATCAACGAAATTTCAGGCAAGCAGGCGGGGCAGGTGGACAAAAGCCGCCTGCCCCGCCACATTGCCATTATTATGGACGGCAACGGCCGCTGGGCGAAAAGGCGGGGTCTGCCCCGCACCGCCGGACACAAAGCCGGGGCGGAAACCTTTCGGAAAGTTGCCACCTACTGCAAGAATCTGGGCGTTGAGTATTTGACGGTGTACGCCTTTTCCACGGAGAACTGGAAGCGGTCCGAAACCGAGGTGGGCGCCATCATGGCGCTTTTAAGGCGGTATCTTTTGGAAGCCATTGATTCCATGGAACGGGACAGCATCCGGCTGAAATTTTTCGGAGACATGACGGCTATCCCCCCCGAGCTCCGCGCTTTGGCCCGGGAGACAGACGAAATTACCGAGCATCTGGGCCGGGACGCCTTTCAGGCCAACATCTGCCTGAATTACGGCGGACGGGACGAGCTTTTGCGGGCTGCACGGTGTTTTGCCGCCGACTGCGCCGCCGGGCTGCGCAAGCCTGAGGAACTGGACGAGGCCGCTTTTTCCGGATATCTGGACAGCGCGGGCGTTCCAGACCCCGAGCTGATTATCCGCCCCAGCGGCGAGCTGCGGCTGAGCAATTTCCTGCTTTGGCAGTGTGCCTATTCCGAGTTTTATTACACGGATGCCCTCTGGCCGGACTTTGACGAGGCGGAGATTGACCGGGCCGTGGCGGCCTATCAGAAACGGGACCGCCGGTTCGGCGGCGTGAAGTGAGCTGCTTCACAGATAAGGATTGATGGTATGTTCAAACGGGTGATGGTGGCGGTGCTCGGCATTCCGGCGCTGATTTTCGTTTTGGGGTTTGCGCCCCCTGCAGCCACCGTGGCGCTGAGCATGGCTCTATGCGGTGTGGGCGCGTGGGAATTGGCCCGCGCGGTGCTGAAAAAGGGCGGGGAGAAGCTCCAGCGGCTGACGGTTCTGGCGGCAACGGTGGTACCGGTGGTCCTCTATGAGGAATTTGGCGCAGGCGGGGATGGAAAGGCGCGGTTGGAGATTCTGGCGGACATTCCGCGCCCTGCTGTGCTGGAAAACCTGCCACTGACGGCGGCGCTGGCGCTGGCGTTTGTACTGCTGGCGTTTCTTGGCGCGATTCTGGACTATACGGCGGAGGAACGAATTACATTTTCGGATGTGACTGCCGCCATTTTTTCCGGGCTGGTGTTTCCGCTGATGCTCTCCTGCTTGCTGCTGCTGCGGCTGGAGGAGGCCGGGCGGCTGCTGGTGTTTGTCCCCTTGGGGATTTCGTTTGGAAGCGACACCTTCGCGCTGTTTGCAGGGATGCTTTGCGGCAGGCACAAGCTGACTCCCGTCAGCCCCAAGAAAACAGTGGAGGGGGCCGTAGGTGGTCTGCTTGGCGGCGTTGTCGGGCTGGCACTGGTCAACTTCGTGGGGTTGTGGCTGCTGGATATGGCACTTTTGCCTTGGTGGCAGGTGCTTGTCGTGGGCCTTCTGGGCAGCGGAGCGGGCCAGATCGGCGATTTGAGCTTTTCCGTGATTAAGCGGGAATTCGGTGTCAAGGATTACGGGAAGCTTTTACCGGGACACGGCGGCGTGCTGGACCGGTTTGACAGCGTGACCTTTGTGGCGCCGCTTGTCTGGCTGGCCCTCGGCGTTCTGTGAAAAGGGGCGGGCGCGGACGCGCCTGCGCAATACGGGACGCTGAAAAAAGAGTCTATTGCCCATAGGGCATCGACGTAAGGCGGTGACGATATGACAAAAACAATTTCACTGTTAGGCTCCACTGGCTCCATCGGGCGGCAGACGCTTGATGTGGCGGAGCAATTGAATCTGGGCGTGGAGGCGCTGGCCGCCAGGGGTGGAAATTTGGAGCTTTTGGAGCGGCAGACGCGGCAGTTTCTGCCGCGTCTTGTGGCGTTGTACGATCCCGTAGCGGCAGAGCAGTTTAAAAGCCGGGTAGGGGACCTGCGCGTAAAAGTCGTCTCCGGGCCGGAAGGGCTTTTGGAGGCGGCGACGATTGACGGCGCGGACACGGCGGTGGCCGCCGTGGTGGGCATGGTTGGACTTGGTCCTACGCTAGCTGCCATTGAACAGGGAAAGCGCATTGCTCTTGCCAACAAGGAAACGCTGGTGTGCGCCGGGGAGCTGGTGATGGACGCAGCGGATCGGCACGGGGTGGAGATCGTCCCGGTGGATTCCGAGCATTCCGCTATTTTCCAGTGCCTGCGGGGCTGCGAGGACCGGCGGGAGGTAAAGCGTCTGCTGCTGACCTGCTCCGGGGGCCCGTTTTACGGGAAGGGCTTTGCGGAGCTTGAGGGCATGACAAAGCAGGATGCTTTGCGGCACCCGAATTGGAAGATGGGGCCGAAAATCACGGTGGACTGCGCAACGCTGATGAACAAGGGCCTGGAGGTCATCGAGGCCATGCGTCTTTACCGTCTGCCGCTTTCTCAGGTGGATGTGCTGATTCATCGGCAGAGCATCGTTCACTCTCTGGTGGAGTATCGGGACGGGGCGGTGCTGGCCCAGTTGGGGACGGCGGATATGCGCCTTCCCATTCGCTATGCGTTTACCTATCCCCGGCGGGGGGAAAATCCGGCGGAGCCGCTGGACCTTTTGACCTGCCCGCCCCTGACTTTTGCCGCGCCGGACCGGGAAGCATTTCCCTGCTTCGCGCTGGCAGAGGCCGCCGCGGAAGAGGGTGGCACCGCCTGTGCCGTTTTAAACGGAGCCAACGAAGAAGCGGTGGACTTGTTTTTGCAGGAGAAAATCGGCTTCAACGACATTTCCCGGCTGGTGAAAAAAGCGCGGGAGGCCGTCCCGGTGGTATATCATCCCACTCTTTCGGATATTCTGAAAGCGGACGCCGACGCACGGCGGGCGATTCTTTCGCAGTGAAGCTTCCCGGAGACGGGAAACGCCGCAGGGGCGGCATCGGAACAGTTTAGTTAGGAGTATTTATGACAATTGTCTACATTCTCACGGCGATTCTCATGTTTGGCGTGCTCATCGCGCTCCACGAGCTGGGGCACTTTCTGGCCGCCAAGGCCTGCGGCGTGCAGGTCAACGAGTTTTCCATCGGCATGGGTCCGGCCCTTTTCAAAAGACAGCGGGGAGAGACGCAGTATTCCCTGCGCGTCCTCCCCGTGGGCGGCTACTGCGCCATGGAGGGAGAGGATGAGGATTCTGAGAATCCTCGGGCCATTACCCGCCAGAGCTACTGGAAGCAGTTTATCATTTTTGTGGCGGGGTCCCTTTCTAATTTCCTGACAGGCTTTTTGATTCTCTTGATTCTCTACTCCGGGGCCGAGGCATTTTACGTGCCAACCGTTGCCGGGACAGCGCCGGAGTTCACCGCCGCCGAAGAGGAGACGCTGCAAGCGGGCGATCAGCTTTGGGCCATCAACGGCGAGCGGATTTACGTCAGCGGCGACGTGGCCCTTATAATGCGGGTGAACGCCGGAAAAGAGAAACTGGCCGTGACGGTGCTGCGGGACGGGGAAAAGGTGTCCCTCACGGGCATTCCCCTGCAAACCTGCACCGGACAGGACGGCAAGCCCTATCAGGGCTACGGCTTTTTCTACGGCAACGAAGCCGTGCCCGCCACGGCGCTGGGCAAGGTGAAAATCGCGTGGTACAACACTGTGGATTTCGTGCGGACCGTGCGCATCAGCCTTCAGATGCTGGCGCGGGGGGACGCGGGACTCAAGGACATGAGCGGCCCGGTGGGCATCGTCTCCACCATCACGCAGGTGGGGCAGGCATCGGAAAGCGCTCGGGACGCGCTGGACAACATCCTCTTTTTCACGGCGCTGATCGCGGTGAATCTGGCGGTGATGAATCTTTTGCCCCTTCCGGCGCTGGACGGCGGACGGGTACTGTTTTTAACGGTGGACGCCATTGCCATGGCGCTCTTTAAAAAGCGCATTCCCGAAAAATACGAAAACGCCATCAATTACGGCGGTCTGGTGGTTCTGCTGGGCTTTATGCTGATTGTGACGCTTCACGACGTTTCCCGGCTGTTCGGCTGAGGGAGGGAGTACCGATGACAAAACAATTGCTGGTGGGCGCCATCCCCGTGGGCGGCGGCGCGCCGGTTAGCATTCAATCCATGTGCAGCACGAAAACCGACGACGTGGCCGCTACCGTGGCCCAAATCAAAGCGCTGGAGAATGCCGGGTGCGAGCTGATTCGGGTGGCCATTCCCGACAGGGCGGCGGCAGAGGCCGTGGATAAAATTAAAGAGCAAATTTCCATTCCGCTGATCGCCGACATTCATTTTAATTACAAATTTGCGCTGACGTGCGCGGAGCGGGGGATTGACGCAATCCGCATCAATCCCGGCAACATCGGCGGAGCGGAAAAGGTGAAGGCGGTGGCGGACATCTGCCGCCAGAAGCGCATCCCCATCCGCATTGGCGTGAACGGCGGGTCGCTGGAGCGGGAGCTGCGGGCAAAATACGGCGGCGTGACGGCGGAGGCGCTGGTGGAAAGCGCGTTGGGCCATGCGGCCCTGTTAAACCAGTTTGACTTTGACGACATCTGCATCTCCGTGAAATGCTCCGACGTGCCGCTGACCATCGCAGCCTATCGGCTGCTTGCGGAGCGGACGGAGTATCCCCTCCACCTTGGCGTCACCGAGGCGGGAACGCCGTCCATGGGGCTGATTAAGTCCGCCATGGGAATCGGCGGGCTGCTGTGCATGGGCATTGGAGACACCATCCGGGTGACGCTGACGGCGGACCCGGTGGAGGAGATTTACGCGGCGAAAAAGATTCTCCGGGCCGCGGGGCTGCGCCACGACGGCGTGAACCTGATTGCCTGCCCCACCTGCGGGCGGACACGTATTGATTTAATTCCTCTGGCGGAGGAGGTGGAGCGGCGGCTGGACGGCTGCCGCAAGCCCATTACCGTGGCGGTGATGGGCTGTGCCGTCAATGGTCCCGGTGAGGCCGCCGCTGCCGACATCGGCATCGCGGGAGGCGATGGGGAGGGCCTGCTTTTCCGAAAGGGAGAGGTCCTCTGCAAGGTTCCGCAGGAGCGGCTGGTGGACGCGTTGATGGAGGAGATTGAGAAGCTGTGAAAATCGCGGGGAAACTGGCGGTTTGGACGATACATTGAGAGCGGGTTAGGATTGAGAGAAGCTATGTCAAAAATCGCATTTTCCAACATATTTCCGGACGTAAGGCCGCTTCCGCCTCTGCGGGCGAAGCTGGACGGGGCCATGCTGGTCGGCGCGGCCATCGACAGGGCGGAGCGTACGATTGAGCTGCAAATGGAAACCCGGGCGGAACTGGGCGGAGACGAGATTCGGGCGCTGGGACAGGAAATCTGCACAGCATACGGGTTTGCCGACGCGCGGATTGCCTGCGCGTGCTGTCCGATAGAGCCGGCGCGGGAAAAAACGCAGGGCGCGACCCAAGCCGGATCGGACGGAGGACGGGGCGCGGAAAAGAAACGAGACGGGGCCGTGGGCGAAGTGTTTTACGGGGAGAAAAAGCCCGTGGGAAAAACCGAGCCCGTGGGGACGCTGGACCTAAAAACCGGAAAGGCCGCCGTAATCAGCAAAATTTTTGCCTTTGAATG
>NZ_DALZCH010000117.1:0-9439 GCF_031978065.1 Oscillibacter sp.
CGCTCCTCGGCGCCTATGGTGGCGGCGGTGGCTGCCGCTCCTACGGCGGGGACATCCAGGCGGCGGGAAGCGACTCAGGAAAAATCCCTTCCCGCGCTGCTTTGGGAGCTGCTCTCAGAGAAAAAGACCGCCTTTTTCAGAAACGTCCGCCGGCTCCGCCGGCGGGCACGCCATCTGGTGCGGGAAGAACAGGCCCGCCAGTTCCCGGAATCCGATCTTGCGACGGTGCAGCTTTTGCTGTTTGCCCGAAACATGGCTCCGCTGCTGACCACCCGGTTCACCGAGCACAAAAAGGGCCAGCGCCAGCTTCTGGCGGGGCGTTTTGACCCCATCCGGTCTTTGTTTTCGCGGCTGTTCGGGCAGAAAAAGGTCCGACCCTTGCCTTTTTTGGCGGTTACAGGTGCGGCAGCGCTGGTCTTTGTATTCTTCTCTCTCTATACCGTGGGTACCACGGTGATTTACAATGGCGAGCAGATCTGCGCGGTGAAGTCCGATTCCGCCGCCAACCTTGCCAAGACCCAATTGGAGCAAATCACCTCCCGGGCCATCGGCGTCAGCTATGCCATTGACGAAAGCCTGCTGCAATATTCCTCTTCTCTGCTGCCCCGGTCCGAGGTGGTGGATTCTGATGAGTTGGAAGAGGGCCTTTCCGAGGAAATCGGCCTTGTGACCTACGGCTATTCTCTGTACGTGGACGGGGAACTGATCGGCGCGACCTCTTATAAGGGCGCTCTGGACGAGCTTTTGAAGCAGCTCAAGGACGGCATCAGCGACGAAAACACTATTTCCTGTGAATTTGAAGAAGCAGTGGAAATCAAGCCCGGCTACGTGCCCACCGACAGCATCATGAATCTGGGATATCTGGCCGAAACACTGTACAGCACCAAAACCGCTGAGGTGACCTACGAGGTCAAAAGCGGAGATACCTGGTCCCAGATTGCCAACAGCCGCGGGCTTACCTCCTCCGAGCTTCTGGCTTTGAACCCCGGCTATGACATCAACCGCCTGTCCATCGGCGAGGTGCTGACCCTGTCCGCCTCCGTTCCCTACCTCACCATGACCGTGGTGGAGCAGGAGCGATATATGGACGCGATTCCCTTCGATGTGGAATATACCGACAGCGCCGACCTTTACAAGGGTGACTATAAGGTCACCTCCGCCGGCGAAAACGGCTCTGCCGACGTGGTGGCCAACGTCACCTATGTCAACGGCGAGGAGATGGAGCGGATGATTCTCTCCTCCGTCACTCTGAAGGACCCTGTCACGGAACAGCGGCTTCAGGGAACCAAGGACCGGCCCACATGGCTGCCCACCGGCTCTTTCCGCTGGCCCTGCTCCGGAAATATCACCTCCCGCTTTGGCTATCGGAATTTGAGCTACAGCTATGCCTCGACAAACCACAAGGGCATCGACATTGCCAACCGGTACGGCACCGCTATCTATGCCGCCGACGGCGGCACGGTGAGCTACGCCGGCTGGATGAGCGGCTATGGCTATCTGGTGCAGATTAACCACGGCAACGGCTACGTGACCTATTACGGCCACAACTCCAGCCTGGTCGTTTCCGTCGGGCAACATGTGTACAAGGGCCAGCAGATTGCCCGCATGGGCTCCACCGGAAATTCCACCGGAAACCACTGCCACTTTGAGGTCCGGTACAACGGCGTGGCCCGCAACCCCTTGAATTACCTGCCATAAAAAGTATCCGGCGCGTCTTTTGACGCGTCGGACTTTTTTTGTCGGTCCATTCCGAAATCGGGCGTTTTTAGTCACGGAAAATTTACTTTTCAAATTTGGCGGGACGTGTTATACTAGGTCAAAGAGAGAGTCTCTCTTTTCACCATACGAAAGGAGCGATATCCATGAAGTGTACGTTTGCGTTTAAGAAGGTCACTCTGAACAGTTCCATTAAGGACTATACCGAGAAAAAACTGTCCAAGCTGGACCGGTATTTTCAAGAGGAAGCCACCGCGTTTGTGACGTTTTCCGTGGAGAAGGAGCACCTATGCACCGCAGAGATTACGATTCGCGGCGGCAACACTCTTTTCCGCGCCCAGAAGCAGGAGACGGACGGCGACATGCGCAGCGCCATTGACGCCGCCGCCAACTATATCGAGCGCCAGATTCTGAAAAATAAGACCCGCCTTTCCAAACGCCTGCGGAATGAAGGGTTCTCCCCGGAAGCCCCCGACGAGCTTGACGTCGCCGAGGAGAAGGAATTCAACATCGTCCGCACCAAGCGCTTCGCCGTCAAGCCTATGAGCCCGGAGGAGGCCATTTTGCAGATGAATCTGCTGGACCATTCCTTCTTTGTCTTCCGCAGTGAGGAGGACGATTCTCTGTCCATTGTATACAGGCGCAAAAACGAGGGTTACGGTATGATTGAAACCGGCGAAGAGTAAAAGTACCGTAATTTGTAAAATTTTTGATTTTCAACCGGGCCGTTCAACGGCCCGGTTGCTTTTTTTTGTTTTTCGGTATACACTGAGTAAGTAATTTGCAGCATTTTTAAAGTTTTTTCCCCAGTAGGGGTGAATAGAAAGGTTTCATAAATTTTATGAAAATGATTTTTTTAGTGGACGGCGATAACAACATCGGCACCGGCCTTCAAGGTGCGGACCAGTTGAAAGCCGAAGACTCCATTCTGATTTTTTATCAGAAGACCGGTCTTTCCCTCAGCAAGATCAAGGAGCTATGCAAGGGCAGCAAAGCCAGCATCCAGTATCTGGAGAGCGTGAAGGGCGGAAAGAACTCCATTGACTTCCAGATTATTACGGAACTGGGCGTGCTGGTGGGCCGGGGCGAGGCCGACTGCGCCTACGTCATTAGTCAGGACAAGGGGTACGAGGCCGCTATGAGCGCCCTGCGGATGCGGTATGCCGGTGCATTTCGGGAGGTGGCGCTGCGCCCCTCCATCGCCGCGTGCCTGAAGGCGTTTTATCTCCTGCGGGCCACCAGCGCCGAAGAGCTGCGCGCCTCCTTACAGCAGGAGTTTGGCGACGTTCAGGGCATCGCTGCTTTTGACCACTTGCAGGGGCTGTTTCAGCCTGTCAAGCCTGCCGCAGAGGAAAAGCCTGTGGCGGCATTAGCAGCGGCTTCCGTCACGGAGGACAAGCTTCCGTTAGCCTCCGCCGGAGAAAAAGTGGTAAAAAAGAGTCGAAATGGGCGGCGGCGATCCGCCAAGAGCGCGGATGCCAAGTCCGCTGAAGCGAAACCCAGTGAGGTAAAACCCACAGAAGTGAAGTCCGCGGGGGTAAAACCCGTCGAGATGAAGCCCGCCGGGGGAAGCCCGGAAAAGCCTGCGGCGCAGCCTTCCCCCAAGGGGGCGGCCCAGCCCTCTGTGAAGCCCAATCAGCCCGCAGCCCCCGCTTCCACGGCATCACCCGCGCCCAAGCCTGCCGCTCCGGCTGCGCCGAAGTCCCAGCCTACCGCGCCTGCGGCAGAAGACAAAGCCGCCGTAAAGCTGGTCCGCGCCGCTCATCGGGGCGGGCGGCGCAAGAAAAAGCCCGCCGCGGAAAAACCGGCGGGAGAGGCATAAATACCGGGGGATGGAGCAGTGCTCCATCCCCCGGCTGTTTTCAGCGATGATCCTCTTCGTACATATGGGCCATCAGGTCCAGCAGCTTGCTGGAATAGCCCCATTCGTTGTCGTACCAGGCAATGAGTTTGACGAAATTATCGTCCAGCATGATGCCCGCTGTCTCGTCAAAAATACAGGTTTCGGAAAACCCGGTCAAATCGGAGGAAACCACCTGATCGGTGGTATAGCAGATAATGCCCTTCATGCTGTTGCGGGAGGCATTTTCAATGGCCACGCACACATCGTGATAGCTGGCGGGCTGCTTCAGCCGCGCGGTCAGGTCCACCACAGACACATCGTTGGTTGGCACGCGGAAGCTCATGCCTGTCATCTTTCCAGTCAACTCCGGAATGACCAGACCCACGGCCTTGGCTGCGCCGGTGGAGGAGGGGATGATGTTTCCGATGACACTGCGCCCGGTCCGCCAGTCCCGGCCTGCGCGGGAGTCCACCGCCTTCTGCTTGGCAGTTGCCGCGTGGATGGTGCTCATCAGCGCCTGCTCGATTCCGAATGTGTCGTTAATCACCTTGGTCATGGGGGCAAGACAGTTAGTGGTGCAGGAGGCGTTGGACACCACGTTCACGTCAGGAACATAGTTCTTATGGTTCACGCCCATCACAAAGGTAGGCGTAATATCGTCTTTCGGCGGCGCGCTGAGAATGACCTTTTTCGCCCCGCCCTTAAAGTGAGCGGATGCCCTCTCAGTGGAATTGTATACGCCGGTGGATTCAATGATGTACTCCGCGCCGCAGTCGTCCCACGGAATGAGACTTGCGTCGTTCTCGGAATAAATCCGGATTTTTTTTCCGTTAATAATTAAGTGTCTGTCATCGTGCTCCACCGTCCCATGATAGGTGCGGAACACCGAGTCATACTTCACCTGATAAACCATGTAATCCAAATCCGCGTTCCGCAGATTGATACCGCAAAGCTGATAGCTGCTGCAGCCCCGCTCCAGCATAATCCGCAGCGCTACTCGTCCGATGCGTCCGAAGCCGTTGATTCCAACCTTAATCGCCATGTTCCTTACCGTCCGATCTCATATTTTTCGCGGCGCTGCCCCCGCGCCGTTTTGGTACCCGCTTTTCGCTCCGGGAAATGCCTTCCGGGAAATATGCGCATCCCTCCGCCTTTGGCGGAAAGTCGGGAAATCACAAAGCCTACGCGGCCGCCGCGCTGCGGCTATGCCAACTTAGGCGGGAAGCATCAGCGCCGCTTGTCTCAACCGGCGCCAACGATCCTTTACAGGTATTATAGCATGCTTTTCCGAAATGTGAACCTTTATATACGCAAAATTACGTAGTATTTTTCCAATGTTTCCTTGGCGGTTTCCACAAGATTTCATTCTCTTTTCTCCCTCGAAATTTGTCAAACCCCAACGAATGCAGGAAATTTTCAATAAAAAGCAGGAAACTACTTGTTTTTGCACCCTTTTTTTGATATTCTGAGGAAATACAGAAAGAAAATGCCCGCCGTATTGCAAAACCCAGAGTTTTCCGGGGTTATGGTCCGGCTGTCTGCAAACCCTATACTTTATAAACGCAGGCACCGAAAGGAGGAACGCTGTGGAGAATTACGAGTGTGAGGAAGCACATCTGTTAACCAGTCTCTTCCCCTCCATTGCAACGCAACTGCGCGGCATGCTTAGTGGGCTTTACCTCGCGGCCACAGCGCTGGCCCCCGCAGAGGCCCGGGAGCAGGATCCGGAGTTGGACCGAAAAGCAGCCCGGCTGGACCAGCAGTATTATCAGATGCTGCGGCTGGTAAACTGCCTGTCCGCCGCCGCGCGGCTGGACGGCCACACCCCCTTATCCATGCAGGACTGCGATCTGGCGGGCTTGCTCCGGGATGTTTGCGACGAGGCGGAGGGGCTGGCGCGTCTGATGAATCTGGAGCTGACATTTGACTGCGCACTTCCTCAGCTAATCTGTGCGGCAGACCCGGATTCCATCCGGCAGTTGTTGTTCCAGCTCTTGTCCAACGCTTTTAAATTTACTCCTGCCGGCGGCTCGGTCACTGTGACACTGCGGCGCACGGACAACCACGCGATTCTGGATGTGGAAGACACCGGCTGCGGCATCAACGACCTGCATATGAAGGCTCTTTTTGACCACTATTCCCGCCGGGAGCCACGGGACCCTCCGCCCCACGGTCTGGGTCTGGGTCTGCCCCTGTGCCTTCGGATTGTGGAAGATCACGGCGGAAGAATGGCGGCGGAGTCGCGGCTTGGTACGGGATCGCGGTTTACGGCACGGTTCCCCATCCGTCGGGCAAACCGCAGCGGCTTGTCCGACGCGCGGTTTGACTACACCGGCGGCTTTAATCAGGCCCTTTTGGGACTGGCGGACGCCCTGCCCACAGAGGCGTTTGTCATTCGCAACCGCTGACGAAGCTTTGTCTATCGACGCAAAAGGGGGACCGAAGTGGTCCCCTTTTGCGCGTTTGTGGCCCGGCAATCTGGGCCGAAGGAGGATATTTTTACATGGGTCAAAGTGTTTTTCTCGGAATGAGCGGCGGGGTGGACAGCTCCGTGTCTGCGCTGCTTCTGCAACAGGCGGGATACGACGTGTCCGGCGTGAACCTGCGTCTGTTTCACAACGAGGATTTGGGCGAATGCCGGGAGAAGACCTGCTGCTCCTTGGCAGACGCGGAGGACGCCCGTGCAGTGGCCGCGCGGCTGGGTATTCCCTTTTATGTGTTTGATTTTTCGCAAGTATTCCGCAGCACGGTCATCGCAGACTTTATTTCGGAATACGAGGCGGGACGGACGCCCAACCCCTGTGCGGAGTGCAACCGCTCCGTGAAGTTCGGCGCGCTGCTGGAACGGGCGCTGGCACTCCACGGCGAATTTCTTGCCACCGGACACTACGCCCGAGTGGAGCGAGACGAGACAACGGGTCGCTGGCTTTTAAAGCGGGGCGTGGACCGGAGCAAGGACCAAAGCTATTTTCTTTACATGCTGACACAGGACCAGCTAAGCCGCACCCTGTTTCCTCTGGGAGCACTACACAAGACGGAGGTCCGGGAAATTGCGGAGCAAAACGGGCTGGTAAACGCCAAAAAGCGGGACAGTCAGGACATCTGCTTTGCTCCTGACGGCGACTACGTCTCCTTCATTCAGCGGACCACCGGCCACCCCTCTCCCACCGGCGATTTTGTGGACCAGGAGGGGAAACTCTTGGGGCGACACAAGGGCTTTGTCCGCTATACCCGGGGGCAGCACAAGGGTCTGGGTCTATCCATTGAGCCGCCCCTTTATGTACTGGACAAGGACCCTGCCACCGGAACCATTCGTCTTGGGCCGGATTCAGCCCTGTGGACCCGAGTGCTGACGGCAGAGAACATGAATTGGATTTCCGTCCCTGCGATCACGAAGCCCTTGCGTGTCACCGCCAAAACCCGATATAGCCAGCAGGAGTCTGCCGCCACGGCGGAAGCGCTGGAAGGAGGGGTCCTACGGCTCACCTTTGACGTGCCCCAGCGGGCCGTTACATCGGGACAGGCCGTGGTGCTTTACGACGGGGAGACGGTGGTGGGCGGCGGGACCATCGTACAATAAAATTGACAAAGTAACAGGCGGGGCGCGTCTGCGTCCCGCCTGTTATCGGTCGCTGGTCAACCAGATATCCTGGTAAATGAGATCATCCACATCGCTGGTCTGGGAGCTGTCCATACGCATAACCCACCTCTTTTCAAATCCGTATCCTGACCAGTATATGCAGAGCAGAATAAAAAATTGCGCGGAATTTCGCACCATATAAAAAAGGTTTTTTAAAACAGGGGTTGACAAACCGATGCTTTATGTGGTATTCTAATTTCTGCCGATATCTGCCGGTGTGGTGGAATTGGTAGACACAGGGGACTTAAAATCCCCCGGCAGCGATGTTATACCGGTTCGAGTCCGGTCACCGGCACCATTGGTATTTGCAGCGCAATTTTATATCGCGGGGTAGAGCAGTTGGTAGCTCGTCGGGCTCATAACCCGGAGGTCGTAGGTTCGAGTCCTGCCCCCGCAACCATAAAGGAAGCATCCTAACAATCGTTAGGATGCTTCCTTTTTTGCACTTTTATACTACATATAGTGTTTTTATATAGGTTCCTTCAAAATGTGGTACTCCCCGGCTGGTAAGCAGCTTTGCACCAGCCACCAGTAGCTACGAGCCCATTTAATGAAATATTGGTAAGTGTTGTTTAATATCGGTGGGTGTGTGTAAAAAATTGCGCACGATTTGCACATTCGGAAAATTGTGTGGTAAATGGCACCCCAAAAAAATTTTGCCTCTTCCCTATCCTATGCGTCCCCTTTTTACATAGGCGTTATTTATGCGTATAGAACCGTACTGTATACCCTGCTTTTCAGGGCAACTACATTGGCTTCCGTTAAAAGGCATCCCATAGTTTTGGATTCATTAGGTCTCAAGGCGTGGATGTACGTATCTCTAATCACTAAAATTTTGATTGGAGACGTATAACATGATGCACAAGGCCTTTCTTAAAACACAAGCACATCTCCTCTTTCTAGGTTTTAGGAAGGAGGGATCCCTTGTACACTAAAATGGTCATTGTCAGAGAGAAAGTAACCATCACGCAAATTGAAAAGCTTAATCTCAACACGTCAAAAGCTCAGCAGCTAAGCCTAATGAAGTCGGATAATAAAATAGAGATAAATAAAAAATATCACTATAATCAATTGCGTAAGAGAAGAGAACTCGAAGCTATCATTGAGATTAATTTTAAGCCCGAAGAAAGTTGTTTCTGTACGCTGACATTTGCCGACAGAACGCTCGACTTTGACGCTGCAAATCACTATTTAGATAATTTTCTCAAGCAGATGAGGCGAGCATACTCTAACTTTAAGTATGTTCTGACAATTGAATTTCAAAAAGACGGTCTGCCTCATTACCATCTTATTTGTAATATTTGGGATGAAACTGATGCGGCGCAAAGCATTCTCCGCTTCTGGAAACATGGTAGTGTAGATGTTGAATTGTCCGCGACACTTCCTAAGCTAATAAGTTATATGACAAAAACATTTCCTTTCAAAAAACGGTCTAGCTATCTTTTTGGAAAAAGAAGCTACAAGGCATCTCAGCGTCTAAACCGACCTATAATATTAAAATCATGGGAAATAGGAGTTTGTTCTTTTTACCATTTAAAAAGCAGCATTATATCTGGATCTGCGAAGTGGTGTAGATCTCTGAAGAACGAAAGTGCGGGGCAGATCACTTATGAGGAATATAAGTTAAATGCTCAGGGATGTAATACGTTTTTGAATGATTATATCTTTTCTGCAAAATCTTTTTGTAGAAAAAGACTAATAAAACTCCAAAATCCAAGTTTTGAATACAATACAAGCAAATACTGTTCAACATTTTCAAGTGAAAGGTTATATTCTACATTACCAATGCAATAACGTTCTTTCCCGTTATAATGGGGTCCCCATAACCATTCGTGTAATGGGGGTTCAGGCACATTATTATCTTGTGTACAAACAATACGTAAAATATTATCCTGTGCTGCATTAAAAGGCATAAGGATTGCGTTAACGTCATCTGTTCTTTACTTGAGTGCAGTCTGGACATCCGAAAGCATTCTTGCAAGCCCTGATATGGAGCGCACACTAATGGCTTTCTCCGGCGAAAATAAAATTTTATTTTCAAATGGTTAATTGTAAATGAAGATGGCCAGTTGAAAAGAAAAGTCCATGGTGATTTTTCCTAATGGTAGAATGGCGTTCTCACACAACCATCTGCCAAAGGAGGGCAATCACTATGGACTGCCAAAATTATACCACACTACAAGCGCAGCGCAAGCGTGGTCAACATCTCCAACGTGAAGAAAGAGGCGCCATTGAACACC
>NZ_DALZCH010000118.1:0-9399 GCF_031978065.1 Oscillibacter sp.
AAAAACCGGAAAGGCCGCCGTCATCGGCAAAATTTTTGACTTTGAATGCAGGGAGACGGGCCGCCCCGGACTTTGGCGCATGAGCATGGACCTGACGGACTACACCGGGTCCCTGACAGTGCAGAAAAACCTCACCGCCGCCGAGGCCAGAAAACTGGACGGAAAGCTGAAGCCCGGCATGTGGGTGGCGGTACAGGGGAAAATGGAGCCTACCTGGGACGGGAAGGACATCCAGATGGCCCCCTTCCTCATCCGTGCCGCCGCCCACAAGGAGCGGGAGGACACCGCTGAGGTAAAGCGGGTGGAGCTGCATCTGCACACCCGCCTGAGCAGCATGGACGCGCTGACCGACCCACAGGAGGTGGTTCGGCAGGCCATCCGCTGGGGCCATCCCGCAATTGCCATTACGGACCACGGCGTGGCCCAGTCCTTTCCGGACGCGTGGCATGCCGCCGGGGACAAAATCAAGATTCTCTACGGCATGGAGGGGTATTTCATCAACAATCTGGACGACCGGGTGGCCGTCCACGGCTTGCAGGACTGCCCCCTTGACGGAGAGTTCGTGTGCTTCGACATTGAAACCACGGGCCTCAAGGTGATGCGGGAGGCAATTACGGAAATCGGCGCGGTAGTGCTGAAAAACGGGGAGATTACCGACCGGTTCCAGACCTTTGTGGACCCGGAGCGGCGGCTTACGCCGGAAATTATCGGCCTTACGGGCATTACCGACGAAATGCTTCGCGGCGCGCCCAAGCTGAAGGTCGCGCTGGCGGACTTTTTGAAATTCGTGGACGGCCGCCCGCTGGCGGCCCACAACGCGGAATTTGACATCGGCTTTATCAGGGAGGGCTGCAAAAAAACGGGACTCTCTTTCCAGACCACCTATATTGACTCGCTGATTCTGGCCCAGAACCTGTTGCCAAAGCTGAACAAGTACAAGCTGGACATTGTGGCGGAGGAACTGGATCTACCTGCCTTCAACCACCACCGGGCCAGCGACGACGCGGCTACTGTGGGCTATATGCTGATTCCCTTCTTTAATATGCTGAAGGAAAAGGGGGTTGCCAATCTTCAGGGAATCAACCCCGAGATGGAAAAGCTGCGGCCCCTTGGAAGCAAGTCCAACCGCTTTCCGAAGCACATTATCCTGCTGGCAAAAAACAAGGTAGGTCTAAAAAATCTATACAAAATCATTACCGCGTCCAACCTCAATTACTTCAAGCGGGTTCCCACGGTGCCGAAAACTCTGCTGAATCAGCACCGCGAGGGCATCATTGTGGGTGCGGCCTGCGAGGCGGGCGAGCTGTTCCGCGCCGTGGCGGACCACAAGGACTGGGACGAGCTCAGGCGCATCGCATCCTATTATGACTATCTGGAAATCCAGCCGGTGTGCAACAACATGTTCATGCTGCGAAACGGGGACGTGCAGTCAGAAGAAGACCTGCGGGAGCTGAACAGGACCATCGTGCGGCTGGGCGAAGAAATGGGAAAGCCTGTGTGCGCCACCGGAGACGTGCACTTCAGGGAGCCGGAGGACGAGGTATATCGCCACATTCTGCTGGCTTCGAAAAAATTCCCCGACGCGGATGCAAGCCTTCCCATCTATTTCAAGACCACCGACGAGATGCTTGCGGAATTCTCCTATCTGGGGAAGGAAAAGGCATTCGAGGTGGTAGTGACCAATCCCCGGGCCGTGGCGGACGGCGTTGAAACATTTGAGCTGCTGCCAAAAGACCTCTATCCTCCACGCCTTGAAAACTCCGAGGAGGATTTGAACCGCATGGTTTGGGAAAAGGCCCGCCAGCTTTACGGCGAGGACCTGCCCTCGCTGGTGGAGGACCGCCTGAAGGTGGAGCTGGGCAGCATTCTGGGAAAGTACGACGTGGTGTATATGTCTGCCCAGAAACTGGTGCAGCGGTCACTGGAAAACGGATATCTGGTTGGTTCCCGAGGCAGCGTTGGCTCGTCGCTGGTGGCCTATATGTCCGGAATTACGGAAGTCAACTCCCTGCCGCCCCACTACCGCTGCCCCAAATGCAAACATGTGGAGTTTATACAGGACGGGTCTTTTGGCTGCGGCGCGGACATGCCGGACAAGGATTGCCCGGCGTGCGGCGAAAAATACGTGAAGGACGGGTTCGACATCCCCTTTGAAACTTTTTTGGGCTTCGGCGGCGGAAAGGTCCCCGATATCGACCTGAATTTCTCCGGCGAGTATCAGGCCAAGGCCCACAGGCATGCCATTGAGATGTTCGGAGAAAAGCAGGTGTTCCGTGCCGGTACCATCGGGACACTTGCGGAAAAAACCGCCTACGGCATGGTCAAAAAGTATTTGGAAGAGAACGGGATGACGGCGGGCCGGGCGGAGGAAAACCGACTGACCACCGGCTGCGTGGGCGTTCGGCGCACCACGGGCCAGCACCCGGGCGGACTTGTGGTGGTGCCGGACGACATGGAAATCGAGGATTTCTGTCCCGTTCAGCACCCGGCGGACGACCCGGAGAGCGACATTATCACCACCCATTTTGAATACCACTGCATGGAGGACAATCTCCTGAAGCTGGACATGCTGGGGCACGACGATCCCACCATGGTGCGCATGATGGAGGACTTGACCGGCGTGGACCCCCGCTCCATTCCGCTGGACGACGAGGAAACCATGTCCATCTTCATCTCCAGCAAAATCTTAGGCTATGAACACGACGACGTGGTGGGAGAGACGGGGGCCGTGGCTATCCCGGAATTTAATACACGGTTTACTCGCCAGATGCTGGTGGACACCCACCCGAAGGATTTTAACACGCTGGTGCGTCTCTCCGGCTTTTCCCACGGCACGGACGTGTGGCTGGGCAACGCCCGTGATTTGATTCTGGACGGGACCGCCTCCGTTTTGGAGACGGTGGGCTGCCGCGACGACATTATGCTTTACCTGATTTCGATGGGCGTGGATGCGGAGCTGAGCTTTAAAATCATGGAGTCCGTCCGAAAAGGCAAGGTGAAAAAGGGTGGATTCCCGGACGGCTGGGTGGATATTATGCGGGAGCACGACGTTCCCGAGTGGTATATCGATTCCCTTGCAAAAATCGGCTATCTGTTCCCCAAGGCCCACGCCGTGGCCTACGTTATGATGGCGTTTCGTATCGCGTGGTACAAGGTTCATGAACCTCTGGCGTTTTACGCCACGTTTTTTACCGTCCGGGCCAAGGCGTTTGACGCGGAGTATTGCTGCGCGGGTATGGACGCCGTGAAGCGGAAAATCCGGGAGATTGAGAACAACAAGGACGCCACGGCGGTGGAGCAGGATTTGATGACCACGCTGGAAGTGTGCTACGAATTTTATCTCCGTGGCTTCCACTTTGACACCATCAGCATTTACGAGTCTGAGGCCACAAAGTTTAAGGTGACGGAAAAGGGGCTTCTTCCGCCCTTTGCCGCAGTGCGGGGGCTGGGAGAGACGGCGGCGGCGGACACGGTGGAGAAGCGGAAGGGAAAGAGCTTCATTTCCATCGAGGAGTTTTCCATGTGCTGCAATAAGCTCTCTAAAACCCACATCGAGCAGCTCAAGAAGCTGGGGGCTTTTGCCGGTATGGCGGAAACCAGCCAGATTACGCTGTTTTAAAGGTGAAGATTCCCACTGGAGACGGAGGCTGCCTGTCAGCTTGCATCCGAGAAGGCGTGTCTGAGGATGAGGGATTCAGACCCTCACAAAGAACGAATTAGGCGTTGCATTGTGGAAGGCCGCTGCTTTAAATCAGCTTGGTTGAGATGAACCTAGCAAAGAAGCCGGATTTTCGGTGGGCTGAACGCCAAAAAGCGGCCTAAAACAAAACGATAAAAGAGATTCCCATTCCGGCAAGGCCGGAGTGGGAATCCCTTTTTATATGGCAAACATAGTATATGGCGGGCGGAATTACTTCGCCGCCTGTTTCTGAGCTTTTCTGAAATCACAGTCCCGCTCCAGTGGACAGCCCTCGCACTTGGGGGACCGGGCGGTGCAGGTGTCTCGTCCGAACAGCACCAAGCGATGACAAAAGTTGGAGGACTCCCGCGCAGGGAGAACCAGCCGGAGCTGCCGTTCCACCTGAAGGGGGTCTTTACTGCCGTCCGTGATGCCGAGACGACCGGTGATGCGAATACAGTGGGTGTCGCAGACGTAGGCGGGCTGGCCGTACACGTCTCCCAGAATCAGGTTTGCCGTCTTCCGGCCCACGCCGGGAAGGGCCGTCAACTCTTCCATCGTGGCGGGGACCTTTCCGCCGTGCTCCAAAATCAGCTTTTGGGCACAGGCCACAATGTCCCGGGCCTTGCTGTTGAAAAAGCCGCAGGAGCGGACGTACTGTCCAACCTCTGCCGCGTCCGCCTCCGCAAAGCTCTGAAGGGTTGGAAACCGGGTGTACAGGGCCGGAGTAACCTGATTGACCCGGGCATCGGTGCACTGGGCGGCAAGCCGCACGGCAAACAAAAGCTCGTAATCCTTTTCATAGTTCAAAGAGCACAGCGCGTCGGGGTAAATGCCCTTCAGCGTTTCGATGATGCGCTTGACCGCCGCCTTTGCCTTCATGCCGCTTCCTCCTTTTGCACTAAAACCGACTGACTTCGCACCAGTATAGCGCGTTTGGCGGCGCTTGGCAACCAATTTTCTATTATAATGATCCTTTTTCGGGGGTAATAGCGGAAAAGCGGACGTTTCCATGCGGAGATGATTTTGTATTGCGGCGGGAAGGCGGGGTGTGCTATAATAGCCGCAGAGCGGAGCCTGCTCTTTTCCTTTACAGTACGTTTTTGATACTGAACCGCTCTATTTCCGAGAGAAGCCATAGCTGGTGCGTAAGGTCCGCCAGCTCTGCCATGCACTCGGAGTCCTGCACGGTGATGAGGGCCGCACAGCGGCGGTACATGGCGTCCGCGCTGTCTACCAGACTGTGCTGCGCCGTGATGTGGAGATAGGTCTGGCGCTTGGACCAGTCCTCATAGCTTTGGGTGAGAAGCTTTTTTGCATCCTGCCAGTTTTCGGCGGAGATGGCTTCTTCCGTTTGCTCCAACTGGGACTGCCAGCGGGTCACGTCCCGCTCCATGGCGCGGCAGTTCAGCACCGAGACGGTCAGAATCGCCGCCAGAAGAAAAATGGGGATCAGCCACGATTTCATTTGGAGTTCTCCTTTGGAATGCAGTTGATATTTCCGCCCCCGTCAAGGGTCAGCAAGAAAATATCTCGGTAGTCTTTCAGGCCCTGTCGGCGCACCTGTTTTTTCAGCCAGTCCATTGTTTTTTCGCACAGCTCAAGATTCCGGGAAATGAGCCGCCCGTCGTTCACCAGAACTACGGGGAGGGAGATACTGTCTGCCGCTTTTACGCCCAGATCGTCCGCCGACGGCGGCTGGGTTTGAGGCCAGGGCAGGACCGAGAGCTGGCCGGAGTTTTCTAGAATCGCGTATTTTACGTCTTTGATATCGCAGATGCCCTGCCCACGCAGCTCTTCCAGCAGCTCGTCGATGGTGAAGCGGTTTTTCCGCATCGCGTCCTGCCGGAGCTTGCCGTGGTCGATGAGTACGGTGGGAGACCCGCACAAAAGCCGACGGATGCGCAGGGAATAAAGAGACGACTGGCTTAATAGCATGGAGAGAGACAGCAGTGTTAAAATCGGGATGATGCCTGAGAGCAGAGGAATTCCAAAATCCTGCATGGGCACTGCGGCCAGATCCGAGAGCATCATGGTCAGCACCAGCTCGCTGGGCTCCAACTCGCCGATCTGTCGTTTGCCCATGAGCCGCAGCCCGGCGGTGATGAAAAAATAGAGAATCACAGTCCGCAAAAACGCGGTGGCCATAAGCACATACCCCCTTTCTCTCAGTATTTACCGGAAGAAGCGGGCGTATGCGGCGAAAAGGGTTTTGCCTGCCGGAAAATGGCCTATATCTCAGTTTAGCGTGCCGCCGAAGAGGCGCGGGTCAAAGCGGACGAAGAATAGGATGCGGCCCAACGATGGGAACCGGCAATCTTGAACAGCGGATAAGGCTCCGTCCGAAGACGGGGATTATCATAAATCGTTCCAAGTCGCAGAAGGAGAAAGGAGGCTTACGGGGAACCCCGTCAAAAGCGCCATGTGCCCACAGGCTGAGCCTGCGGGATAACGAGGAGAGGGGAGTATCGAGAATTCGGCGGATGCCCCTCCGCATCCACGGATGTGTCACGCAGTTGCGAAATATGCGGGCGACCGCAAAACAAAAAGACTGCGACCGTGGGAAAAGCGACAAATCGTCTGCGCGTTTGTCCTTTTGATATCCGGCCCCGGTGACCGGGACCGGCAGATGCTTCGCGGTCTTTTGGCCTGCGAAAGACAAATTGAATATCAGGAGGATTATCATTTATGTGTGGAATTATCGGTTATTCGGGCGGCGCACAGGCCGCCCCGATTTTGCTGGACAGTCTGGAGCGGATGGAATACCGGGGGTACGACTCCGCCGGTGTGGCTGTACGGTCAGAAACACAGGGCCTTCAGGTGAGAAAGTCTAAGGGACGGCTGAAGGTTCTCAGCGATATGCTCCATGGCGGGGTCGATCTGGAGGGGACTCTCGGTGTGGGCCACACCCGCTGGGCTACCCACGGAGAGCCCAACGACGCGAACGCGCATCCCCACGTCAGCGAGAGCGGGAACATCGCGCTGGTTCACAATGGCATTATTGAAAACTATATGGAGATTAAAGAGCATCTCCAGAAGCTGGGCGTTAAGTTCGCTTCGGATACCGACTCGGAGGTGGTGGCTCAGCTATTGGAGTTCCACTACAACGAGTGCCATAATATGTTGGAGGCCGTGGGCCGCGTGCTGCGGCGCATTGAGGGCTCCTATGCTTTCGGCATCATCTGCTCCGACTATCCGGATGCGCTGATTGCCGCGCGGAAGGACAGCCCGCTGATTCTGGGCTATGGCAAGGACTGCAATTTCATTGCCTCCGACGTGACGGCAGTGATTAAATACACCCGGGATGTGGCCTATATGGACGACGGGGAAATTGCAGTGGTGACACCCCGGGGCATCGACGTGTTTGACGGCGAGCTTGTCCCCGTGGAGAAAACCCGCCGCACCGTGGACTGGGACGTTTCTGCCGCTGAAAAGGGGGGCTATCCCCACTTCATGCTCAAGGAGATTATGGAGCAGCCGGAGGCCGTTCGCCGCACTGTCTCTCCCCGCATTCGGGAGGGCAGGGTTGTGCTGGACGACGTGAAGTTGACCCGAGAGTATGCAGAAAACATATCCCGCATTTTTATTATTGCCTGCGGCTCCAGCTATCATGTGGGAATGGTAAGCAAATATATCTGGGAGAAGCTTCTGCGCTGTCCCGTGGAGGTGGTGCTGGCCAGCGAATTCCGGTACTGCGACCCGCTGGTGGATGAGCGTTCTCTGGTGGTGGTCATCAGCCAGTCCGGCGAGACGCTGGACACCATGGCCGCTATGCGGGAGGCCAAGCGCCGGGGCGGGCGGACGCTGGCCATTGTCAATGTGGTGGGTTCCTCCATCGCCCGGGACGCGGACGACGTGTTTTACACCTGGGCGGGTCCGGAAATTGCCGTTGCCACCACCAAGGCATATTCTACCCAATTAGCCCTGATGGATTTGGTGGGGCTGTATCTGGGCGATTTGCTGGGCACGGTTTCAAACGAAGCGTATGCCGCCGCCATGGAGGGCATTCAGTGCCTGCCCCAACAGATGTCGGCGCTTTTGGAGGACACAGAGGACGTGAAATATTTTGCATCCCGGTACTTCAATCACGACTCCATCTTCTTTATCGGACGGAATCTGGACTATGCCATGGGCATGGAAGGGTCCCTGAAGCTGAAGGAAATCAGCTATATTCATTCGGAGGCATATGCCTCCGGTGAGCTGAAGCACGGCACCATTTCTTTGATTGAGCCGGGGACGCTGGTGGTGGCGCTGGGAAGCTATGCGCCGCTGTTCGACAAGGCCATGAGCAACGTGGTGGAGGTAAAAGCCCGAGGGGCGGAGGTGCTGGCCCTGACCACTGTCCGTCACAGAGAAAAAATGGAGAAGACGGCAGATGCTGTGCTTTCCGTGCCGGAGACGGCGGAGATGCTTCAGCCCTCTCTGGGCGTGCTGCCGCTCCAATTGTTTTCCTATTACGTGGCGTTGCAACGGGGATGCGATATTGATAAGCCCCGGAACCTTGCGAAGTCTGTCACCGTAGAATAATTGCTAAAATATATGAAAAGCGCTTCCCGCCTGTGGCGGGAAGCGCTTTTTGCCGGCTGAGAGCATCCTACATCAGTCCAAACGTCCGCAGCAGGAAGGTCCAGCAGAAAATTGTGAAGATGGACGTCACTGTGGTGGAGCAGACCAACTGGCCTGCAAGAGGCCCGTCGGCGCCCATGGCCACGGCCATGGGGTAGGAGGCCACAGCCGTGGGTGCGGCAAAGAAAATCATGAGCGCGCACAGCGCCCCGTCCCGAAAGCCCAGAGCGATGCTCAAAGGCAGGAAAATCAGAGGAATCACCACCATCCGGGCCAGCACCACCAGAATCAGTGTGCGGCGGTTGGAAAGAGTCTGACCCAGGTCCAGACTGACGCCCAGAGAGATGAAGGCGATAGTGGTGGTGACACCCGCCACGTCGCTGACCACGGTATAGAGAAGGTCCGGAATCCGGATATTCAGGGTCAGCAGCGTCAGCGCCAAAAGCGTTGCGATAATCATGGGGTTTTTAAGTATAGAGAGAAACAAATTTTTCAGGTCAGCCTTCCCGGAGCGGTTCAGCTCCAGAATCAGCGTGGAGAAAATGTTTACCAGCGGCACAATCAGCGCCCCGAACAGGGCAACAATGCCGATGCCCGCGCTGCCTGAGCCAAAAATAGAGGTTCCAACCGCAAGCCCAAATAAAATGTAATTGGGACGAATCATCGCTTGGCCCACCGCCGCGGCACTGTCTCCGTCCGGAAGCAGTTTGCGGGGAAGAAGCAAGCCGGCCACGAAAAAAAGAAGCAGTATGCACAGCAGTACATACAGAAAACCCCATCCGTCAAAATGGTGAAGCACATCGGACTCATAAATATTTTTAAACAGCAGCGTGGGCATAAACAGGCGGAAGCATAGACCGTCCACCTTTCGCATGGTGGGCCGGTCCACCACCTTATATGTTCGGACCAAAACACCGATTCCCATAAACAGTGCCAGAGGAAGAACGACGCGCAACGCCGTCATAAAGTTTTCAAACACGGTGAAGCCTCTCCTTTGCGTAATACATCTTATAAAGTGCCATGAAATTCACATGAAATCTATCATAACACCTTTGCCGCCCTGCCGCAACCACCTTTCTCCAGAAGAAGAAAAAAGTTCTTGACAAACGGAATGGGGTATGGTAATCTAACAAAGCTGTCCGGGAGGGCGGCGG
>NZ_DALZCH010000119.1:0-6235 GCF_031978065.1 Oscillibacter sp.
CCGCCTCGCTCAGCTTGCCCTCCGCCGTCTGTGACGCTTCCCGAGCCTGCGCCAAAAGGGCTTCCAGTGTCGTGGACTCTTCGGCAATCTGCCGGTCAATCTCCGCGATGCGCGCCTCCTGCTCCTCGATTTGCTTCGCAAGACCGTCCGCCCGGTTCTCCTGATCCCGCAGCTCCCGCTCCACCCGGTCAATGTTTTCCCGATGGTGGGCGGCAGTGGTTTTCAGCACAGCCACGGCGGATTCCTGCTCCGCCGCCTGCGCGTCCTTTTCTCCGGCTTCCGACCGCAGACTTTCCGCTTCCATGTCCTTTTCCCGCATCCGCTGGCCATATTGCTCGCCCTCGGCGTACAGCGCGTCCAGCCGGACCCGGGCCTCGTCCCGGGCGGCCTCGGCGGCGTGGAAGTCGCTCTCGAGCTTTCTGGCCCCGGCCTTCAGCGCGTCCAAATCCTCCAGCCAGGTGGAAATCTCCAAAACGCGCAGTTCGTCCCGGAAAATCAGGTATTTCTTCGCCTTTTCCGCCTGATCCCGCAAAGGCTCCACCTGCAATTCAAGCTCCGCAATCTTGTCGTTAATGCGTACCAGATTTTCGTCCGTGCGCTGAAGCTTGCGCTCCGCCTCCTCCTTGCGGTGACGGTATTTGGAAATACCTGCGGCCTCCTCGAAAATCTCCCGGCGGTCGCCGCTTTTGGTGGACAGAATCTCATCAATCTTGCCCTGTCCGATAATAGAATACCCCTCCCGGCCCATGCCGGTGTCCAAAAACAGCTCCGTCACATCCTTAAGCCGGACTGACTGGCGGTTGATATAATATTCGCTCTCCCCGCTGCGGTAGTACCGCCGGGTAACGGCCACCTCGCCTTCCTCCATGGCGGGAAAAATATGCTCCGTGTTGTCCAGCACCAGCGTCACCTGCGCAAACCCCTGCTGGGGCCGCTTGGCGGTGCCGCCGAAAATCACGTCCTCCATCTTCGCGCCCCGCAGGCCCTTCACGCTCTGCTCTCCCATGACCCAGCGGATGGCATCGGAGGTATTCGATTTTCCGGAGCCGTTGGGCCCCACGATGGCGGTGATGTCCTCGCCGAACTTCAAAACCGTTTTGTCGGGAAAGGATTTGAAGCCCTGAATTTCCAATGCCTTTAAGTACAATGAAGCCACCTCTGTCAATAGAGATACTGTAACTACTCTACTATATCAAAAAAAGCATTTATATTCAAGGTACAATTTGAGAACGCTGTGAGAGAGACATTTCCCGAAGCACTTCTGTTTTCAAACTCTGCGGAGCGTAGGTTGCCATTTCGTCCGGAACGCAGTATTCTGCCCATAGCGGCAAATCCGATAAAAATGAGGAACGCAATTTTATGAATCACTATGTAACGGGCGCGGCCATCCGGGATCTGCGGGAAAAAAAGCAGCTCACCCAGCGCCAACTTGCCCAAACTCTATGCGTCAGCGACAAAACCGTTTCAAAATGGGAGACGGGCCGGGGTCTGCCGGATATCTCCCTACTGGAGCCTTTGGCGGCGGCCCTGAGCATCTCGGTGGCGGAGCTTTTGAGCGGCGAATGCTTTATCAACGCCAACCGCTCTGGAAACCTTCTGCGGAGCAAGTTCTACGTCTGCCCCATCTGCGGAAACGTCCTGTGGGCCACCGGTGAGGGCGCATTTTCCTGCTGCGGCGTGAACCTTCCGCCGTTGGAGGCGGAAGAGCCGGACGAGGCCCACAGCCTGCGGGCACAGCGGCTGGACGGCGAGTGGTACGTCACGCTGAATCACCCCATGCGTAAGGACCACTTTATCAGCTTTTTTGCGCTGGTAACTGATAGCCGGGCGGAGATTGTCCGGCTCTATCCGGAGCAGAGCGCCGAGGCCCGCTTCCCCTATCGAAGCGGAACGCTTTATGCCTGCTGCAATCGCCACGGACTGTTTCGCATCCAACTATAAAAAACGCTGCGGGAGCAAAGTTGCTTCCGCAGCGTTTTTCTCTATACCGTCTCCGCTTGTTTTGCGCCGCTTTCAGGAGAGACGTCTCTTTTTTACCGATTTCGGCTTTATTTCTCCGTAAAGCCAATCCAGCGCGTCGGAAAGCGTACCCACCTGGTCAATTAGCCCCAAACCCACGGCTTCCTCGCCGTACAGCACCGTGCCCACATCCGCCGCCATTTCTCCGGTTTTCATCATCAGGGACAGGAACGTATCCTTGTCAATGGCACAGTTACGGGTGACAAAGTCCACAATGCGGTCCTGCAACCGCTCGAAGTAATGGTACGTCTGGGGTGCGGCAATCACCGTGCCGCTCATGCGGACGGGGTGAACCGTCATCGCCGCCGAGGGCACCGCAAAGCTCCGCTTTGCCGCTACCGCCAGAGGAATGCCGATGGAGTGGCTCCCTCCCAGCACCAGAGACGCGGTGGGCTTGCCCATACCCGCAATCAGCTCCGCGATGCCAAGCCCGGCCTCGATGTCGCCGCCCACGGTGTTCAGAAGAAACAGCACGCCGTCCACCTCTTCAGACTGCTCCAGCGCCGCCAACAGCGGCATCACATGCTCATATTTCGTGGCTTTTGTGTTGGGCGCGGCGGCCATGTGCCCTTCGATCTGCCCGATGATGGTAAGGCAGTGGAGACTTCCCCGCCGGGTTTTGGTGGTGACGGAGCCGCTGTCCACAATCTGCTGTTGCCAAGCCTCCGGGCTGGTTCCGTTTTTGTCAGAGCCGGTGTCCGCGCCGGTGTCGGCCTCGTCTTCTTCCGTCTGCTTTTTTGTTTTTGTCTCTTCCGTCATGAAATCCCTCGCTTTCCGCACTAGCTTCTGCAAAAATTAGAAATTTACCCGGTTTCATTTTGAAAAACGCCGTGATATAATGCTTCAATATATCATCATTCTCTTGAGGGGAGCTGACAGACTTTGAAGCAGCAGCGTATTGTGGTGAAGGTGGGCACCTCCACCCTCACCCACGACTCCGGCGCGCTGAATCTGCACCGCATTGAGCAACTTGTGCGGGTTCTTTCGGATTTAAGCGGCATGGGCCATCAGGTAATTCTGGTGTCCTCCGGCGCCATTGCCGTGGGTGCGGCCCGGCTGAACATGCCAGAGCGGCCAAAAGAGCTACGGCTTAAGCAGGCAGCGGCGGCAGTGGGCCAGTGCCGCATTATGCACATTTACGACAAGTTTTTTTCCGAGTATAACCGCACCGTCTCCCAGATCCTGCTGACAGGGGACGACGTGGACGATCCCATCCGGGCCGAACATCTCACCAGCACCTTCGGTGCACTGCTGGAAATGCGGGTGATTCCCGTGGTGAATGAAAACGACTCTGTGTCCTCGGCGGAGATCGAAACGGGGCGGCACAAGGTTTTGGGCGACAACGACACGCTTTCCGCCATCGTGGCAAAGCTGTGCCGGGCGGACCTGCTGATTCTTATTTCGGACATTGACGGTCTGTACGACGCGGACCCCCATACCCATCCGGATGCAAAGCTTATCCGCCGGGTGGAGGCGCTGACGCCGGAGATTCTGGAGATGGCGGGGGGCGCAGGCTCGTGGCGGGGCACCGGCGGCATGGCCACTAAGCTGTCCGCCGCCAAAATCGCCATAGAGGCGGGCTGTGACATGGTGATCACCAACGGAAAGCGGACCGAGAACCTGTACGGCATCGTGGACGGCGCGGAAATTGGAACCAGATTTTTAGCTTTAAAATGAGGAGGCGCGGAGTATGGAACCTATGACAGCTTTAGAGCGGCAGGGCCAATTGGCCCGGGCCGCCGGACGGGTGCTGGCCATTACCGGCACGGCGCAGAAAAATGCCGCGCTGGAAACCATCGCCAATTTTCTGACAGAAAATCAGGACCTGTGGCTTGCCGCCAACGCGGAGGACGTGGCCGCCGCGTCGGCGGCGGGCATGCGCCCCGCCATGCTGGACCGGCTGACGCTGACGAAAGACCGGATTACCGGGATTGTGGAGGGCATTCGTCAGGTAGCGGCTCTGCCCGACCCCATCGGCACGGTGACAAAAATGGAAACCCGGCCCAACGGACTGATTATCGGGCGGCGGCGGGTCCCCCTCGGGGTCATCGCCATCATTTACGAGGCCCGCCCCAACGTCACCGCCGACGCGGCGGCCCTGTGTCTGAAATCCGGCAATGCCTGTATTCTCCGAGGCGGGAAGGAAGCCATTCGCTCCAACCGGGCGGCGGCGGAACTGATGCGCGCCGCGCTGGAAAACGCGGGTCTGCCCGCGGACTGCATCTCGCTGGTGCAGGACACCAGCCGCGACACGGCAAACGAGCTGATGCACCTGACGGAGTACGTGGACGTGCTGATTCCCCGGGGCGGCGCGGAGCTGATTCGCGCCGTGGCAAAAAACGCAAGCGTTCCCGTCATCCGCACGGGCGAGGGCGTGTGTCACGTCTATATCGACAGTGAGGCAGACTTGGACATGGGCGCCAAAATCCTGTTCAACGCCAAATGCTCCCGCCCCTCCGTGTGCAACGCTGTGGAGTGCGTGCTGGTGGCGGAGGACGTGGCAGGGGCCTTTTTTGAAAAAGCCGTTCCCCTGCTGAAGGACAAAAACGTGGAGCTGCGGTGCGACGAGGCCGCTCTGCCCATGATTGGCAAAGACGGCGTTCCTGCTCAGGAATCAGACTGGGACGCCGAGTATGACGACTATATTCTGGCTGTCCATGTTGTAAAGAATGCGGCGGAAGCCATTGATTTTATCAACACCCACGGCACCGGCCACTCTGAGTCCATTATTACCAAAAACTATTTTACCGCCCAACACTTTTTGAACGCGGTGGACGCGGCGGCGGTCTATGTCAACGCCTCCACCCGGTTTACCGACGGGTTTGAATTTGGTCTGGGCGCGGAAATCGGCATCTCCACCCAGAAGATGCATGCCCGGGGTCCCATGGGCTTAGAGGAGCTGACCAGCTCCAAATACGTGATTTACGGCGAGGGCCAGATTCGGGAATAACCGTTCCAGCTCCGGAGGAGCAGTCCGCCGGGGCCGGACGAATGTACGAAAGGTAGGAGCGATATGGCAACTTACGGATTTATCGGCGTTGGAAACATGGGCGGGGCGCTGGCACGGGCGGTATGCCGCACGGTGGAGCCCGATCAGGTGTTTCTCTCCAACCGCACCATGGCAAAGGCGGAGACGCTGGCTGAGGAGCTGGGCTGCCGCACGGCGGACGGCGAGGCCGTGGCCGAGAGCGCAGACTTCATTTTTCTGGGCGTGAAGCCCCACATGATGAAGGATCTTTTGGCCGACATCGGCCCGGTCCTTGCCGCGCGGGAGACGCGGTTTATTTTGGTGAGCATGGCGGCGGGCCTGTCCATCGCGGACATTCAGGAGCTGATCGGAGAGCCGTATCCCGTGATTCGCGTCATGCCCAACACCCCTTGCTCCATCGGCGAGGGGATGACGCTGTATTCCCACAGCGCCGACGTATCCGCCGAAGAGGAGCAGGCATTTCTTGCCGACATGGCCGGGGCCGGAAAATTCATGGCGCTGGATGAGCGGCTTATCGACGCGGGCAGCGCCGTCTCCGGCTGCGGCCCGGCGTTTATCTGCCTGTTTTTGGAGGCTTTGGCGGACGGCGGCGTGGCCTGCGGCCTGCCCCGGGCCACCGCCATCGAGCTTGCATCCCAGACACTGGTCGGCACGGCCCGTTTGCAGCAGGAGAGCGGAAAGCACCCCGGCGTGCTGAAGGATGCGGTGTGTTCTCCCGGCGGAACCACCATTCAGGGCGTTCGCGCGCTGGAAGATGGCGGCTTCCGGGCCGCTGCAATGAATGCAGTCATCGCCGCGTATGAGAAGACCGCCGCACTCAAACAATAAGGTTCTTTTCCATTCGTCATTGAAATGGCTGTATCTTTATGCGCGCGGCAGGCCTTGTTTAAAGGCCCGCCGCGCGCTTTACCGTGCTCTTTTTCCGAGCGCAAGTCCATGTCCTTTGGGGCATTTCCCTCCTCCGTTCAAAAGTTTTTTAAATTCTTTTTAAATTTGGGAACCTGACAGTACCTTATTTGCTCTAACAGTCAGAGCTCAAGTTTGGATCGGCCATCCGGAAAAGGACTTTGTATGTACCCAGATAGTTACACAGAAAGGAACAACCGCCGTGGACAGAGATGATTTTGCTTCTCGCGTTGTTGCGGCAGAGCCCACGCTGTACCGCATTTCCAAGTCAATCCTAAAAAATGACAGCGATTGTGCGGAAGGGGTGCAGGAGGAGATTGC
>NZ_DALZCH010000119.1:6245-9001 GCF_031978065.1 Oscillibacter sp.
GGGAGCCAGGTTATTTTAAAACGTGGCTTTGCAGAATCTTGATTCATGAGTGCTACCATATCTACCGCGCAAACCGAAAAACCGTGTCTCTGGAGGAATATACGTATCTAGAAACAGCCCCACCTCAGAGCCGGGACCCCGGTCTCTACGCAGCCATCATGGCGCTGCGGGAGGAACTGCGGCTGGTGATTGTGCTGCATTACGTGGAGGGCTTTCAGGTGACGGAGATTGCGCAAATGCTGAAAATTCCGGAGGGGACAGTGAAAAGCCGCCTCTCCCGCGCCCGGACCGCGCTGCGCGCGGCCCTTGAAAAAAAGGAGGTATCGGCATATGACGCATGAAGACTGGGACGGCGTGTTTCCCGACGCGCCGCAGAACTTCCACCAAGCCGTGGAGCGAGCTCTTAGCGAATGCGCCCCCGGCCGGACCGAAAGGAGATTTCAAATGAGACGAAAATCCCTCTTAATTGTGGCCGCCGCGGTGGCCGCGCTTTGCGTGACAGCGGCCGCCGCCTACGTTTTCCAGTGGAACGAGGCCATGGCTCGGCGCTTTGGCGCGGACCCGAAGCAGCAGGAGCTGCTGTCCTCCTCTGGAGCGGTGGGCGCCCCGGAACAGTCTGTTACGGAAAACGGACTGACGGTATCGGCCCTGCAAACGCTTGGAGATCAGAACAGCGTTTACCTGCTTTTTTCCGTCAAAGCGCCTGATGGTACGCTGCTGTCAGACACCAGCGGTTTTGAAATGCTGGGCGTAAATCTTGAAGGCTCGGACCACGTCAGTTGGAGCGGCGGATTTATGAGCGGCCCGACCCAAACCGCCTCTCTTTCCGGGACGGACAACGAGCGCTATTTTGAGCTGCGGCTGTACAATTCTCAGCAGGCAGACTGGAACGGAAAAACCATCACTCTGAATTTTGCAAATCTTCAGGCCGACCGGGGCAAGCTGGATATGTACACCGTAACAGAGGGGCAATGGTCTTTGTCCTGGCCCTTGACCTACACAGATGCCATGCAAAGCTTCGCCTCCGGCGAAGCCTATCAGGTGAACGGTCACGCGGTGACGGTGGACTCCGTCCAGCTCTCCCCGTTGTCTCTGGCGCTTTCTCTCAGCGGAGACGGGCTGGAGTCCCTCGTTGAAAACTCTGATCTGGATGAGGCCGGTTCTTTGTGCACCGTGTCTCTGACCATGGAGGACGGAACCGTTCTTAACGAGCTGTATGGCCCCGGAACCGAAGGTTACGCAGAAGGGCTTTATGGGCGCACCACCAGCTTTGATCAGATCGTGGACGCAGACCGGGCAACGGCCCTCACCCTGACCTTCTTCTGGGAGAGCGATGAAAACACCATTACAATTCCTTTGAATTGATCAACGGCGCGTTGCATAAACGAGGGGGAGTGGCCAAAAGGCCGCTCCTCCTCGAGATTTTGCAGGTTGGCAGGAGTTCGGCCATGATTAAAATTACAGAGAATATTTTCCCGAGAACCGCGCATACTGGGGCTAGAGGTGATTTTATGCAGTTAAGTCAAAAAGAAAGCAGTCTCTTAAAGGATTTGAAGGGACAGGAGCAGCTCTGCGTGGACAAATACACCAAGCACGCCTCCTGCGCGTCGGACCCGCAGCTAAAAGACCTGTTCAATCAGATTGCACAAACCGAGCGACAGCATCTCGACACCCTCACCCAGATGGAAAAGGGCACGGTTCCGTCCACAGGCGGCGGGTCCCAAAAAAGTCAGCCCACCTTCAAAGCAACCTATGGCGCGGTGGACAATCAGGACAAGCAGAACGACAGCTATTTGTGCTCCGACGTGCTCTCCACGGAAAAGCACGCCTCCCATCTTTACGACACCTGCGTCTTCGAGTTCAAGGACGAAAAAGCCCGCGACGCCCTGAACCACATCCAGAAGGAAGAGCAGGAGCATGGCAAAATGATTTACGACTATATGTCCGCCAACGGCATGTACTCGTAACCCCCCCAGCCCCGCCAAAAGGCGGGGCTTTTCCTTCGCCCAGCGTTCCCCCCGTCCCGAGCCGCCCGGCAACCGCGCCCCCAACAAAACAGCCGGGCGGCGAGTGCAAGCGAAGCGCGCAGGCGCTTTTACCGCACTCCCGGCTCGGCGAGAAATTATTTTGCAGGAAAATGTACGGCACTGTACAACCGCCTTTGCCCGCCTCCATTTAACAACACACAAATAGGAGGCACGGCATGAGTAGAGAAGCAATTGGAGAAAACGGAGCCGTTTTGGGAAGCGGCGAGTATTGGAGCCGGGTGAACCGCTCCACCTTTTTCGGGGGACTGATGCGGCGGGCATCGGAGGCAAGCTATCAGGAAACACTGCGTGAAACCGGCAGTCGGGCAAGCGACATGGTGGAGGAAATCCACGAAGATTTGCAGGAGCACAAAACGCGGCTCCCTTCCATTGATTCCGGGAGTCGAAATACCCTTGCAAAACAGGTTCAAGGGCTGTATGATGTTTGCAGAATGGCAGATACCTCCTGCACTCACAGCGGCGAATGCATTACTATGCTGAACCTCTCGGGCCTTTTCAGCAATCCTTTCAGCGACGAACGCGCAATCGAAGCCGCCATCCGCAAGGTAAAAAACAATCCGGATTTCTTTTCAAGTGAATGCATTGATCTCATTGAAAAGGCTGCGGACTGGGGCATCGCTTTTGCCGCCGGAAGCAGCGAGAAAAAGCGGGCGTTTCTGGAAGACGTTGCGCAGGGAAAGGGCAAGGACTTTTTGCAGGAGGTTGCGG
>NZ_DALZCH010000120.1:0-8840 GCF_031978065.1 Oscillibacter sp.
ATTTCGAAGGTGACACCGTTGCGGAAATCACCGGCAGTAATCGTAGGCATAGTTTTTCCTCCTTACAAATCTACGAGAAAACGACCCGTCAGGAGGACATTTTCTCTGCTTTTCAAATTTATAAAATAGCCTAGGATATTTTACCCCAGATACGGGATGAATGCAAGGGCTTTCCCTCTGATTCGGGGAAATTCAGAAGGATTTTTTATCAATTTCTCGCAAATTGCGGCAGCAAACGGCCTTAAAGGGGGCCTGAAGTGCGTGAAGCACCTTCTGCCAGAGCGTCACGGCCCCGCCCACGGGCTCCACCGTCAGCGCCAGAATCCCCGCTCGTTTGGCAGCCAGGCAATCGGTTAAAAGCTTATCGCCCAGCATAGCGGTGTGGGCTGCCGTGCCCTCCGCTTTCTCCATGGCGGCCAAAATTCCCCGGGGAGACGGCTTTCCCGCCCTGCCCTGATAAGGCACGCCCAGCTCGTCGCAAAATTCAGTCACCCGACTTCCGGAGCGGTTGTTAGACACGATAACAAATCCAATGCCCGCATCCTTCAGTCCGGCAATATAGTCCTTGAGCGCCCGGTCGGGGCGGCGGCTTTTTTTTGCCGCCAGCGTAAAATCCAAATCGCTCAGCAGCAGCGTCACTCCCAGCTTCCGCAGCAAATCGGGCGTTACCTCGTCATAGCGCTCAAACAGCCTGTCCGGCACCAGGGAAAAAGGCATATTCAGTCTTCCCCCTTCATAGCATTTTACGAATTGATTTATCAATATCCTTAGTATACCAATTTTTTTCAAAGCACACAAGGGGGGTCTTGGCTTGCAGGTCTATCTTGCCGTCACGCCGCAGCAGCTTCGGGAGGCGTCCCGCTTCACCCGTCACTTTGTCCATATGGCCTATCGCATCGGACCGGAGTCCGCCCTGCTGCGCCAGAACTTGCTGGTGCAGACCAAGGGCGGGCTGCTGGGCCTCAGCGACCACGACGCGCCCACGGTGGAGGAGCCGGAAAAGTTAGCCGCCGCCGCTGTGCGGGAGTGCTCCCGGCGGAGCTACGGCGGTGTGGTGCTGGACTTTGAAGCGCCCCATCCCAGAGGCGATCTGCTGTTGCTGGCGGGAGCCATGGGAAAGCTTTTCCAAAAAAACCGGCTGACGCTCTACGTACAGGAGTCCTATGCCTCCGCCGCGCCCACAGCGATTGTGCCAATCTGCACGGCCCTGTCAGGCGGCAACCTGACCCAGCGGCTGCGGGATGCCGCCTCCACCTGTGGCACAGGGCGGCTGGCGCTGGATTTAGAGCGGCTGATGATGGACTTCCCTCTTCCTTGTCCCTCTGGTGAGGGCCACCCCCTGCGACGGGAGGAGCTGGCGGAGCTGATGGAGCGAGAGCAGCCATCCGTGTTTTTCTCCCCGGACCTGTGCGCCCGATACTTCACCTATACCTCCCGGGGTGAAACCCATTTCATTCTGTTTGACGATGGGGACACGCTGCTGCAAAAGCTACGCATTGGCCAAAACTCAGGCGCTCAGGCGGCGTTTTTCCAATATCCCGAGGTCAGTGATCTTTTGGGAAAGCTGTTTGGGAAATAAGCCTTTTTAAGCAGGTGGCGCGGCCGTGCGCAGTCCGGCGCTCTAAGGCGTCAAAAAAGCGCCGTGGAAACCTCCACGGCGCTTTTTATCAAAACGATAATCAATAAAAACGCTTGTTCTTGTTCTTCCGAGCTGCCTCAGACTTCTTGCGGCGCTTGACGCTGGGGCTCTCGTAGTGCTCTCTCTTACGAACCTCCGCGAGAACGCCCGCCTTAGCGCAGCTGCGCTTAAAACGCTTCAGGGCGCTGTCGATGTTCTCGCCCTCTTTGATATGAATTTCAGACATTTATATTTCCCTCCCTCCAGAATGCCGGGAAACCCGCAGCACTTAAGGGCCATTATATTATGGCTTTAACGAACTCATTATAACGGCTGATTCGCGGCTTGTCAAGAGAATTTTATGAAAAGCGACAAGGGACGAAAAGACGGCCCGCCCCGCAAAACAGGGCGGGTCGCTTTTTATGATTTTTCCAATTCTTCCAAATTCGAAGCCTGCCGGTCCAGCTCCCGCTCCAGCGCAATTGCCACCTGGTCAGGACAGGAGGTGGACTTCATCCCGCAGTGGATGCCCTTGAGCCGACCGACAGCCTCCCGGGCGTCCATCCCCCTCAGAAGCGCCGCGATGCCCTGCAAATTGCCGCTGCAGCCGCCCACAACCTCCAGCTCCTCAATCACATTTTCCTCATTAAGTCGGAAATGCATCTCTTGAGAGCAAGTACCCCGGGGGTGAAATGTAAATGTCATGTTCCGCTTCCTTTCCGCTTTTCATGCCTTCGGAAAGGATACCATATTGCCACACCCGCGTCAAGCAGGCGGGCGGTGGAAACCCGTTATCCCGCGCTTCCTCCGAAATTGCTTCCCTCCAGCACAAGCCGGTCTGCGATCATGGCGATGAACTCGCTGTTGGTGGGCTTGCCCTTGGTGTTGGAAACGGTATAACCGAAAAACTTTTGCAGCGTCTCCAAATCGCCCCGGTCCCATGCCACCTCGATGGCATGACGAATGGCACGCTCCACGCGGGAGGGCGAGGTGGAAAAACGACGGGCCACCTCGGGATAGAGAACCTTTGTCACAGCGTTGATCACGTCCATGTCGTCCACCGCGATTAAAATGGCTTCCCGCAGGTACTGATATCCCTTGATGTGGGCGGGAACCCCGATTTCGTGAATGATATCCGTGACCATGTTCTTTAAACTTTTTGTATGGGATACCGGTTGAACAGGCCGGCAGACGGAGCGCATCCGCTCCATCAGTGCGCTGTTTTCAAAAGGTTTCGGCATAAAAAATGCCGCGCCTTTTTCCAGAGCCTCTCCTACCACCTGTTCCGTAAAAAAGGAGGAGATCATCATTGTTCGCGTCGGAATCTCTTCTCTACGAAGCTGTTCCAGCACGCCGAAGCCATCCAGCTCCGGAAGTACCACGTCCAGCAGCAGTAAATCCGGAAGCTGCTCTCGCACCTGCCGAAGCGCGTTTTTCCCGTCGCCTACACCGGCGACCACCGTGAATTCTCCCGTCTGTTCGATTGTTTCCCTTAACATCGCCCGGTAGCTCTCATTGGCGTCGGCTATAACTACTTTTCTGCAGATCTCCATAACGCAACCTGTCCTCCATCTCTTCATTGAAATTTCTTCCGGTTTCCCAAAAGTTCGGATTGGGTTTTCTATAATTTACCATAAACGGACAGTCTTTGCAAGACGGAATTGTAAATAATTGGCATTTTTTATTCGACCCGTTATGCATCTGTCGCGGTAAATTCGGCAGGAACATTTCAAATCCGTTTGTCTTTCAGCATATTTCGAAGAAAAAGGCCATCACCTCGACGAAAGCCGTGTCGGAAATATCAGCAGGAAACATCCGCGCTCTGGAAATCGGGCGCTGAATCCCGCTCTCCGGGGGCGCGATTCTGCCGCAGCTTAAACCCGGCCAACAGGCCCTTCAGCAAGGCAGACTGCTCCGACATCTCCTGACTGGCGGCGGCGCTCTCCTCCGCTGTGGCGGCATTGGTCTGGACCACCGACGAAATCTGTCCCACACCCTGATTGATCTGCACAATCGCCATGGCCTGCTCCTGCGAGGCGGCGGCGATTTTGTCAATCAGATCCACGGCCTCGGCCGTCTCTCTGGCGCTGGTCTCCATTGCCTTAGCGGTGACGTCCGCAGTCCTGCTGCCGTTTTGCACTGCCGCCAGTGTCTGTTCAATGAGAGCAGTGGTGTCCTTGGCGGCCACCGCCGATTTCCCGGCCAGATTGCGCACCTCGTCCGCCACCACGGCAAAGCCCTTGCCGTGCTGCCCAGCACGGGCGGCCTCCACCGCCGCGTTCAGCGCCAGAATGTTGGTCTGGAAGGAAATGTCCTCAATGATCTTGATAATCTTCATAATCTCAGAGGATTTGAAGGAGATTTCACCCATGGCAGCAACCATTTCCTGCATGTGGTCGTTGCTGCTGCGCAGCTCCTGTCCCGCAAACTCCGCCTTCTCCTGCGCCAGTCTGGCATTTTCCGCGTTTTGCCGAATCTGCCCGGTGACCTCCTCGATGGAGGCCGAAAGCTGCTCCACGGCGCTGGCCTGCTCCGTCGCGCCTCTTGAAAGGGCCTGCGCACCGACGGAAACCTGCTCCGCATCGCCGTCCACAAAATCCGCGGACTGATGAATTTGCAGCAGCGTGCCGTCCAGATTGTCCAGCATAGCCTGAAGATTATCCTTAATTTTTTTGAACTGTCCCGTGTATTCTCTTTGAAGTGCAACCGTCAAATCACCGCCGGCCACACAAGACAGCACGTCGGAAATTTCATCAATATAGCCCTGATAATTGACCAGTCTTTGAATGGTGAGCTGGAATGCATCAGAAAGGCGGCCCATTTCATCCTTGGACTTGACCGAAAGCTGAACGTCAAAATTTCCGTCCGCAATCTGCTGCGCGGCCTTTGTGATGGACTTGATAGGCTTTGCGATTGAGCCGCTGATCAGCCATGTGACGACCGCGCCTATCGCCGCCATCACCACGCACAGCAGCACCAGCATCTGCGTGAGGACATGCGTCCTTTCAATCACCTCGTCTGTTTCCAGCGTCATCGCCAGAATCCAGGGACTGCCCTCGATGGGGGTGAATTCCACCAGCTTTTCCTTGCCGTTGTATGTATATTCGCCGCCGCCCTTTTGGCGCGTGGTCATTTGCTGCGTGAGGGCGCCCAAGGCTTCAAGCGCGGGATCGGTTTTTCCATTCTCAATGTCGTTATCTTGCCGAAGCACAAGGTCTGTATTTTTATGGGCCACCTTGACGCCTTCGTTGTTGACAATGTATCCGTATCCAGTGTTTTTATAAGTGACATTTTCGCAGATTTTGCTGAGAGTCATTCCGTCTCTTCTGCCGTACAAAACGCCGATAATCTGGCCGTTTTCATACACCGGGGCGGCATATACCAGCACCGGCTTTCCGTCCAGCTTACTGAACATCAAATCAGAAGCAGAGGGGGTTCCCTGAATAGCCGACTGGAAAAAGGGACGGTCGGACACGTCATTTGTCTCCCGGCTGTTATTCAGGATGACGGCCTTGCCGGTTTTATCCGCGAAGCCAAATAGAATATACCCCGAGCGCTTGGCCTCGGCCTCGAAATAAGTTATCTTTTCGTCCAGAGAGGCCGCGCTGTCGGTGATTGCGGGAACCTGCGCCAGCCCGTCCATATACAAAAGCTGCGCACTGTTCTCGGAGGAAATGTACTGGGCCTGCGCCTGTGCCATAGCCCCCAGATCATCTCGCGCGTCGGAAAGCAGATCCTTGCTGACTACATAAATTGCAGCGGCTCCCAATGCGGCTGTAACCAGCAGGATGATGAGGGTGAATGTTGCCACCAGTCTGAGCTTGATCGATTTCATGAATACCTCTCCACTACTTTAAACTTTTAAATTTGTTACCGCTGCTTTTAAAATTTTTGCCGCTTCCGCGCCGCAAAAATTCCCGAAAAAAAGCGTCTTTGGGTGATTATAACATATGTCGAAACAAATGGAAACAAATAGTTTTTTGTAAATAAATACCCAATTTTGTTTTTCTTTCATTGCTGCCACACTCCGCATTTAGGCGGTCTTTTATTATCATAAACATGCCAAATAGGAGCTCCCGGATTGTACATCCGGGAGCTCCTCTTGCTGTTAAAGACGCTTAAATTGGAGTGCGACATTGGCAACCACGGCTCTTGCCGCTTACTTGCATTTTTAGCTGAAAGCTAATCTTTCTTCGTGATTTATTCTTTGCAAAAATCGGATCTCATTTTTGGTTTTCTTTTGCGAACAAGCAGGGTTGGGGGGCAAAATTTTAAATATTTGGCATTTTTATTTTTCCCGTTATGCAGATACTACGAGAAAGTCGACAGATTTTTTTGAATATTACGTGTTTTCCAGCATATTTCGTATCAATAGCCCATAACCCCGGGTGGGATCACCCAGCAAAACATGGGTCACAGCGCCTGCCAGTCGGCCGTCCTGAAGAATGGGCGAGCCACTCATTCCCTGCACGATGCCGCCAGTTTTTTCCAAAAGCTCGGGGTCCGTCACCGTAATGAGCAGGTTTCGGCCCGCAGGATCGGTGCTGAGAATTTTTGTGATTTCGATTTCATATTCCTTTACTGTGTCTCCGTCCACATTTGCAAGAATCGTGGCTTTTCCGGTGTGAACCTGATCGTTTTCCGCCACGGGCAGTGCCTTGTCCCCCAGACGCTCCATCAGCTCCTGATCCGTCAGAGTCCCAAACACGCCGCTGGAGGTATTTGCGTAAAGGTCGCCGGTATCCACCGTCATGTCAAAATTTCCCTTCAGCTCTCCCGCCGCGCCCGTTTCGCCCCGCTTTACCGTTTTCACGGTGGAGGGCAGAATCGAACCGGAAGAAAAGGGCATCAGGGCGGCGGTGTCCACGTCCGTAACGCCGTGGCCCAGTGCGCCGAAGGTGTTGCTCTCGGGGTCATAAAAGGTCATGGTGCCGATTCCGGCCATACTGTCCCTAATCCATGCGCCAATGGCGAATTTTCCGTCTCCGTCATTGTCGTCTGCGATAACGCTTAAATCCAGCAGTTTCGTTCCTCGGCGGACCTCCAGCTTCGCACTTTCCCCCGCAGCGTCTTGCAGCAGAGATTGAAACTGCTCCGTGGAGGTAATTGGGTTTCCGGCGCACTGGACAATGACGTCGCCTGCTGTGAGACCGCAGGCTTTGGCGGGTGTGTTTCCCTCCGCCAACTTCACCACCAGAACGCCTCTTGAAAACAATTTGATACCAACAGTGTGTCCCACGGGGACCAACGTCCGGGCGGAGGAAAGGTCCGCTGCGGCCGCCGGGACTGTCAGCGCGGACGCCAGAAGCATAGCCGCCAGCCCCAGCGCCGCCCCGCCCGCGCGGCCGCTTTTTGAATTTTTTGTTTTCTCAGCCGTTTCATCCATTGAATCGCCCCTTTCTGAAAGTCCGGCGCGTGCCGGGCTTTCAGAAAAGAAGCCGGCGTTCTCTCTCTTTGTTTCTTTTCTTTTTCGCCGGCATGCTTACTGTTTGCAAACCGGCAGATTTCTGCCGTTGAAAATACCGGCGGTACTGCCATGGAAACAACTTCCTGCGCCGCGCCCCAGCGGTTTCTGAAAATATCCTCTGCAAAGTTATGCGTTTTCCCTAAAATCTGCTAATTTTTTCATAAGTCAGTGGGTAAAAAATCCGTCAAAAGGCTCTTTGAGAGCCTTTTGACGGATTTAAGTAAATTTGTGGTTTTCTGGCCCGGCATATACTTCGCGCCCGCAGGGGCTTGCGATCCTGCTCAGGTTTCTTTTCCCGAAATTTTCTTGTCCCGGAAAAAAAGTTTCTTTAAACGAAGGGCTGTCCAACCCGCCGGGATCGGCGTGTCAATCGTCCCGCTTGCTGAAAATCTTAAAGATGTCTTCGAAAGGATCGTCCTCCGGCTCCTGAGGCTTGGGATCGTCCACAGTGCTCAGGGGCTGGGGCGCCTCTGCCATGATTTGCTGCGCCGCAGGGGCAGACTCTGCCGGAACTGCGGGCACCTCCACGGAGGGAGCCGCAAAGGCTGCGGACGGAACAACAGGGGCGGCCTGCCGCGCAGGGGACTCGGCGGCAACCTTTTCAAAGCCGGTGGCAATGACGGTCACGCGGATTTCATCCTCAAGGTTTTCGTCAAACTGCGCGCCGAAGATGGTGATGGCGTCCATATTGACAGCCTCCTGCACCAGCGTGGCAGCCTGCTCCACCTCCTCCAGTCCGATGTCCAAGGAACCAGTGACGTTGATGAGCACGCCGTGGGCCCCTGCAATAGAGGTTTCCAGCAGGGGACTGGAAATCGCCATTCTGGCGGCCTCCTCGGCCTTGCCCTTGCCCGCTGCGCGGCCAACGCCCATGTGGGCCAGACCAGCGCCCTTCATAATGGTGGTCACGTCGGCAAAGTCCAGGTTGATAAACCCGGTGTCCCGGATCAAATCAGAAATAGACTGCACTGCCTGGCGCAGCACATCGTCCGCGATTTCAAAGGCGTTGGCAAATGTAATTTTCTGGTCTGTGGCGTGCTTGAGCCGCTCGTTGGGGATGATGACCAGAGAGTCCACCTTGTCCTTCAGCTCCGAGATGCCCTTTTCCGCCTGCTGCATCCGGCGGCGGCCCTCAAAGCCAAAGGGCTTGGTCACCACCGCCACGGTAAGAATCTCCAGTTCCTTGGCAATCTCCGCCACGATAGGCGCGCCGCCTGTGCCGGTGCCGCCGCCCATTCCGGCGGTGATGAACACCATGTCCGTGTCCTCCAGTGCCTTGGCAATCTGGCTGCGGCTCTCCTCGGCGGACTTACGGCCCACCTCCGGGTCCGAACCCGCGCCCTGCCCATGGGTCAGTTTTTCACCGATCTGAATTTTATAGGTAGCGCTGGACACGTTCAGCGCCTGCTTGTCCGTATTGATGGCCACAAAGTCCACACCCTTGGTGCCGGAACGGACCATGCGGTTAACCACGTTATTTCCGCCGCCGCCAACGCCGATCACCTTGATGTTTACCACGGCGTCCGGGCCGGTTTCCAATCCAAATGCCATAAAGCTGCCTCCTGCTGTCGTTCGTATCGGGAGGAATCTCCTCCTTGCCTGTGTAAATTGGCACGCATAGCCCTATTCTTACTAATAATAAGACACTTTGCGCTCCGGGTCAAGTCTTCCGGCAGTTTTTCCGGCAGTTTTTCCAATCAGTCCTTAATGAACACGTTTTGACCGCCGTCACCCGTCATGCGGAGGACGCCCGTC
>NZ_DALZCH010000121.1:0-4523 GCF_031978065.1 Oscillibacter sp.
AAAAATTCCTTGAGTTACAGGATGCGATCGTCGCTCAGGCGAAACCTCATGGATACATGGTCTAATGTAATCATATTCGTCTGTTCCACGGTGTCTCTCCCATCACAAAAACAACACAAATGCGTCCTGCCTCCTGCGGAATACCCACGCACCCACAGCCAGCGCAGCCACTGCAAATCCAAGACACTGCACATACGTCACCGGATCAGGGGACTCCCCCTGTAAAATCAGGGTCCTGGCAAAGGTAACGAAGTAATACAGCGGATTACAGCGAAGCACCCACGCAATGGATGGAGGCAGAATACTCTCCGGGTAGAAAATCGGGGTGAGGTACATCCACACCATGCTGACAATTCCCCAGAGAAACTGGGTGTCTCGGAAAAACACCATGATGGTGGATAGGAACATGCCCACGCCAAGGGTAAACAGAAAAAT
Source organism: Oscillibacter sp. (assembly GCF_031978065.1). Taxonomy (GTDB): domain Bacteria; phylum Bacillota; class Clostridia; order Oscillospirales; family Oscillospiraceae; genus Oscillibacter. The sequence goes on from NZ_DALZCH010000121.1 coordinate 436, forward strand.
ACAGATGATCAAAAACGGGAACAGCAACCACGCCTTTGTGGGATATACACCCGAAATCAGCGCGACGATCGCCAGCGGAATCAGTGCAATTAAAAAATTGATCAATGAGGACACCGTTCTGGTCACAGGATAAATGTATTTGGGGACATAGACTTTTGTAATCAAACTGGCATTGCCCACAATGGACACAAGGGTCATGCCGCAAGCCTCGGAAAAGAAGTTGAACAGAATAATGCCACAGAGCAGGTATACCGGATAATTGGGGATGTCAAAGCGGAACAGGTTGGAAAATACCGCATATTGCACCAGCATGGTCATTAAGGGATTTAAAAAGCTCCAGCAAACGCCAAGAACAGACCGCTTGTACTTTGCCTTAAAATCCCGGGAAACCAGCTGGCGAAAAAGAAAATTATATTTCCCAAGAGCCAGAATGCTGCGTATCAATATATTGGGAAGCCCTTTCTTCCAGCGGAAATAGGAGCGAAGAAGATACGCGCCCAGACACAATCCACTAATACCGACAACAGACCAATAGTTCCGGCCAATCCACAAGTAATCCTGGCCTTCGGCGGAAAAGCACAAGGAGCCCTCCACCGGAATATCGTTGACATATAGCGTTTCCCCGTCTTCGACAGGTTCCGTGGAGATCATGGGGACAATTGCACTGCCGGACACGGAATTTCCTGTGATCTCCAGCCGCAGGGGCAGCTCGGATATCCCCTCCAGCGCCGGGTCGGCAACCAGTGTTGTCAGTCCGCCCTCCTCCACAGTGGCAGCGTCAAAGGTTTCCTGAAGTAAAACCTCCTCTGTGGGGATTGAAATCAGCTTGACCGTCACCGCGCCCTCGTTCTGCCGGTAGAACGTTCCCCATTGCACGGAAATACTGTTTAATCGCTGGAGATCCAGCGTAAACTCATCCACAACCTGTGCACCGGGCACCATTTCTGTGGTTCCAGCCTGCGCTGTGGGCAGCGCTCTGCTTTCGTTGGAAGATCGAACGTGGAGCTGCTCCCCCATCAAGACATAAAAAATTCCGCTGAGGCCTAGGTAGCATATCATCAACATAAGACACACTCGGAACGGGCGTGCGGTTTTGTTCGTTTGAATTTTCATCGTTTCTATTCCCCATATCACACGCGCTGCACGAATAGTGGCGGCGTGTGCTACTTTGCTTCATTAAAATACATGATCATTTCTATTATATCTTTTTTCTTTGCAAAATACAACCTCGTCTTGTTTGCAAGAGTAATCTATAAACATACCTCGCATCGCGGTTTGCTCCGAAGCTCTGAAGCCTTCTTTAAATACAGTTCAGTTTCGCAGTCCTTGAAGGGAACCTATACTCATATTTGAGAACAGCAGCATAGACGGTTTTATTCTGTCATGCTAGGACCATTTTAATCTCTCTTTGACTAAAAAAGAAAAGAGTGACTTTATGACACTTTTTAGTCAATTTAATAAAAATGACTGACTCTGGCAGCAAGAATTTCATCTAATTCCGCAAATTTATCTATTTCGAAAATTATTGGCGGCCCCAATCAAACCCCAAAGGACAACGAAGTGTTCTATGAGGCTCACAATTCTTTCTCATTCAATGATTCCAAAATGCAGCTCGCTATCAAGCAGCGTCAGTGCAGGGCATGCGCAGGTTGGCGACTCGCCCAAGGCTCTTTAGCGCCGCACGGGTTAGCTTGCAATGTTCGTCCTTGTTCAAACGAATAATTGTCCGTGCCGGAATCTGAATTACCCGCTTTTCGGGATATATATTATAAATATGAATGAAGATGGATGAAGATGGATGAAGATGGATGAAGATGGATGAAGTTAAAGTGATAGAAACCTTTACCTGTGACCACTGTGGCACGGAATTTCCTATTGGAGAGCAGACTGTTTTCGACGAACAAATGCTGTGCGAGACCCGCTTACAGAAATGATCGCCGTCTGCGACCGCTGTGGCAAGCACATCTGGTCCGGTGACAGTGTGGGCGATTCCACCGCCACGCTCTGTAAGGACTGCTATGATAACTACTACCACCGCTGCTTTGACTGCGGTTGTCTGATCCACAACGACGATACGTACTATGTGGACGACGACAGCGACGGTCCCTGCTGCGGCAACTGCATCGACCAGCACCGCCGGGAAATCCAATCTTACTGCTACAAGCCTGCTCCCATTTTTTATGGAGAGGGTTTCTGTTATCTGGGTGTGGAGCTGGAAATTGATGACGGCGGCGAAGTAGACTCCGTGCCAAAAAAGCTGATGGATATCGGAAGCGGGGACGCGGAGCACATCTACATCAAGTGTGACGGTTCCCAAAACAGGGGAATGGAAATCGTGACTCACCCTATGCAGATATATCAGCATCTCACGGACAAGATGTCTGAAGATGGGGCCGCCCTGCTGGCTTTCTATTTCAACGGGATTTGGTTGCTGCCCAAGAATTTCACTCAGAGCTTTTCGGAAGTTACCTTTTGCCGCATGGATGAAGTTGAGACGTGTGTAGCTGAATCTAATTTTAAGAAGAACACCAAGGAAGCCATGATGCGGCTGGCGCAGCTACTTCAGCGGAAGCATAAGGCGCTGAAGGGACTTGAAAAGGCGGGTGTCTCCACCGGCGGCCTACTAGATCAGTTTATCGAATTGGGGATCAGCCCCATTCCGTTATGGCAGAATCTCTGTGTGAAACAAATTCCCGGACCAGTGGAACTGCTACGTGATATTTCATCGCGGGAGATTCCTGTTAAATACGGAAAAGCCAAATTCAAGTAAAATACGGTTAAGCAACACCGCTATCAGCCAAAATTGATTTATATTTTTACCTGCTATGATACATTATTATAGTCAATTCTATTGAGCAGCCAATTCAGATGCCCAGCAAAGCGAATTTCCGGGAAGATATTTGTCGGGAAAGGGAGGAGTCTTTATGCTGCCGCCTGATTTGCAGCGGTTAAAACACATCCGGTACTATTGTGTGGAAATTCAAAAACAATCGAGCGCTATGGGGATGCATTCGAGGTGTTTGACCAGGATGCGGACTATCAGAGATCAATTTTGCGTTCTATTTTACAGATTGGGGAGCTGAGTGGTGGCTTATTTGCGGAATACCAGCAGCCTGCCGCCGACCGTATTCGGTGGGGCCATTCAAGAGAATGCGGAATTTGGCTGCCCACAGCTACGGCAGCATGAGCCAGGATATTATCTGGGAGACCGCCGTTAGAAACATTCCGGTTCTAAGACAATTCTATGCGAGGTAGATGTGGAAAGTCAGGAAATAAGCGCCAAAGGTTTTCACTTCGTTTTCCGAGAATAGGATATCCAGCATCAAAATATTTGGCAAATGAAACGCCAAAACCACCCGATTCCAGACGGAATCGGGCGGTTTATTCTTGCCTGAAAAGTTACAAAAAGCAGTGTTTCTCCTTATTTCTTGCTCTCCGCCACGGCAACAGCAACCGCAACAGTCGCGCCCACCATGGGGTTATTGCCCATGCCGAGGAAGCCCATCATCTCCACGTGGGCGGGGACGGAACTGGACCCGGCAAACTGTGCGTCGGAGTGCATCCGGCCCATGGTGTCGGTCATGCCGTAGCTGGCGGGGCCGGCGGCCATGTTGTCGGGATGAAGCGTGCGGCCCGTGCCGCCGCCGGAAGCAACGGAAAAATACTTCTTCCCCTGCTCGTTACACTCCTTCTTATAGGTGCCTGCCACCGGATGCTGGAACCGGGTGGGGTTGGTGGAGTTGCCGGTGATGGACACGTCCACACCCTCGTGGTGCATGACGGCCACGCCCTCGCGCACATCGTCCGCGCCGAAGCAGCGGACGTTGGCCCGCTCACCCTCGGAATACCGAACTTCGCGGACAATCTTCAGCTCGCCGGTGTAGTAGTCAAACTGAGTCTGCACGTAAGTGAAGCCGTTGATGCGGCTGATGATCTGAGCCGCGTCCTTGCCAAGGCCGTTGAGGATGACCCGCAGGGGCTCCTTCCGGGCCTTGTTGGCGTTGCGCACGATGCCGATGGCACCCTCCGCGGCGGCAAAGGACTCGTGGCCAGCCAGAAACGCGAAGCACCTTGTCCCGTCCCGCAGC
>NZ_DALZCH010000121.1:4533-8821 GCF_031978065.1 Oscillibacter sp.
CGTGACCGAGACCCACCTTGCGGTCCTCTGCCACGGAGCCGGGAATGCAGAAGGCTTGCAGGCCCACGCCGATGGCTTCGGCGGCCTCGGCGGCGGTAGCCACGCCCTTTTTCAGCGCGATAGCCGCACCCACACAGTACGCCCAGCAGGCGTTGTCAAAGCAGATGGGCTGAATGCTTCTGGTGATCTCATAGGGATCAAACCTCGTGGCCTGACAGAGTTCGCGGCACTCCTCCACGGAGCCGATGCCGTACTCTTTGAGGACAGCGTTGATTTTTTCGATTCTTCTTTCGTAGCTTTCAAACAGAGCCATGTTTCTGTCCTCCTTTCTTATTCCTCGCGGGGGTCAATATATTTAGCGGCGTCCTCAAACTGGCCGTAATGGGATTTGGCCTTTTCCAGCGCCTCGTTTGCGTCCACGCCCTTTTTCACGGACTGCATCATCTTGCCGAGATTCACGAACTCGTAGCCCACGATTTCGCTGTCCTGATTCAGTGCCACGCGTGTGACATAGCCCTCTGCCATTTCCATATAGCGGGGACCCTTTTCCCGGGTTGCGAACATGGTGCCGATCTGGGACCGCAAGCCCTTGCCCAGGTCCTCCAAAGACGCACCCACGGGCAGGCCGCCTTCGGAAAAGGCGGTCTGGCTGCGGCCGTAGACAATCTGCAAAAACAGTTCCCGCATAGCGGTGTTGATAGCGTCGCACACCAGATCGGTGTTCAGCGCCTCCAAAATGGTCTTGCCCACCAGAATTTCAGAGGCCATGGCGGCGGAGTGGGTCATGCCGGAGCAGCCGATGGTTTCCACCAGCGCCTCCTCAATCACGCCCTCCTTCACGTTCAGCGTCAGCTTGCAGGCCCCCTGCTGGGGAGCGCACCAGCCTACACCGTGGGTCAGTCCCGAGATGTCCTTCACTTCCTTGGCCTGCACCCACTTTCCCTCCTGAGGGATGGGCGCCGGGCCATGATACGCGCCCTTGGCCACAGGGCACATATGCTGCACTTCGGCGGAATAAATCATATGAACGCTTCCTTTCCTGCGTTTTTCAAAACAGATGAGCCGGGGATTCTGTTGTTGAATTCCGCAGTTATTATACTGGTAAACGATTAACCTGTCAAGGAAGGAAAACCGGTATATCCGGGAATTTTCAATGAAAAGAGGCAGGTTTTTCAGGAGAAACTTTTTGCGGCGAAATCCCGAGGGAATAAAACGCTGCCCGCGCCCGGGCGGCGTCTACCCCGCGCTGGACGTTCATTAAAAGCAAAGAGGAGACGCCCGCCTGGGCGTCTCCTCTTTGACCGTTCAAGATAAAAGCATCTTCCCTCGCCCCGCAGATCTGCTTGCGGAAAAGAGTTCCCCTCAGCGCACGAGGAAGCTGCCGAACAAGGAGAGGAAAATGGGATTGTAGATGTCGTCGATCAGCACGGCGAAGGAGGGGTAAAGCACCCACGCCACGTTATGCCAACCATACTGATCCATCACCGCCTTTTCGTTTGCCACGGCGTTGGGCCCGGAGCCGCAGCCCCAGCCGCAGTTGCCTGCGGTCATCACGGCCGCGCCATAGTTCCGTCCGAACATGTTGTAGGAGATGAAAATGCCAAACAGGGCCATTAAAATCGCCTGCGCCAGCAGAATGATACCCATCTGCCCGGCTACGGAAGCCAGCTTCGTAATGTCAATGGTCATCAGCACCAACGCCAGATACAGCTCTAGGAACATGTGCTCAATGGCCTCCACCTCGGGCGTGTAAAACTTAATGTTAAAAGCTTCCATCACATTGCGGGCGATGGCGCCGGCAATTAGGCAGCCGATGAACTTGGGCATCTCAATCATGGGGATGCTGTCCAGCAGCATATAAATGGGCATGCCCAGCGCGGCCAGAAGCAGGCACATGGCGAACATAGAGATCATACGGCTGTTGTTCAGCCGGGGCTCCTGCCCCGCGGTCACGGATTCGGGCCTGTCGTTCGGGTCTGATTTCAGACCGTGGCGGCGGATGAGAAACGCGGCCACGGGGCCGCCGATTAAGGAGCCCATGATGTTGCCCATCGTTCCGGCGGCAACGCCCACGGTGGTGGCGTCGACCGCGCCCATGCCCTCAAAAATGGGGCCGAAGGCGGAAGCGGTGCCCACGCCGCCGGACATGGCGGCAGAGGAACACTGAAGTGCCAGCAGGGGATGCAGGCCGATCAGATTGCCTATGGCCACGCCCAGCAAATTCTGCATGGTGATCAGCAGACAGGCGGCGATGGCAATCATGGCGCACAGCTTTCCGCCCGCGTGGCGGATCATCTTCCAGCTAAATCCAAAGCCCACGCACAGGAAAAACAGGTTTTGACAAAGGTCCTGCACCACCTTTGTGTCAAAGGAAAAGGCCATGGCCCCGGATATTTTGATCAAGGCAATGATCAGCGAGAAAAGCAAACCGGAAACGACGGGGGCGGGAATTGCGTACTTGCGGAGAAGCTTGGAATGCCCCACCATGGCGCGCCCCCAAAAGATGACAATGGCGGCAAAGCCCAGCGAGGTGAGGTATTCAAATTTGAAGGCGGCAATTACTCCGTCCGCCGCAGGGGTAAAGGTTCCGAAATACTCCAGAATTTTCTCCATTTAGTTTCGTCCTTTCTGTTTGGGCCCGGCAAAGCAACGTTTTAAACAAGTATGGGTATCTAGGCGAGGAAGAATACGGAATTGCTTAAAATCTGTATCTCAAAGAGTTTGTTTAGTCAATTAAACAGTTAGAAAACGATTGCTTTGTGCATTCCGACCACTTTTTAATGGAACGCATGGAAGTATAACGCAGGAGGGAAATTTCGTCAAGAGGTTTTTTCACCGCAGGCGGACATAAAACGGGCTGCGGACGTGTCTTTGGACACATCCGCAGCCTTGTTTTCAGTGCGCTTGATCGGCTTCAAGCTGGGCCAAAAGCTCCCGGCAGGCAGAGGCATAGGCATCTTCCTCCATCCGGTAGACGGGAAGCTGCTTCGGCAGCTCTTCGCCCTCCCGGATTACATAGGGCATGAAAATTTTAAGCTGCGGGAATGGCCAAAATTTGGCCGATTTGAAGCTCATTCGGGTTTTTGACGGTGGCGATGTTGCGCTGGTAAATCACGCCCCACTTGGTTCCCGTACCGTAAAACTTCTGAGCGAGGTTCCACAGGCAGTCGCCAGCCTTTACCGTGTAGCTCTGGTCGGCGTCCGCCGGGCCAGAGGGGTTGACGGGCTCGGACTGCGGCGCGGGGACAACAGGGGTCTCAGTGGCAATGGCGCTCAGCTTGCCCGCCGCCCGCAGAGCTGGGCCGTTCAAGGAGGCCACATTGGGAGTGCGCCCATCTTCGGAGGTGGGGACGGTGAGCTCGCCGGAGCGCACCTTCTCATAGATTAGGTCCTTCTGAGAATCGCTCAGATCCGCGCCGGTAATTTTCCAGTTGTTGTCGCACTGGGGCATCAGAGGGGTTTTCAGACCGGCCACGTAGTCGGTAATCATATCCCGAACCGCGCCGCCCTCGTACACCACGTCGGACTCGTTCAAAAGCCCCGCAGTGACCAGACCGCCATAGCGATAGTTGTTCAGCGCCAGCACAAGAGTCTGGTTGTCCGTCAGGGACTTGCCCTGATAGGTGACGTTCTGGATGCGGGAGCCGGCGGGCTTGGAGATGTTGATCTCGTAGTTCACGCCCGCAAACTCGTCATAGTTGTACATCCGAATATTGGGGTTAAAGCTGATGGTCACGTCGCCGGAGACGTATTGGTTAAAGAAGTCGCCCGCCTGCCGCTCCATAATAGCCTTGAGTTGCTTGCCGGTGACCTTCACGCCGTAAAGCGTGTTGTCATATTTGTAGATTTTCACGCTGTCCCGGTTCAGGAAGGGACCCTTTTCCAGATTGGAGCTCGCGTCGAACAGGGCCGCCAGAGACACGTCCGCCTTGACGTTTTCCATCTGCACCTTGTTGATAAGATCCACAACGGGGTTGTCCTGCAAAATGGCGTTGGGGATGCCGGGGAGCAGCTCCACGGGGTTCAGGAACGTCTCACCCACTTCGCCCACTGCCTTGGAGGCCAGAGCTTTGCTCTTGTCGTCCAGAGACTTGAACCGCTTCAAAAACGCCGCGTCGGGCGTCACGGTGGAGCAGTCGAGCAGGTCGCCGTTGGCCTTCGTCACATCCCAGCCGCCGTCTTTTTTTGTCAGGGAAAGGGTTAGCTTGGTGACGTACTGCCCGTTGGAGCACGGCTCCAGCACAGGGTTGCAGTTGATATTCTCGTCAACCACGGAATGGTCGTGGCC
>NZ_DALZCH010000122.1:0-8732 GCF_031978065.1 Oscillibacter sp.
CAAAGGCTTTTCCCGGACCTCCTGCTGCTGCGCAGGAGCCGCGCCCAGCGCGGGCATCTGGCGGAAGAAATCGTCGAAAATGTCCTCCCCGAAAAGGGACGGTCCCAACAGAGAGGATCGAGGGCTGAAAAAGCTGTCCAGCAGTCCGCCGCCAAAAAAGTCCTGCACCATTCTGCGGTTATGCGCCGCCACCGCCTGAGTGTAGCCCAGCTTTTCGGCGCACTCGCTGCAAAGATGGGCTTTTTCCACATGCCCGTTCACGTTGCTCTCATAAATGAAGTTGACTTCATTCTTTCCACAATGTTCGCATTTCATAATTGTTTCCTCCTCAAGTCTATTTAAATTATAATTAAAAACAGTTTGTACTGCGCCGCCCTGTCGTCCCGGCGCGTGGACGAGAAAATCACTCCACCTGATGAATTAAAACCTGCTTCATCATTTCTGCCCGGACGGAATCCCGCAGCTCTCGGGGCACAGCCACCAGCACCCGGTCGTCCATACAGGTCAGCAGCGTTTCCCCCACGCTGCCCTCCAGCGCACCGGAGGACACCAAGTTGCTCAAAATCGCTCTTGCCGAGGGAAAATCCAACCGGTCGCCCACGGAGTTAATGACATGCATCAGCAGCGTCTGCCGATTCATGCGCACCCGGGTAATCCGGATATAGCCGTTGCCCCCCCGGCGGCTTTCCACGATATAGCCGTGCTCAGGGGAAAACCGGGTGCTCATTACGTAGTTAATCTGGCTTGGCACGCAGTTAAACCGCTGGGCCAAATCGCTTCTCTGCACCTCCAGCACTCCGCCGTCGGCCTCGTTCAGGCTTTCTTGCAGGAAGCTGGCAATTAAATCGGAGATGCCCACTTGAACCGCCTCTTTCTCTTCTGTTAATTCACTCATAATACCTTGCGTCAGGTTTGACTTTGACTTTCTTTAACCTTTGTTTGATACGTAGTATAGCACCGTCATCAGAAATGTCAAGGGGTATTTTTTGACTTTCTTTGACCAAATTGAAAAGAAATTGTGAACACCACTCAATCTATCCCAAAAGTTAAGAAAAATGCAGTTATACGTGACAAACTGCCTAAATTTCCAATATATTTTTCACAGAAACGCTTGCTTTTTTTTTAACGTGTGCTACAATAAATTTACTAATTTTATGGAGGTGCTTTTCCATGGCTTACAAGATTACTTCTGCCTGCGTAAGCTGCGGCTCCTGCGCGGATGTTTGCCCCGCCGGTGCTATCAGTCAGGGTGATGATTCCTATGTGATCGACGCCGGTGCTTGCCTGGACTGCGGTGCTTGCAGCGATACCTGCCCCAGCAGCGCCATCGTTCCCGGCGAATAAGCAGATTCGTACATAAAAGCGCCGCAGGTTTTCTGCGGCGCTTTTATTATGCCTAGAATGGCATCTCTTGCGCGGGGCGGCACTTTGCCGTATAATGGAAGCACATTAGTTGGAAAGGGGGCGCACGCCGTGGAGCAATGGGACAGCCTGTGCCCCGGGGGCCTGCGCTTTTGCTGGGACGAGTGCGCCCACAAGCCCGGCACCGACAGCTTTTTACTGGGGAGCTTTCCCCTGTTGCGTCCCGGTCTGCGGATCTGCGATCTTGGCAGTGGAACGGGGCTTTTGGGTCTGCTCCTCCTTCAGCGGCAGCGGGAGCTGCAAATTACCGGCATTGAAATTCAGCCCCACGCCGCCTTGCTCTCTGACATGGCGGCGGCAGAAAACGGTCTTGGGGACCGTCTGCGGACCCTGCGGGGCGATATTCGGCAGATTCGCGCCCTTTTACCCGCCGGGAGTTTTGATCTGTGCGTCTCCAATCCCCCTTATTTTTTGGACGGAAGCGGCGCAACCGCTCCGGCCTCTTCAAGGCGGACGGCCCGCAGCGAAACAGACTGCACCATTACGGATTTATGCCGCGCGGCGGCATATCTGCTGCGCTGGGGCGGCGCCTTTTGTCTGGTCCACCGCCCTGAGCGGCTGTGCGACTTGCTCTGCGCCCTGCGGGAAAACAGACTGGAGCCAAAGCGGCTGCGGATGGTGGAACCCCGTCCGCGGACCGCGCCGTCTCTTTTACTGTTGGAGGCCCGCCGGGGCGGAAAGCCCGGGCTTTCCATCGGGCCGCCTTTGTGCCTGACGGATGCGTCCGGTATGCCCTCGGCGGAATATGCCGCCGCCTATTTCCGAACACCTGAACAAAAGGAGAACACGCCATGAGCGGAACGCTGTATCTGGTCGCCACGCCTATTGGGAATCTGGGCGACTTTTCTCCCCGGGCGGTGGAGACGCTGAGAACGGTGGATTTTATTGCCGCCGAGGACACCCGCGTTTCCGTGAAGCTGCTGAATCACTTTGAAATCAAGCGCCCGATGGTGAGCTATCACGCCCACAGCCACGTCTCTGCCGGGCAGTCTATTTTAAACCGCCTGCTGGCGGGAGAGAGCTGCGCTCTGGTGACGGACGCGGGCACGCCCGCCGTCTCCGACCCGGGAGAGGAGCTGGTGCGCCTTTGCGCGGAGCAGGGTGTGGAGATTCTGGCCATTCCCGGCTGTTGCGCGGCGGTGAACGCGTTGGCAGTGAGCGGTCTGCCCACAGGCCGATTTACCTTCGAGGGGTTTCTCTCCACCAACAAAAAGGAACGGCGGGAGCACCTTTCTTCTCTGCTAAATGAACGCCGCACCATGCTGTTTCACGAAGCACCCCATAAGCTGCGCACCACGCTGGACGATTTGCGCGCCTTTTTTGGCCCTGAGCGGAAAATTGCAATGTGCAGGGAGCTGACCAAGCTCCATGAAGAGACGATGCGTTGCACGCTGGGGGATGCCGTGGCTTATTACCGGGAGAACAGTCCACGGGGAGAATACGTCCTTGTGCTGGAGGGAGCGGCCCCTCCGGCGGAGGCGGAAATTACGCCGGAGGAGGGCGTCCGTCAGGTGCTGGAGCTGAAAAGTCGGGGCCTGAGAATGAAGGATGCCGTGCGGCAGGTCGCCGAGGCCACGGGCCTTTCCCGGAACGAGCTGTACAGCGCCGCCGTGACCGCCGAAGCGGAGACGAATTAAGTTCACACCCTCATGCCGCAACCTCTGCGGCAACACTCCACTTCACAAAGCAGCATAAATATAAGCACCGCGCCGGAGGAAATTCCTCCGGCGCGGCATTTTATAAGCTTTTATTCGTCTTAAAACCGGGGCAGCTTGGAAACCACGTCCGCGCAGCGGGGGCAGAGGGTGGGATGGTCGGGATTCTCCCCCACCTTGGCAGACTGCATCCAGCATCGCTCGCACTTGGCGCCGGCAGCCCGACCCACCTCCACGGTGAGACCCGGGAAGTTGGTCCCCTTGCCCACGGTGGCTTCTGCGGAAGGCTCCGCGGTGGTGATGCTGCAATCCGAGACGATGAACACCTCGGCAAGGCTCACGCCCACAGTCGCCATCAGCGCCTGCGCCGCCGCGTCGTCGTCCGCGTGGAGAGAGACGCGCGCCTCCAGTGCCTTGCCGATCTTCTTGTCGGCACGGGCGGTTTCCAAAACCGCGTTCACGTCGTCCCGCAGGCGGACAATCGTCTCCCAGCGCTCCATGGCCTTTTCGCCCAGCGCATAGTCCGCAAAGGGCTTGTTCATTTCGTTTAGCAGCACGTTGCGCTCGTCGTCCCCGACCCGGTGGGTCATGGCCTGCCAAATCTCGTCGCAGGTAAAGACCAGAACCGGAGCCATCAGCTTCGTCATGGTGTCCAGAATCAGGAACAGAGCGGTCTGGGCGCTGCGGCGGCGCTTGCCGTCCTCTTCCTCGCAGTACAACCGATCCTTAATGATATCCAGATAGAAGTTGGACAGCTCCAGCACGCAGAAGTCATTGACGGCGTGGGTTACAACAAAAAATTCATAGTCGTCATAGGCTTTGAGGCATTTCTCCGTCAGCGCGTTGAGCCGGGTGACGGCCCAGCGATCCAGTTCCTCCATCTGATCAGCAGGGACCAGATCATCGGGATTAAACCCATCCAGATTGCCAAGGCAGTACCGGGCAGTGTTGCGGAATTTCAGATAATTCTGGCTGAGCTGCTTGAAGATTCTGTCCGAGCCGCTCACATCCGAGTGATAGTCTGCGGAAGCCGCCCACAGGCGCAGCAGGTCCGCGCCGTACTGCTCGAAAATCTCTGCGGGGTCCATGCCGTTGCCAGCCGACTTGTGCATGGCCTTTCCCTGCTCATCCACGGTCCAACCATGGGTGACGCACTCTTTAAACGGCGCGCCCTTGCTAAAAGCGCCCACGGCGGTCAGCACAGAGGACTGGAACCAGCCGCGGTATTGATCCAATCCCTCCATATAGACGGTGGCAGGCCAGAAACCCTGATCTTTTTTCATGGAGGCATAGTGGGTGGACCCGGAATCAAACCAGCCGTCCAGTGTGTCTTCTTCCTTGGTGAATCCGGATTTGGCCCCGCAGTGCGGACAGGCAAAGTCATGGGGCAGAATGTCCTCCGTCTCTTTGGCAAACCAGACATTGGATCCCTCTGCCGCAAAGAGCTTGGAGATGGCGTCAATGGACGCGTCGGTGACGACAGGCTTTCCGCAGTCCTTGCAGTATACCACGGGAATGGGCAGGCCCCACTTGCGCTGGCGGGAAATGCACCAGTCGTTGCGCTCCCGGATCATGGACTTCATGCGCTCCTTGCCCCACGCGGGTACCCAGCGCACATCCTCGCAGGCGTCGCAGGCCTCCTCTTTGAAAGAGTCCACGGAGCAAAACCACTGCGGAGTGGCGCGGAAAATAATGGCTCCCTTGCAGCGCCAGCAGTGGGGATAGCTGTGCACGATATTCTCCTGAGCAAACAGCGCACCGCTTTCCTTCATGTCCGCCAGAATCACGGGGTTGGATTCCTCCGTCTTCATCCCGGCGTACTTTCCGGCATAGTCGGTGTGGCGGCCCTGATCGTCCACGGGCACCACCATGTCCATGCCATACCGGCGGCAGGTATCATAGTCGTCCGCGCCAAAGCCGGGGGCGGTGTGGACACAGCCGGTACCGGAGTCCATGGTGACATAGTCTGCCAGCAGCAGGCGGCTGGTTTTATCAAGGAAGGGATGCTTCGCCAGCATATTCTCAAAAAACGCGCCGGGGTGCGTCTCCACGATTTCGTACTCTTCAAAGCCGCCCAGCTTCATGACCTTTTCCGCCAGCGCCTCCGCCATGATATATACCTCGCCGTTGGGGGCCTTCGCCAGAGCATAGCTCTCCTCGGGGTGCAGGGCGATGGCAAGGTTTCCCGGCAGAGTCCAGATGGTAGTGGTCCAGATCACGAAAAACAGCTTGTTGTGGTCGAACTTGCCGAGCTTTCCCCCGTCATCAAGCATGGGAAACTTCACATACACGGTAGTGCAGGGATCGTCCTGATACTCAATCTCCGCCTCGGCCAGAGCCGTCTCGTCGTGAGGGCACCAGTACACGGGCTTGAGGCCCTTGTAAATGTGGCCATTTTTGTACATCTCACCAAAAACCTTGACTTCTTCGGCTTCAAAGCCGGGGTCCATGGTCTTATAGGGATGCTCCCAATCGCCGATAACGCCCATGCGTTTGAAGCCGTCCATCTGCACGTCGATATAGTGCTGAGCAAAATCGTGGCACGCAGAACGAAACTCGGGAACGGACATGGATTTGCGGTCCAGCTTGTTCTTCTTAATAATGGCAGATTCAATGGGCATGCCGTGGTTATCCCAGCCGGGAATATAGGGCGTATAATAGCCCCGCATGGCATAAGACCGGGTGATAAAGTCCTTAATGGACTTGTTCAGGGCGTGGCCCATATGGAGATCGCCGTTGGAAAACGGAGGGCCGTCGTGAAGGTTGAACAGGGGCTTTCCCTCGTTCTTTTTCAAAAGCTCGTTGTAGAGGTCCATATCCTCCCAGCGTTTGAGCATCTCCGGCTCCCGCTTAGGCAGCCCCGCCCGCATGGGGAAGTCGGTCTTGGGCAGATTGATAGTCTTGTTATAGTCCATGGAAATTCCTCCTAATTATAATCAATCAAAAATATTCAACAATCAGTTGTATTCAAAAACGGCAATCTTACAGGCACGGCACAGCATCGTTCCGGGGAAATCATGAAACGGGAAAATGTCGAATCCGCTCGCGGAGTCATCCCCCGGCGCTCTGAGCAGCACACTGTCTTTGGGTACGCGAAAAACCGGCAGCTTCTCCTGCTGCGTCCAGTAACCGTATTTCTCGGTATACATGATTCCGGGTTCCATCTCTCGACCGCACTTGGGACAGTTCATTTACTTTAAGATCCCCTTTCATGCAAAATAAAAAACGCCCTGTCTCTTAAAGAGACAGAAGCGTTTAAAATACTTCTGCGGTACCACTCTCGTTGCTCCCCCCTTGCGGGAAAAAGCCGCTCACAGCCTGCATTCACAGGCCGACGGGTAACGCCGTCACACGTCCTAACTTACTCGCGTCGTCTTTCAGCAGGAGGCTCCAAGGTGATTTTCAGGTCCCGCCTGTCGGCAGCCCTTCCACCAAAATGGGCCGCTCTCTGTGCAGGGGCTGGGTCTTACTCGTCCTTATCTACGCCAAGTATTCAATTTTTCAACACTATTATACCCGCCGCTGCCGATTTGTCAAGTCGGAAATTCCCCGGAAGGCAGTCCGGCTTTCCCGGACGCAAAGCCAAAGGGCCTGCCGCCTGCAATTCACAGACAGCAAGCCCCCGGCAAACAGGAACGCAAAGCGTTCCTTTATCACTGGTATCGGTAATGCTTCCCCGTGTACTCGTCCACGCAGGACAAAAACATCTCCCGGCTGCGAAACTCAATGGGCCGGAAGCCCTCCGCCTCGTGGAAGGAGACAATACGGTTCACGGTGTCTACCCATACGCGCCAGAGTCCGGCATTTCTTGTGGCTTCCATTCGGAAAGCTCCCTTCTTCTTATCTGCGGCTTCCGCCGCCCCGCACACAATTTCCCGGCGGAGTTCCCCATCCGCCGTCTTCTTGATTGATATGACGGTTCTCAGCGGAAAAAAGTTTCAGCTTTGCGCCTCTTTTTCCGCTCTTTCTTTTTCCAGCGCCGCTATGCCGCTGTCCACCTGCGTCAAAAAGGTCTGCCACGCATCTTCATTTTCCACGTAATACTTGGGGCAGTTTTTTCCCGACACATCGTAGTGGCGCAGAACGTCCTTGGAGGTCAGACCGAACGCGTCGCACAAAAACGCCGTCAACTCCGCCACCCGGTCATAGGTCACGGGGAGAAATTCCCCTGTCTCGTCGGGATGGCAGACCTCGATGGAGAGGGTGTCCTCGTTGCGGGTGTTGGAGGCGTAGGCCCACTCCGTCATGGGAATGCACTGGAGCACCTCTCCCTCCAGTCCCACGATAAAGTGCGCGCTGGCGTAAATCTCCAGATGGCCGTCCTCAAGGCCCTCAAAATAGCTGCGGTTGGCTTCCGCCGAGGTGCCGGGATTGCCCACGTAATGGATGACAATTCCCTTCACCTGCTCCAGCTCCGTGCCGGGGCGGGACCATGGATTCACCGTCAAAAATTCCTGCTTCACATAGTCCGGCAGCACCACCGTCTCTGCCGAAACATCGGAGCCAATCTTACTCCAAATCCAAACGCCAGCGGCGGCGATCACAAGGACCGCCGCCAGGCACAGCGCAAAAAACCGTGGATTCATGCGCTTTCTTTTTTCTCTGTAAGCCATGCGCTTTCCGCTCCCGCGCCTTAGCCGACGTAAACCGCGGTGGGTCCGTCGGCTCCGCCGATGATGGCCGCATCTCCGGATGCAATCTCCGGTGCCAATTCATCCGGCCCCCGGTATTCCCCCGTTTCTCCGGGGGAAATGGGATTTTGGTAATACACGGGCATGTCGTAGTCCTCGTCATAGTATTTCTGATACGTAGTCAGGCCGTCTATATCCACACCGGCCTTTTCCAGCGCCGCCAGAAGGTAGGTATAGTCCTTGGAAATCTGCACTTCCTCGGAGTAACTGCCTTTATAATAGTCTCCGTTGCCTGTGTCTTCCTGCGTACGGTAATAGAACGACAGGTTTGTAGAGTACGTATTGGCATCCCAACCTTCGGAATCAAAGATATACGCCCCGGCGTGGCCCGCTTCAATGTCCTTTTTCAGTGCCGCCAGAATTTCCCGGGCGGTATCGCTCTCAAAGGTCAGCGTGCGGCCTTCCCTGTCAAGATACATTTCCACCGTCACGAGCCGACCCGGCTCGAAGCGCTCTTTCATATACGCCTGCCACACCTCCGGGTCCCGGGCAAGCTCTGTCAGCTGCTCCGCCAGCGCGGCATGGGCCTCAATCTCCGAGGGAGAGATCGTAAAACTGTAATTCCTTCGCAGATGTGCGCCGCTTTTCAGGGTATAGTCCAGATGCACGCTTCCGTAGAGCGCATGCTCGTCCCAGTTGCTGTCCGTGGGGCGCTCTTCCACCAGCATTTGATGCAGCGTCAAGAAGCGGTCGATCATCTCAGGGTCCTGACTGTCGCCATAAACGGAGTCCTGCCCGTAGAGCTGGAATTCCAATGACTGTACCTCCTCCGCCACGGGAACGCGCCGCTCAACACCCGGAAGATCCAATTCAAGGGCCACGCACACCAGAATCAGCGCGGCAGCCAAGACCGCGCCCCCCTTCCAGCTGCGTTTTAGAATGTGGAAGGATTTTTACAGCAGCATCTCCGCCCCAAAGTAGCCAACAAGGACCAAAAACGACATGCAGATCACCAGCGCCACGG
>NZ_DALZCH010000123.1:0-8639 GCF_031978065.1 Oscillibacter sp.
ACCGCCGAAAAGGGCATCGGAAGCTATCGCGTGGTTTCAAACATTGGGGAACAGGCGGGGCAGAGCGTGCCGCACCTGCACTTCCATGTGCTGGGCGGGCGGGATATGACCTGGCCTCCGGGCTAAAATCAAAAAAGCTTATTGCCTGCGGGCAATGCAAAGAAAGGGGCCGGGGAATTGACTTCCTCGGCCCCTTGGAGCTTGTCGCTTCGGCTTTGGTCGCCGACGGGGCCACTCTCCGTCCATTGGTCCCCGGGCGGGGCTAAGCCTGCGCCTTTCTGGGAAAAATCCCACCCTGCACACTTGTTCTTTGCGGTAAAATTTGATATACTATGCAAGTTAGGGTAGTGTGGAAGCTGCCTTTGCGGAGAGCGGCGGCCAAATGCCTGCCGCGCCGGAGAAAAGCGACGGCGGGGCCTCCTGTCCGGCGCGGTTCCGGAATCTTCCGGACGAGGTATGAAATGACAAACGACATGACAGAATTGACGGCGGTCGCTCCGGAGGCGGTTCGGGGGCAGGGCCTGTACGAATGGGTGAGGGCGCTGGTGTCCTCCGTGCTGGCGGTGGTGCTGGTGTTTGCTTTCGCCGTGCGGCTGATCGGCGTGGACGGACAGTCTATGCTGCCCACGCTTCAGGACGGGGACCGATTGGCGGTTACCGTGGGCCTGCTGGCGGGAACGTACAAGGCCGGAGACATTGTGGTTTTGCGAAAGCAGAGCTTTTTGCAGGAGCCCATCGTCAAGCGAATTATCGCCGTGGGCGGGCAGACGGTGGACATTGATTTTGAAGAGGGTAGCGTCAGCGTAGACGGAAAGGTTTTAAACGAGCCGTATATTCGGGAACTGACCTTTCGCTGCGACGGAACGGAGTTTCCCCTGACGGTGCCGGAAGGCTCCGTTTTTGTGATGGGGGACAACCGCAACCATTCCAACGACAGCCGGGATGCGCGGCTGGGCACGGTGGACGAGAGGTATATCATCGGCAGGGCGGCGTTGATTCTGTATCCCGGGAAGGATTCAGAGACAGGGCAGCGGGATTTTTCCCGCATCGGCCTGATCCGGTGAAGGCACAAGGAGGAAACGCGTGGAAAACGGACAGAATTTAAATATTCAGTGGTATCCCGGCCACATGACCAAAACCCGGCGGATGATCGTCGACCAGCTAAAAAACGTGGACGCGGTGTGCGAGCTGCTGGACGCCCGCATTCCTGTTTCCAGCCGGAATCCGGACGTGGACGAGCTGACGGCGGGAAAGCCCCGTCTGGTGGTCTTAAACCGGGCCGATCAGGCGGACCCGGCCAAGACGCGGCTGTGGGCGGCTTATTTCCGGGAGAAGGGCTATGCGGTGCTGGAATGCAGCGCAAAGGGTGGAGACGGAGTGGAGCGGTTTCCCGCCGCCGTGCGGGCGCTGCTTGCGGACAAGCTGCGGGCCTATGCGGAAAAGGGGCAGGTGGGCCGCACGATGCGGGTGATGATTCTGGGGATTCCCAACGTGGGAAAGTCCACCTTCATCAACCGGGTGGCAAAGCGGAAAACCGCCAAAACCGAGGATCGGCCCGGCGTTACCCGGGCAAAGCAGTGGGTTCCCATCGATCAGGGGCTGGAACTGCTGGACACGCCGGGCATTCTCTGGCCCAAGTTTGAGGATCAAAGCGTGGGGCTGAATCTGGCCTTCACCGGCGCGGTCCGGGACGAGGTGATCGACATTGAAACGCTGGCCTGCAATCTCATGAGCTATCTTGCGGCCCGGTATCCGGAACAGCTTTCCGAGCGGTATAAAATTCAGCCCCAGCCGGGCGAGTCCGGCTTCGAATTGCTGGAGCAGGCCGGGCAGAAGCGGGGCTTTGTAATTCGGGGCGGCGAAATCGACACGGAGCGGATGGCCAAAATCCTTTTGGACGAGTTCCGGGGCGGGAAGCTTGGACGCTTTACCCTTGAAACGCCGGGGGAGCAAGAAAATGGCTGAGATGGAACATCCGTGGAGCATTGAGGAGCAGTGCTTTGCCGACGGGTATGAAACGGTGTGCGGCGCGGATGAGGCGGGGGCCGGCCCGCTGGCTGGGCCGGTGTACGCGGCGGCGGTGATTTTACCCCGGGGACTGATCATTGATGGGCTGAACGACTCAAAAACGCTGACGGAGAAAAAGCGGGAGAAGCTGTTTGAGATTATCCGGGCCGAAGCGGAGGACTATTGCGTGGCATGGGTGGAAGCCGAAGAAATTGATGCCATCGACATTCTCAACGCCCGGATGAAGGCCATGCAGCTTGCCATCGACGGGCTGAAAAAGCGTCCTGATTTTGCCCTGATTGATGGGAACCGGGACAGGGGAAGCCTGTGCGCCATCACTGCGCCCCACGAAACCGTGGTGGGCGGGGACGGAAAAAGCGCGTCCATCGCGGCGGCGTCCATTCTGGCGAAGGTCAGCCGGGACCGGTTTGTGACGGAAGTGCTGGACAAGGAATACCCTCTTTACCAATTTGCAAAGCACAAGGGCTACGGCACCAAGCTGCACTATGGAATGCTGGACGCTTACGGCCCCTGTCCCGCCCATCGGCGGAGCTTTCTGAAGAAATGGGAGAGGGGACGGCCATGACCACGAAAAGCGCCGGAAATCGGGGCGAGGCCGAAGTTGCGGGATATCTGCGGCGGCTGGGCTATGGGCTGCTTGCCAGCCAGTGGCGCTGTCGGTTCGGGGAGATTGATTTGATTGCCCGGGACCCGGAGGGCTTGTTATGCTTTGTGGAGGTAAAGCTGCGGAGCAATTTGCAGGTGGGCCTTCCAAGGGAATATGTGACTGGGCGGAAGCAGGCGCGGCTGCGGTCTGCCGCCGCGCTGTACATGAGCGTGAAGGATTTGGACGAGCCCGCCCGGTTTGACGTGGCGGAGGTTTACGACGAGAACGGCGCGTTCCGGGTGGAGTATCTGGAAAACGCGTTTGAATAAGGCTGCCGGGAGCCAAACGAAAGACACGCGGTGGCGCGACAAGCAGGAGGAAGAGACATGAAGTATTACAGCACGCGGGACACCGCGGTGGCCCTTAGCGCGGCGCAGGCTGTGCAGCAGGGTCTGAGCAGGGACGGCGGCCTTTTGACCCCCACGGAATTTCCGACGCTTTCACAGGAAGAGCTGGAAGCTCTGCTGCCTCTGAGCTATCCCCAGCGGGCGGCGGCGGTGATGGGCTTGTACCTGACGGATTACAGCGCGGAGGAACTGCTGGATTTCGCCGAAACGGCTTATGGTCCTGCCCGGTTTGACACTGCCGCTGTGGCCCCGGTGCGGATGCTGGACGAAGCCACCCACTGCTTGGAGCTGTGGCACGGGCCGACCTCTGCGTTTAAGGATTTGGCGCTTCAGATGCTGCCCCGGCTGCTATCCGCCGCTTTGAAGAAAACGGGAGAGCGTCGGACGGCCTGCATCCTCGCGGCCACCTCCGGCGACACCGGCAAGGCCGCCATGGAGGGCTTTGCCGACGTAGAACAGACAAAAATTCTGGTGTTTTACCCCAAGGACGGCGTTTCCGCCGTGCAGGAAGCCCAGATGCTCACCCAGAGGGGCGAAAACGTGGGCGTTTGCTCCGTAGTGGGGAATTTTGACGACGCACAGAGCGGTGTAAAGCGTATTTTTTCTGACGCAGCCCTCCGGGAGGAGCTGGACGGACGGGGCTATTTCCTCTCCTCCGCCAACTCCATCAACTGGGGCCGGATTCTGCCGCAGGTGGTCTATTATATCTCCGCCTACTGCGATTTGGTACGGGACGGGAAGCTGAAAATGGGAACGAAGGTCAACTTCTGCGTCCCCACCGGAAACTTTGGCGATATTCTTGCGGGGTATTACGCCAAAAAGATGGGCCTGCCCGTTGGGAAGCTCATCTGCGCGTCCAACAAAAACGACGTGCTGACGGAGTTTTTGACTACCGGGACCTATGACCGCAACCGGAATTTTTACAACACCATCAGCCCCTCCATGGACATCCTGATTTCCTCCAATCTGGAGCGGCTGCTGTTCGACCTTTCAGGGCAGAACGGCGAACAGGTGAAGGACTATATGGACCAGTTGGCCATGAGCGGCAGCTATCGGGTGAGCGACGAAATTTTCGGGCAGATCCGCGAACTGTTCTGGGCCGGGTCCTGCGGCGAAACGGAAACCGCCGCCGCCATCGGGCGCTATTATCGGGAGCGGGACTATCTGCTGGACACCCACACCGCCGTGGCGGCGGACGTGCTGGAGCAGTACCGCGCCAAAACCGGCGATAACACTCCCGCCGTGTTTGTATCCACCGCGTCCCCCTTTAAATTCTGCGACAGTGTGCTTGCCGCCATCGGCGAGAAGGCCGAAGGCACGGGAACAGAACTGATCGACCGGCTGCAATACGTCACCGGACGGCCCGCCCCGTGGCGGCTGGCGGCCCTGCGGGAGAAGGAGAGCCGGTTTGACCTGTGCCGGAAAAAAGAGGAGATGCCCCAGACGGTGCGGGATTTTCTCAAATAATTCCGGGGCATCCGGCGCGGCACTCACGGGGCTTTGCAGCCCGCGGAAAATCAAGAAAAGGAGGGCGTGAATGGCCCTGTATGCGATTGGCGACTTGCATTTATCCCTGACGGCGAACAAGTCCATGGAGGTCTTCGGGGAGGCATGGAAGGACTACGTAAACCGGATTGCCGCGTCCCTTTCCTTACTGACGGAAGAGGACACGCTGATTCTGGACGGCGACACCTCCTGGGGCATGAGCATGGAGGAGGCGGAGGCGGACTTCCGCTTTTTGGAGCAGTTTCCCGCAAAAAAGCTGCTGGTGAAGGGAAACCACGACTACTGGTGGACCACGGTGAACAAGATGAGCGGCTTTTTCGCGGAGAAGGGGCTGACCAGCTTTTCGTTCCTCCACAACAACTGTTATTTTTACGGGGAATACGCCCTGTGCGGCACCCGGGGCTGGTTTCAGGAGGAACACCAAAAGCCCCCGGACGCAAAGGTTTTGAACCGGGAGGTCATGCGGCTGGAAACCTCTCTTCGGGCGGCGGGGGACAGGCCGATTCTGTGCTTTCTCCACTATCCGCCGCTGTACAAGGGCTATCAGTGCCCCGAGATTCTGGCGCTGCTGGAAAAATATCGGGTGAAGGCCTGCTATTACGGGCATCTTCACGGACCGGTGATCCGCCGCCGTTTTGAGGGCGAACAGGCCGGAACTGCCTTTTCCCTCATCTCTGCGGACTATTTGGAGTTCGTTCCAAAAAAAATTATCGAATCATGAAAAAAGTGTGGATTTTTCCGCATTTGTCTGATATTATAGGGAATTGTACCGGCTTGCACCGGTCATGAACGGAGGAGTAAACAATATGAACGTGAAAAACTGCGAAAAACAAGAAAAAAGTACCGTCGCCCTGACTGTGGAGGTCAGCGCGGAGGAATTTGAGGCCGCACTCGTAAAGGCATATCAGAAGATGCGCAAACAGATCAATGTGCCGGGCTTCCGTCCCGGCAAGGCTCCCCGCAAGATTATCGAGGGGATGTACGGCGCAGAGGTGTTTTTCGAGGAAGCGGTCAATATCGCCATGCCCGACGCCTACGAGGCCGCCGTGGCGGAGCAGAAGCTGGAAGTTGTGGGTTATCCTCAGGTGGATTTGGAGGGCGAGCTCACCAAGGAGGGCTTTACCTTCAAGGCCGTGGTTCCCGTCTATCCCGAGGTGAAGCTGGGCCAGTATAAGGGCCTTGAGGCCCCCAAGTCCGATGTGAAGGTCAGCGCCGCCGATGTGGACGAGCGTCTGAAGGAAATGGCCGACCGCAACACCCGGCTGGTCTCCGCGGACCGGGAAGCGAAAAACGGCGACGTGGCCGTCATTGATTTCGAGGGCTTTCTGGACGGCAAGCCCTTTGATGGGGGCAAGGGCGAGGGCCACAGCCTGGAGCTTGGCTCCGGCAGCTTTATCCCCGGTTTTGAGGAGCAGGTTGTCGGCTTGAAGGCCGGCGAGGAGAAGGATCTGGACGTGACCTTCCCCGAGGATTATGCCCCCGAGCTTGCCGGCAAGGCCGTGGTGTTCAAGGTGAAGCTTCACGAGGTGAAGGAGAAGGACGTTCCCGCCATGGACGACGAGTTCGCCAAGGACGTGAGCGAGTTCGATACGCTGAAGGACCTGAAGGCGGACATCGAGAAGAAGATTACCGACGAGCGTGAGCAGGTGGCCCGTCAGGCGTTTGAGGATGCGCTGATGCAGAAGGCGGCAGAGAACATCACCGCCGATGTACCCGATGCGCTGGTGGAATCTCAGGCTCGCCGCTTTGTGGATAACTTCAAAAACCAAATTCAGCAGCAGGGTATTCCCTATGAGCAGTATATGCAGATGACAGGCATCACCGAAGCCAAGCTGCTTGAAGATGCCAAGGAACCCGCTCTGCGGCAGGTCCGGATGGATCTGGCTCTGGCCGCCATCATCAAGGAGGAAAAGATCGAAATTTCCGACGAGGATGTGGACGCCGAGTACAATACCATGGCCGGACAGTACGGCATTGAGCTGGAGAACATCAAGAAGTACCTGCCCGCCGAGCAGATCAAAGATCAGCTCAGCAGCCGCAAGGCGATTGAGCTGGTGCGGGACAGCGCCGTTGCCGTGGAGGCCAAGGCCGAGGAGGCGGAGGAGAAGCCCGCCAAGAAGACTGCCGCCAAGAAGACTGTTAAGGCTGCCGAGGGCGAGGAAAAGCCTGCCAAGAAGGAAGCCAAGGCCGAGGAGGCGGAGGAGAAGCCTGCCAAGAAGCCCGCTGCCAAGAAGACCGCCAAGAAAGCGGAGTAATCATCCGGAAAACCGTTTACTTTTTACAGATTCGACACATTCTCTCATGGTACCTGTGGTATCATGGGAGAATGTTTCTAGACGGACCAACCCCGGCAAGGGGCCGGGGACTCCGCAGACCAGTATCAAAGTGGAGGTTATACCAATGAGTTTAGTACCTTACGTAGTGGAACAAACCAACCGTGGCGAGCGGTCCTACGATATCTTTTCCAGACTGCTGAACGACCGCATCGTCTTTTTGGGCGAGGAGGTCAACGCCACCACAGCCAGTCTGGTTGTGGCCCAGCTTCTGTATTTGGAGGCACAGGACCCCGACAAGGACATCCAGCTTTATCTCAACAGCCCCGGTGGCTCCGTCACCGACGGAATGGCCATTTACGATACCATGCAGTACGTCAAGTGCGACGTGTCCACCGTGTGCGTGGGCATGTGCGCGTCCATGGGTGCGTTTTTGCTGTCCTCTGGCGCCAAGGGTAAGCGTATCGCCCTGCCCAACGCCGAAATTATGATTCACCAGCCCTCCGCCGGGACCCAGGGCCAGATTACAGACATGGCCATCCATCTCAAGCGGCTGGAAATTATCAAAAAGCGAATGAACATCATTCTTGCGGACAACACCGGGAAGTCCCTGGAAGAAGTTACTGCCGCCTGCGAGCGGGACAATTTCATGTCCGCCGACGAGGCCAAGGAATTTGGCCTGATCGATAAAATTATCACCAACCACTGATTGCGCCTTTCCGAAAAGGCAGAACTGAGGTAATACCATGCCGAATGACGACAAAAGAACTCTTCGCTGCTCCTTCTGCGGCAAGCACGAGCAGCAGGTTCACCGGATGATTCAGGGACCGGGCGTGCGTATCTGCGACGAGTGCGTCCAGCTATGCATGAGCATTTTGAACGATGGGTTCGAGGACACCGGCGCCTCCGGTCTGGAGGAAATTCCTGACAAGCTGCCCACGCCTCAGGAAATCAAGGGCGTGCTGGATCAGTATGTGATCGGGCAGGACGAAGCGAAGGTCGCTCTGTCTGTGGCGGTGTACAACCACTATAAAAGGATTTATTTCGGCGGCGACGAGGAAGTGGAGCTGCAAAAGAGCAACATCCTCATGCTGGGGCCCACCGGCTCAGGCAAGACGCTGTTTGCCCAGACGCTGGCCCGTATCTTGAAAGTCCCCTTCGCCATCGCAGACGCAACCACCCTCACCGAGGCGGGCTATGTGGGCGACGATGTGGAGAACATTCTCCTGCGGCTTTTACAGGCCGCCGACTTTGACGTGGAGCGGGCCGAGCGGGGCATTATCTACGTGGATGAGATTGACAAAATCGCCCGCAAGAGCGAAAATGTATCTATCACGCGGGATGTGTCCGGCGAGGGCGTGCAGCAGGCTTTGCTGAAAATCGTCGAGGGCACGGTAGCCAACGTCCCCCCTCAAGGCGGACGTAAGCACCCTCATCAGGAGTTTATTCAGGTGAACACCAAGAACATCCTGTTCATCTGCGGCGGCGCCTTCGATGGACTGGATAAAATCATCGAGCAGCGGCTGGATCAGAAGAGCATCGGCTTCGGCGCGAAGATTGAGGGGAAGAAGGAGCGGAACCTGAGCCGGATTCTGGCCGGGGTTCAGCCTCATGATATTTTGAAATACGGCCTGATTCCCGAGTTGGTGGGCCGCCTTCCTGTGATCACCACGCTGAACGCACTGAGCCGCGAGGATTTGGTGCGGATTCTCATGGAGCCGAAAAACGCTTTGGTCAAGCAGTATAAAAAGCTGCTTGGGTACGACGATGTGGAGCTGACTTTTGATCAGGAGGCGCTGGAAGCCGTGGCCGACAAGGCCATCGAGCGGAATATTGGAG
>NZ_DALZCH010000124.1:0-8483 GCF_031978065.1 Oscillibacter sp.
GGCGTGGAGGTTCCACCGTTGCTGCCGCAGCCGGCAAGGGCGGCCATCATGGCAGCCGCGAGGACAAAGCTCAAAACTTTCTTCTTTTTCATCGTTACAATCTCCTTTAAAATCGTTATTCTCGGTAGTTCCGTGGCGGGGACGAGGACCGACGGCCGTCCGGTCCGCTTCCCGCCTCGAACGCTCAGTTTATACAAAAAAGCGGCTGCGCTCCAAGAGCGCAGCCGCTTTTCGTAACGAAAATTATGCGGTGACACGCCTCCTGCGCCTATTCACTTTTTCCATAATCAGCAGCCCTACCAGTACCAGTACCAGTACCAGTACCAATACCAGAATCGCCAGCAGCAGGCCTACTACCAGAATGGTGCTAATCAGGCTGACGGTAATCATGGCAATAATAATAATGGACGCCGCAATAACGGCGTCCAGAAGGGCAACAATGTTCATATTGGAAGCAGCGTAAGTGCAGGGGAAAGAAGCCTCTGCACAATTAGCAGATGCGGTCATGTCCGTATGAAAACGATTGGTAAACATCATAACCTTCAGGCTCCTTTCCAAAAATTTTTCAGCGCTCCCTCTGTGGGAACTCAAATGGGTTGGTCTTATTGTAGCGGCGCAACCCGCGAATGTCAACCGGCAAAACGACAGCAGTTTTCATAAATCAAGCGCTCAAAATCAAGTTATATAGAACGTTTATAACAAAAAAGTCCCTTTTGACCGCAAATTTGTCATACCTCACCGGCGTTGTCTGCTGAGCCGAAACCACTCTTTTTCGCTGTTTTCTCCATTGGAAAAGCCCGGCTTTGGCCGGGCTTTTCCAAAAAAACAGTGCGCTTAATCCGGCACGGTGGGCACGGCTCCGGCGGGAATCGGGCAGGTGTACCCCTCCTCCGTGCGGCGGAGAAATTCCGCTTTGGCCTCCTCCAGAATTTCCGGACCGTTCAGAAGGTCGATGGCGGCGGCACACAGCACCTTCCCCGCGTGGACGGCGGCCTTGTGGCCGATGGCAGTTCTGTCGCAGGAGACGTTTTGCCAGCTATGGCCCGGGCAGCCATTGGGCCACGCGGCCACGTGAATCTGCGCAGTGGGACACTGCCAGCTCACGTCCCCCACATCGGTGGAACCGGGTTTAAATGCCTCTCCCTGATACAAAGGAAGAAGAAATTCGTTCATTGCGCCGCCATTTTTATTACGAAGAGTTTTCACGCCTTCGGCATATTCCGCATTGTAATCGCAGCCGATGCCAGGAAGGTAGTCCGCGCCGTCGTAGGTTTTAGACAAGGCGTCGGCAAAGGCTCGCTCCTCCTCCGTGTGGGTGGGCACACCCAGCGCGGAAAAATTCTCATACAGAAGCTTTTCCAGCGTGTGGTTGGTCACGGTGTCGGCAAGCCCATCGATAAACGTGCGCTCAAAGGTGGTGTCAGTCATCAGCGCCGCGCCCTCCGCAATGCGGTCCACCCGCGCTTGCAGTGCAACCGCCTCGGAAACATGGTTGGAGCGGACCATGTACAGCACCGTCGCCCGGGGCTGGACCACGTTGGGGCTGCGCCCTCCCGCGTCGGTAATGGCATAGTGGACCCGGGCTTTGTCGCTCATGTGCTCCCGCAGAAACTGAACGCCAATGTTCATCAGCTCCACCGCGTCCAGCGCGCTGCGACCTTGCTCCGGGCTTCCCGCCGCGTGAGACGCCACGCCGGTAAAGCGATACTGCACCTGAATGCAGGAGTTGGAGGACCCGGTGGCCACCTCGTTCCGATCCTCCGGATGCCAAGTCAGCGCCGCATCCAGCCCGCGCCAAAGCTCGTCCCGGGCCATAAACGCCTTTGCCGCGCCGCCCTCTTCGCCCGGGCAGCCATACAGCACCACGGTGCCGGGATGCTTCGTCTCCTCCAGATAGGCCTTCACGCCAATGGCGGCTGCCATAGCCCCCGCGCCCAGCAGATTGTGTCCACAGCCGTGACCGCAACCGCCCGGAATCAGTTCTTCCCGATCAAGGCTTCCTCCCTTTTGGGACAGGCCGGACAGCGCGTCGTATTCCGCCAGAATTCCAATGATGGGCCGTCCCGCGCCAAAGGACGCAGAAAAGGCCGTGGGAATATTGCAAATTCCTTTCTCCACGGCAAAGCCCTCGTTTTCCAGCGCCTCGCAGTACAGCGCGGCGGACCGCTCCTCCTGCAAGGACAGCTCCGCAAACTCCCAGATGGAGTCCGCCGTCCGGGTAATCAGCTCCGCCTTTTCGTCAATGGCGGAAACCGCCTTTTGCTTTTCATTGCCGATCATATCATCGCTCCTTTTCCACGGGGCCGCAGCGTCGCCCCGTTTTATTTTCATTTTGCCGCCGGGATCCACTCCGCAAGAAGTGCCCATGACGACAACGCCCCCGCCGGACCGCCGCGCGGCGGTCCGGCGGGGGCGTTTGTTAAAGCACCTTGCTCAAAAAGTCCTGCAAGCGGGGATTTTGGGGGAAATTAAAAATATCGTCGGGGCTGCCCTGCTCCAGCAGCTTACCGTCCGCCATGAACAGCACGCGGTTCCCCACCTCCCGGGCAAAGCCCATCTCGTGGGTGACCACTACCATGGTCATCCCCTCCCGGGCAAGGCCCTTCATCACGTCCAGCACCTCGCCCACCATCTCGGGGTCCAGCGCGGAGGTAGGCTCGTCAAACAGCATCACCTCCGGCTCCATGGCAAGCGCGCGCACAATGGCAACCCGCTGCTTCTGCCCTCCGGAAAGCTGAATGGGGTACGCCCCCGCCCGGTCCTTCAATCCGACGCGCTCCAGCAGGGTCAGGGCCTTTTCCTCCGCCTGCGCCTGACTCATGTGGCGCACCTTGATGGGCGCCAGCGTCATATTCTCCAGAATGGTCTTATGGGGGAACAGGTTGAAGTGCTGGAACACCATGCCCATCTTCTGGCGGTGCTCGTCGATGTTCAGCCGCGCGGTCTTTCCCTCTGCGGTTTTCACATGGGACTTCGTGATGTCCACCCCGTCGAAGACAATGGAGCCGTCCGTAGGCGCCTCCAGCAGATTCAGGCTGCGCAGAAAGGTGGACTTCCCGGAGCCGGAAGGGCCGATGACCACCATGACGTCGCCCCGGTTGATATCCACCGTCACGTCATCAAGAGCCTTGATGACGCCCTTGTTGTAGTATTTTTTCAGTCCGGTGACCCGGATCAGTCTACCGCTTGTCGCCACGGCTCATCCTCCTCTCGAAGTGCGCAATGATCTTGCTGGTGGGGAAGGTCAGGCAGAAATAGAGCGCGGCCACCACCAGCAGCGGCTCCAGAATCCGGAAGGAGCCAGCCTGCGCCGCCTTCACCGCGGCCATCAAATCCGCCACGCCGATGGTAAAAGTGACGGCGGATTCCTTGATAATGGTGACAAACTCGTTGCCGATGGCGGGCAGAATGTTCTTGATTGCCTGAGGAAGCACGATGTAACGCATGTTCTGCCCCTGCGTCAGGCCCAGAGAGCGGGCGGCCTCGGTCTGCCCCCCCTCAATGGACTGAATGCCCGCACGGATGATTTCGGACACATACGCGCCGGAGTTCAGCGCCAGCGCCACCACACCGGGGAGAAAACGATTCAGCTTCACAAAGCCCAGAATCGTCACCGCGGGCAGGTTGATCACGTCCTTGTGGAACAGCACCTGATACACAATGAACAACTGCACCAGCAAGGGCGTTGCCCGGAAAATCTCCACATAGACCGTGGCGATAAAGCTGACGGGATTAAACCGGCTGAGGGCAAATAAAAACCCCTGTTCCCGCAGACGGCCCTGCTGGTCCAGCGCCAGAAACCGCAAAGGTCTGATATCGGACATGCGCATGACGGCCAGCACCAAAGCCAGCACAAAGCCCAGAATCACCGTGAAAAAAGAGAGATAAATGGTGCACAGCATTCCTTCCTTGAACATACCGGAATACTGAAATACGGCCTCAAAGCCCGCTTTGGAGACATTCATCATGGGGCTCCTTTCGGATAATGATGGGGTTGCCAATCCTGTGAACGGCGCAATTCCTCCCCGCCGAAATGGGGGGAGGAATCACGGTTATTGCGAATAAATGCTCAGCCTGCCTGAGAAGAAGCGGCAGCAGAGGAGGCGCCGCCTTCCAGCAGACCCTCGTGAATATTGCCGCTGGCTTGCTCGTTGGCGGTAGCCACAAAGTTGTCCATAGAGCCGTCCGCCAGAGCGGCGGCAATCGCTTCGTTCACGCCGGCAAGCAGGGCCGCGTTGCCCTTCTGCACGCCCACAGAGGAGCCCTTCACGTCATAGGGCACATCAAAGGCCACATACAGGTCGGGATAGTTCTTGGCATAGCTCTCGGCCACTACAGTCTCAATGAAACCGGCGTCCAGCTTGCCGCCCAGCAGCTCGGAAATCACGTCGGTCACCTTGGGAAGCTGGATGATGTCGGCATCGGGGGTGTTTTCATCCGCCAGCTTATACTGGATGGAGCCCAACTGCGCGCCGATGGACAGAGAGGGATCGTTCAACTCCGCCACAGAGGCCCACTTATCCTTGTTGGCCTGTGTGACCACCAGAGACTGGCCGCCCGCATAGTACGTGTCGGAGAAGTCCATTGCTTTCATACGGTCGGGGTCGGGGCTGAGGCCTGAGATGCCCAGATCCACGTTTCCGGCATTCAGCTCGGCCAGCACGCCGTCAAAGTCCATGGGGACGATCTCCAACTCCAGATCCAGATAGTCCGCAATGTACCCGGCAAGCGCCAGATCGAAGCCCGCAAGCTGGGCATCTCCGTTTTTGTCGATGGCGTAGAACTCATAGGGGGCAAAGTCGGGAGAGGTGGCCACGGTCAGCTTGCCGGGAGTCACTGTCTGGATTCCGGCCTCGGCGGAGCCGGAACCGCTGCCGACGGACCCGGAGGGCGCGGAGGAACCGGCGGACCCGCCGGAATTACCGCAGGCTGCAAGGGACAGAGCCATTGCAAGGCTCAGCGCAAGCGCAAAAAACTTTTTCATCATATTCGCATCCTTTTCCAAAATCTGCTTGCCCGCACAGCGGGCGTTATTCACTCGTTCCGGGGAAAAGAGTTTGCTCCCCGAGGCTTGCTA
Organism: Oscillibacter sp.; assembly: GCF_031978065.1. GTDB lineage: Bacteria > Bacillota > Clostridia > Oscillospirales > Oscillospiraceae > Oscillibacter. Next base: position 5,078 of record NZ_DALZCH010000124.1, read on the forward strand.
TACCTTATCACGCCGGATGTATAATGTCAATACTTTTCCAAAAAAAGTGTATAAATATTTGCTCAATTCCAGCAATTCCTCTAAGGTGTACAGCATTTTCTCTATAATACGCCCGTCCTATTGTGCGTTTCGACGGTCTCTCGTGTATGCTTTTTGAATTTATACATATTCTTCTGCATAGGAATTTTTTACCGTTCCAAAAGCCCTATCTACGGCCATCCTCCGAATTGCTTAGCGGGGGGCCATCAGGTGGTGCAGGGCGGCGTCCAGCCCGTCGATGCTCAGGGGAAACATGGGAATCTCTTGTTGAATTGTGCGAATGGTGTGGCTCCCTCTGGTATAGTCCCACCGCTCCCGAGGAACAGGATTCAACCAGGCCGTGTGGCCCGACTTTTCCGCAAAGCGCCGCAGCCATACAATGCCGGGGTCCTGATTTGTCCGGTAATAGTCCAGACTTCCGCCCCGCCTCAAAAGCTCCTCCGGGGCCATGGCCCCATCCCCTACAAACAGAATTTTCCACGAGGAATTCAGCTTTGAAAGCACGCCGCTCGTACCCTCGCTCTCCCGGTAGCTGCACTCCGTGGTGGTAAACAGATCATCATACACGCAGTTGTGGAAATAATAGGTTTTCAGTTCCTTGAAGTGGCTGGCCTCGTGGACCGCGTGGAAAAGTCTTGAACACAGACGGGAATAGGACCACATAGAGCCGCCGGAATCAAACAGGAGCAACAACCGCACGTCGTTTTTCCGAGGCCGGTCAAATTGCAGCTTTAAAAAGCCGCCGCTGTCGCAGGTGGCTTGCACCGTCTCGTCCAGCATAAGCTGGTCCTTGGGGCCTTCCCCCTTTACCGTCAAATTCCGAAGCCTGCGAAACGCCATTTGAAACTGCCGCAGTTCCAACGCCGCGTCCTGTCGGAAATCCCGATAGTCCCGCTCCGCCGCCACCTGCACCGCGCTTCTGTGCCGTCCCGGTCCGCCGATCCGTATCCCTGCGGGGTTATAGCCTCCGTGGCCGAAAGGAGAAATTCCGCCGGTGCCCACCCATTTGCTGCCGCTGTCGTGGCGCTCCGTCTGCTCGGCAAGGCGCTCCGCCAGCATTTTTTTCAGTTCTTCAAGGTTCAGCCCGCCGCCAAATTGGGCGTCTACCGCATCCTTGTCAATTTCTCGCTGCGCAGCAGCCTCTGCTAGCCAGTTCAAAAATTCCTCAGGCAGCTCCCGGACGGACTCCACATCGTGGAAATACTCCGCAAAGGCCAGATCAAACCGGTCAAAATCCGCCTCGCTTCTGGCTAAAATGCAGCGGGCCAGCCGGTAAAAATCCGTCAGTTGGGAGCCGTGCAACCCCAAACGCAAAGCCTCCATCAGCGTGAGCCACTCGTTTAAGGATACGTCCAGCCCATGTCGGCGCAGGGCGTAAAAAAATCCCGTAAACATTCGCTCACCGCCGCCCAATGGCATCCAAATCCTCTGTCTTTTTCAGCAGAACACCCGCAAAGGGCAGCGTTTTACGAAGCAGCTCCGGGTCCACGCCGCCGATGCTCAAAGCCTGCACCCAATCCAAAAGCTCGCTGGTGGAAGGCCTTTTTTGCAGACTGCGGCTCCGCAGGGCGTAAAACTGCTCCAGCGCCTGCTCTAAAAGCTGGCTGTCCAACTCGGGATAGTGAGCGCGGACAATCTGCTCCATCATGGGCGCGTCGGGGAAGGCGATATAGTGGAAGATGCAGCGGCGTAAAAAGGCGTCCGGCAGCTCCTTTTCCGCGTTGGAGGTGATGATGACGATGGGGCGGTGCTTCGCCTGGACGGTTTCCTTCGTCTCCGGGATATAAAACTCCATGCGATCCAGTTCCCACAAAAGGTCGTTGGGAAATTCCAGATCGGCCTTGTCGATTTCATCAATCAGCAGGACCACCTGTTCCCCGGCGCGGAATGCTTCTCCCATCTTTCCCAGCTTGATATATTTCCGGATGTCGTTCACACCGGACTCGCCAAACTGGCTGTCGTACAGGCGGGCCACGGTGTCGTAAACGTACAGCCCGTCCTGTGCCTTGGTGGTGGACTTGATATTCCACACCATCAGCTCCATGCCAAGAGACTCTGCCACCGCTTGCGCCAGCATGGTTTTTCCGGTACCCGGCTCGCCCTTGATCAGCAGAGGCTTTTGAAGTGCCCGGGCAATTTCCGCCACCCGCAGCAGCTCCGGTGAGGCAATATAGTCCTTTGTGCTGTTCAGTTCTTTCATAGTTCCTCCAGGTAAAATTTCATTAAAGTTCGGCAAGGGGCTGCCGCAATTTTGCGGCAGCCCCTCTTCTTGTTTTTCAACAGCTTCCCGGTATTCCCGGCGCAGTGGACTTTTCGTCCCTCCCCGTCTCCTTCTGCCGCAAAATAAGCGAAGCGTTTGCGGCGGAACAAGGAGGAGCAAGGAAGCGAAGCGCGGTTTTCGCCACAGGCGGAAACGTAGCGCAGTGGACTTTTCGTCCCTCCCCGTCTCCTTCTGCCGCAAAATAAGCGAAGCGTTTGCGGCGGAACAAGGAGGAGCAAGGAAGCGAAGCGCGGTTTTCGCCACAGGCGGAAACGTAGCGCAGCGGACTTTGCTCCGACGCCGCTTAGCCGAAGAGCTTCAGCAGGCAGCCGGCCGCCACCGCGGAGCCAATCACGCCGGCCACGTTGGGGCCCATGGCGTGCATCAGCAGGAAGTTGGAGGGATTGTATTTCTGGCCCACCACCTGAGACACGCGGGCCGCCATGGGAACAGCGGACACACCGGCGGAGCCGATGAGTGGATTGATTTTGCCGCCGGAGACAACATACATCACCTTGCCGAACAGCACGCCGCAGGCCGTGGCGAAGCAGAACGCCATCAGGCCCAGGAAGATAATCTTCAGGGTATCCGCGCTGAGGAAGCGCTCGGCCACGGCGGTGGCACCCACAGAGGTGCTGAGGAAGATGGTGACAATGTTCATCAGGTTGTTCTGAGCGGTATCGCTCAGGCGCTCGGTCACACCGCACTCCTTAAACAGGTTGCCCAGCATCAGGCAGCCGATCAGGGGCGCCACAGAGGGCAACACCAGGCAGGTGACAATGGTGACCATGATGGGGAAAACCACCTTCTCCGCTTTGGAGACGGGACGCATGGTGTCCATCTTGACCTTACGCTCTTTCTCCGTGGTCAGCAGCTTCATAATGGGCGGCTGGATCAGGGGGATCAGAGCCATGTAGGAATACGCCGCGATGGCAATGGCCCCCAGATATTCCGGAGCCAGAATCTTGGTCAGCCAGATGGCGGTGGGGCCGTCCGCACCGCCGATGATGGCGATGGAAGCGGCCACGTTGGGCTCAAAGCCCAGAATGGTGGCCAAAATCAGCGCCACGAAAATGCCGCCTTGGGCAGCCGCGCCCATAAACAAAG
>NZ_DALZCH010000125.1:0-8470 GCF_031978065.1 Oscillibacter sp.
GGCAAAGTGGGACGAGCCGGTGATCTTTGAGTTGACGCGGCACGGCGAGCGCGGTATTCTGGTGGGCAAGGCTGACGAAAAAGTAGCATCTTCCGTGCCGGGAACCAAGGCGCTTCCCGCGTTTTTGCAGCGTGAAACCGTCCCGGCGCTTCCGGAAATTTCACAGTCCCGCGTGCTGCGTCACTATGCAAGGCTTGCGCAGGAGACGCTGGGCGCAGACGTGAACATTGAGATTGGACAGGGCACCTGCACGGTGAAATACAGCCCCAAGGTCAACGACCAACTTGCAAATCTGCCCCAGCTTCGGGAGCTGCATCCGTTGCAGGACGAAAGCACCTGTCAGGGCATTATGGAGGTCATGTATCAAACCAATCAATATATGTGCGAAATCTCCGGCATGGACCGCTTTTCCTTCCAGCCCAGCGGCGGCTCTCAGGGCGTTCTGGCCATGGCGTCGCTGGTGTATTCCCACTTTAAGGCCCTTGGCGAGGAGCAGCAGCGCAACGAAATCATCACCACCATCTACTCCCATCCCTCCGACGCGGCCGCGCCCCACGTCAAGGGATTCAAGATCATCTATCTGCACCCTGACAAGGACGGCTACCCGGATTACGAGGCGTTCAAGGCGGCTGTGGGCGAGCACACCGCGGCGTTTTTTGTGGCGAATCCCGAGGATACCGGCGTTTACAACAAGAATATCCTCAAGTTCACTCAGCTCATGCATGAAAAGGGAGGGCTGTGCGCCTACGATCAGGCCAACGCAAACGGCCTTCTGGGTGTGACTCGCGCCCGCGACGCAGGCTTTGACATGTGCTTTTTCAACCTGCACAAGACTTTCTCCACGCCCCACGGCTGCGGAGGCCCCGCCTGCGGCGCCATTGGCTGCGCAAAGTTTTTGGAGAAATTCTTGCCCGCGCCGCTGCTGCAATTCGACGGTAAAAAATATTACTACGACTATGAAACGGCCAGCAACGCCGACGGCGTCGGCAAAATTCGCCAGTTCAACGGAGTGGCCCCGGTAATTCTCAAGGCCTACGCATGGATTCGCTCCATGGGGCCGAACGGCCTGTATCAGGTGGCCAAGACGGCGGTGCTTAACAACAATTATCTCTTCAAAAAGCTGATGGAGCTGCACTGCGTGGACGCGCCCTATATCCCCGGCAGGCAGCGCATTGAGCAGTGCCGCTACACCATTGAAACGCTCTTTCAGGAAACCGGCGTGGGGACCGCCGACATTCAGCGGCGCATGATGGATTTCGGCCTGCATTACTGGACCAGCCATCATCCCTATTACGTCCCCGAGCCCATCACTCTTGAACCCACTGAAACACCGTCCAAGGAGGACATTGACGAGTACATCGAAACCCTCAAGTACATTTTCGACGAGGCGTATCAGAATCCCGCGCTGTTTCAGGACGCGCCGTACAGAAGCGTCTGCCACCGACTGGACGAATCCAACATGGATGACCCGGAGCAGTGGGCCGTGACGTGGCGCTGCTATCTTAAAAAGTTCCAGTGAAAACAGTCGGGCTGATCGTCAACCCCATTGCCGGAATGGGAGGCAGCGTGGGGCTGAAGGGAACCGACGGCGTTGCGGAGGAGGCAATCCGCCGCGGGGCAAAGCCAAGGGCGGCGGAGCGGGCGGCGCGGGCATTAGAGCGGCTTCTTCCTATGAAGGACGAATTGCGGCTGCTGTGCCCTTCCGGCGAAATGGGCGAATGGCTTGCACGGGAGCTGGGCTTTGACCCGGAGGTGTATAACTGCGGGGAGAAAACGTCCGCCCGGGATACCGTGGCGGCGGCAAAGGCGATGGCAGGCGCGGACCTGCTGCTCTTTGCCGGGGGTGACGGCACCGCTAGGGATATCGTCTCCGCAGGGATTTGCTGCGCTGTGATCGGCATTCCGGCGGGAGTGAAGATTCACTCGCCCGTTTATGCCACCCGCCCGGAGCGGGCCGGGGAGCTGGCGCTGCGGTTTTTGCAGGGCGGCTGCCGCCATACACGGGAGGCGGAGGTGGTTGACATTGATGAAGCATCCTACCGCGACGGATGCGTGCGTACCAGTCTGTACGGCTATTTGAAGGTTCCTGACGAGCGGGATTTCATGCAGAACGGAAAGGCGCCGTCTCCCGTCAGTGAGCGAGGGGAGCAGGAGAGCATCGCGGCGGAAATGATTGGCCGGATGCGGGAAAATCTATACTATCTCATCGGTCCTGGCTCCACCACGCGGACGCTGATGGACAGGCTGGGCCTGGAGAGCACGCTTCTGGGCGTGGATCTGGTCTGCAACCAAAAGCTGATACAGGCGGATTTGTCCGAGAAAGACATCCTTCGGCGGCAGGAGGAACGGGAGACGCATCTGGTGCTCACGCCCACCGGCGGGCAGGGCTATCTGCTGGGGCGCGGCAACCAACAGCTCAGCGCGGCGGTGCTGAAAGAAATCGGCAGGGAGGGGCTTTACATTCTGGCCACCCGGGAAAAGCTATTTCATCTCGGGGGGAGGCCGCTCCTCGTCGATACCAGCGACGCTGAAACGGACCGGATGCTCAGCGGGTATGCCCGCTTGATTGTGGGCTTTCTGGCAGAACCAATGTGCCGCATCAGCGGCGAATAAAAAAGGAGAACGTTTTATGTTGAAGCAGGATTACAAATTTGAGTCTCGTGCCCTATATCCCGAGCTGAAGGGCAAGCGCGTTGTGGTGACCGGCGGGGCCTCCGGCATCGGCAAGGCCACGGCAAAGCGCTTTGCGCTGGAAGGGGCCAGAGTCGTTGTGTTTGATTATAACGAAAAGGCATTTGACGCGCTAAAGGAGGAAATCCCCGGCCTTACCGGAGCCGTGAAGGTGGACGTAAGCAGTGAGGAGAGCGTCAAAGCCGCCTTTACCCAAATGGATGAGCTGCTGGGCGGCATTGATATTCTCATCTCCAACGCCGGAATCTCTATCCGCAAGAAGTTTATCGAGACGGATTTTTCCCAGTGGAAGCGGGTGATGGGCGTCAATCTCGACGGAATGTGCCTGTGCATGATGGAGGCGCTCAAGCGCATGCAGGGGGAAAAGACCAAGGACAACGCGGGCGTGATTCTCTGCACCGCGTCCACCAACGGCATGGAGGGCCATCCGTTCTATACGGACTACAACGCCTCCAAGGCGGCGGTCATCAACCTTGTGCGCAGCGTTGCGCTGGAGCACGCGCCATGGGTTCGCTGCAACTGCATTTGCCCCGGCTATGTGCTGACACCGATGCAGGAGGCCGAGTATACGCAGGAAATGTTTGACGAGTGCAACAAAGGGATTCCCATGCAGCGCCACGCCGACCCTGCGGAGGTGGCCGCGCTGTATGCCTTCCTCGCTTCGGACGAGGCCAAATATATCACCGGTCAGCACATTCCGCTGGACGGCGGCGAAACGGCCTAATTGACCTGAGAAATTGCCGCAAAACACGTTGTTCAATACTTTTGACGTTCGGAAAACTGTTTACAAGTGGGTGTGGGTTCTTGAAGTACAAAAGAGTTTACTGAAAACAACTGATAAGAGGAAGGAAAAATACTATGGAAGAAGCAAAAACGCTGTTCCGCCCGAAGCTTTGGGTAGCATTGGCAAGTATGGCATTCCTGATTGCGGCAATGTGCTGTGCGATTTTTTTGACCGGGCAACAGCTCCACATCACCATGATGACCTGCCTTGGCGTGACCATCCTTCTGCTGGTACTCACCGGCTGCCCCTATAAGACGATTGAAGAGGCAATCCTTCACGGCGGCAAGCTTCTCATTCCCACGCTGGTGATTCTTTACTGCATCGGCGCGCTGATGGGCTCGTGGATTGCCAGCGGCACGGTCCCCATGGTTATCTATTGGGGCCTTAAGCTCATCAGCCCCAAGATATTTCTGACAACAGCCTGCATTGCCTGCGTCCTCACGTCTATGGCCACCGGAAGCTCCTGGTCCACGGCCGGTACCGTCGGCGTTGCCCTGATGGGCGTGGGCATGGGCCTTGGCGTAAACCCGGCATGGACGGCGGGCGCGGTGGTGTCCGGCGCTGCGTTCGGCGACAAGATGTCCCCCATGTCCGACACCACAAACGTTGCCCCGGCGGTTGCCGAGGCGGACCTGTTTGATCATATCAAAGCCATGTGCTATACCGGCGGCCCCGCGATTGTGCTGGCGCTGATTGGCTTTACGGTAATGGGCTTTTCCACCAGCGGCAGCGTAAACAATGCAACCGTGGACCAGATTCTTTCTTCTCTTGATACGATGTTCAAAATGAATTTTATTGAGCTGATACCCATTATCCTTGTGCTGTTCCTTGCGTTCAAGCGGTTCCCGGCCTTCCCCACGCTGCTGATTTCCGGACTGGTGGCGGCGGCAATCGCCGTTTTGCATCAAGGTGCTTCAATTTCCAGCATCATGAGCATTATGGAAGGCGGCTTCGTCTGCGAGACCGGCTTCTACGACATTGACAAGCTTCTCTCCCGCGGCGGCATGTTTGCCATGAACTACACGGCCTCCTTGTCGGTCATCGTGATGGTGTTCGGCGGGGTCATCGAAAAATGCGGGATTCTCGACGTGCTGCTGGAAAGAATTAAGGGACTGACCAAGACGGTGGGTACGCTGGTACTTACCACCGTTCTTGTCGAAATTGCGCTCAACCTTGTAACCGCGTCCCAGTACATGACCCTGATTCTTGGCGGCAAGCTGCTGATGCCCGTATACCGCGAAAAGGATTTGCTGCCCCAGTGCCTGTCCCGCACCCTTGAGGACTCCGGCACCGTTACCTCTCCGCTGATTCCGTGGAATCTGTGCGGTGCGTTTATCGGTGCGGCGCTGGGCGTCAATGCGTTTGCCTATCTTCCGTTCGCCCTGTTTTGCTGGCTGTGCCCGATGGTGGCCGTCCTGTGGGGCTTCATGGGTAAGTTCCAGTGGAAGACAGGGGAAATCCCCAGCAAGAGGACCTACCGTCCGGTGGATGAGGCGGTTGTAAGCCAAAAGCAATAAATCAGGAAAGGAGCGACAAATGTTCAATTCGACGGCCTATATAAACGGCAAGGTATACACCATGGAGCGGGAGGGTGCGGTGTGCTCGGCGTTCGTAGTGCGCGACGGTAAATTCATTTACTGCGGCGCGGATGACGAGGCCCGGCGCATGGCGGACGAAACCGTTGACCTGCGCGGGGTGGTGGTGCTTCCGGGGCTGATTGACACCCATGAGCATCTCTATTCTTATGCCGGAAACTTTGAAAAGCTGATGCTGGGCCACGTCGGGTCTATGAGGGAGTTAAAAGACACGCTGCGCGAGTATGCCGGAGGCGTCCCGGAGGGCGAGTGGATTTACGGCTTTGGGTTTGACAACGAGTTTTTTACAGACACCAAGGCAATGCCCACCCGCGATGATCTGGACGAGGTCTGCCCGAACAACCCGGTGCTGCTTTCGCGAAGCTGCATGCACTTCTTCTCTGCCAACTCACTGGCGCTGAAGGCGGCGGGTATCGACAGAAATTTCAGGCCGGAGGTAGAGGGCAACGTCCGGTTCGATGCCGAAGGAGAACCGACGGGCGTTGTCTGCGATGCGGCAGGCGCAAGGCTTGCCGGGCTGGTGCCCGACAAGCTTGCATCGCTGGAGGCCAAGAAAGACGTTTTGGAAAAGGCGATACATGAGCTGAATACCCACGGCCTGACCGGTGCGCACGCAATTCAGGGCAAGCATGTGGATCTGATGGAATATACAAACGCCTATCAGGAGCTGAATCTGGAAGGCCGCCTGACCGCGCGGATTTACCTTGGCTATGACGAATTGCCTAACTGCTGCATCCGCACCGGCCTTGGGGACGACATGGTGAAATACGGCTTTTACAAGATGTATGCCGACGGCAACTTTGGCGGCTACTCCGCCGCCATGCTGGAGCCGTTCAGCGACAGGCCGGATACCTGCGGGCAGGCCAACTATACGCAGGAGGAAATGACCGCCCGCATCAGGGCGGCTTATGAGCGCAATATTCAGGTGGCTGTGCACGTCATCGGCGACCGGGCGGCGGATATGCTTACAACCGCCATTGAGACGGTATATCGTGAAAATCCCAAGCCCGACCCGCGCTTCCGCATGATTCATATGTCCGTCCTGAATGAGGGCATTATCCAGCGCATCAAAAAGCTTCCCATTATGGTGGATATACAGCCCATGTTCATTCACACGGATATGCCGTGGATTGAAGCCCGCGTCGGCGCGGCCCGCGCTCCGTATGTCAATCCGTTTGGCAGGCTGCTCGGAGAGGGGATTCTTCTCACCGGCGGTTCGGACGCGCCCGGAACGCCCCACGACCCGTGGGAAGGGATTTATGCCGCCGTGACCCGCAAAAATCTCAAAGGAAAGCCCGAGGGTGGATGGTACCCGGAAAACTGCATTGGCGTGTATGATGCAGTGTGCATGTACACAAAAAACGCGGCGTACTCGTCCTACGAGGAGAACATCAAGGGGACCGTCACGGCCGGAAAGCTAGCGGACTTTATCGTGCTTGACGAGGATGTTTTTGCCATGGACCCCATGAAAATCAAAGACATTCAGGTCAGAAGTACGTATCTTGGCGGCAAGCTGGTGTATGAGAGAAGCGGGGAGTGATCGCCTGCGAGTTGTCTCATGGCATTTCCCGTGCAAATCTTTAGAATCGGACTTAAATATCTGGGTCAACAGCGCGGCGAGGGCCGGCACACGAATGTGCCGGCCCTCGCCGTTGAGATTGCCTGTAAACCGGACGAGCCGGAAAAGGCGGGTTACTTGCGCAGCAAATTGTAAAGTACCTGCGCCATCTGTGCGCGGGTGGAAGAGCTTTGGGGCAGGAGATATCCGTTTTTACCGCCCACAACCCCGGCTTCCACCAAATAGGCCATGGCTTTTTGCGCGTAGGGCGCGACGCTGCCGCTGTCCGCAAAATCAGTGAGCGCCTTGTCGGAATCGCCCTCGGGTAGCTGGCCCAGCGCGTTCAGTGCGTTATACAGCAGGGTAAACATCTGCTGGCGGCTGATGGTCTGGGTCGGCGCGAATTTGTTGCCGCCCACGCCGCTTGTGATGCCAAGCTGCTTTGCTGCCGCCAGATAGCCGGTGTAGTAGGTGTTTCCGGCGTCTGCAAAGTTATCCTCTGTGCCGTCGACTGCCTCAACGCCGTATGCCTTCAGCAGCAAGGTGATAAACTGCCCGCGTGTCAATGTTGCGTCGGGAGTGAAGGTTGTGTCCGTCGTGCCGCCAGTAACGCCCCGGGCGGCGAGATAGGTCACTGCATCATAATACCACGCGGAATCGGACACGTCGGCAAAGGTCACCTTGTTGTAGCCCACGGAATATTTGGAAAAGTGGGTGGTGGTGAACGTCACCGTGCCGGTGGCGGCATCATAACGGCCGCTCAAGACGGTTTCCAGATTGCCGCTTGCGTTGAGATAGCTGACAATCACGGCGTTGGGGGCTTCGCCCGCGCCGAGGGTATAGGGTACGGAGACGGTGGCGGCACCGCCAAGCTGGGAAATCGTCTTGCCGCCGCTGGTGACGGTGAACTCATACACTGGGCGGCTCCCCACAAGAGCCTGAACCGCCTCAGGCAGCACGGACGTATCTACCCGAGCCGCCGCAACCGTCACGCTGCCGGAGGCTGCGCCGGAGATGGCAGCTAGGGATACCGCGTCAAAGGTGACGGAGCCAAGACTGCTGGAAACGGTCAGGCCGCCCACATTACCGGAGACAAGAGATTTAACGGATTCCTGCGGAATTGTTGCCGCCGCGCTGGAAACACCGGAGGTGCTTTGCAGTTTGATTTCAACCTTTGGCGTTTCACCGGAGGCTTTCGCCGCTTTCTGCGCCTGTTCCAGCGCGCTTGTCACCTGAGATGCGGGGACAGAAGCCGTTGCCGCGCCGTTTTTCACGGTGGGGGTTACGGTTGTGGTTGCGGTGGAGCCGGAGGTTGTGGGCGCAGGCGTTGAGGAAGCGCCGCCCCCGTTCCCGCCGCCGCCATTGACAGTCCAGCTTGCGGTCACGGTTACGTCCTGATCGGGCATGACAAAGGTAGTCGCGGCGCTGGCCGCGTTTGCAAAGGAGATGCCATTGAAGGAGCTCCATCCGGCAAAGGTATAGCCGCTGCGGCTGCCCGCATCAATGGAGACCGTGGCACCCGGAAGATACCTGCCCCCGCCAGTCAGCACTGCGTAGCTGTCAGCTACGGTCGCGGAATGCGAGCCGGGAAGAGGGGATTGGGGGTCAAAGAGCAGCGACATGGCAGAACTGTCATAGCCGATGAGTGCCGCTGTGGAAGGAAGGTAATTCAATGTGCAGTGAAGATTTTCCAGTGCGGACAAGCCTGTCACGTCCAGCGAGGTCAGGTTGTTTAAGGAGCAGTTCAGCGTTATGAGATTTGAAAGGCCCGACAGGTCCAGCGAGGCCAGGCTGTTGTCGTTGCAGTTCAGCGTTTGGAGATCTGAAAGGCACGACAGGTCC
>NZ_DALZCH010000126.1:0-8469 GCF_031978065.1 Oscillibacter sp.
ACCGACCCGGAGGCCACGCCCTTTGCGCTTTCTATCATGCGTCGGCTCAACGAGGCCACCGCCGCGTGGAAAGCCAAGGAGAACATCGACTTCTCCCTGTATGGCACGCCGCTGGAGTCCACCACCTACCGATTCGCCAAGTGCTTGCAAAAGCGGTTCGGCATTGTCCCCGGTGTGACGGACAAGGCCTATATCACCAACAGCTATCACGTTCACGTATCCGAGGAGATCAACGCCTTTGACAAGCTGGAGTTTGAATCCCAGTTTCAGGCGCTGTCCCCCGGCGGGGCCATCAGCTATGTGGAGGTTCCCAACATGCAGGACAACATTCCTGCGGTGTTGAGCGTGATGGAGTATATCTACGACCACATTATGTACGCCGAGCTGAACACGAAGAGCGACTATTGCCAGACCTGCGGCTACGACGGGGAAATCTCTATTGTGGAGGACGATGGCAAGCTGGTTTGGGAGTGCCCCAAGTGCGGCAGCCGGGATCAGAACAAGCTGAACGTGGCCCGGCGGACCTGCGGCTATATCGGGACCCAGTTCTGGAATCAGGGCCGGACGCAGGAAATTCGGGAGCGGGTGCTCCACCTCTAAATCAACGAAAAAAAGCCCGCCGGAGGTTCTCCGGCGGGACTTTTCGAGGTGTGCCATGAATTATGCCAATATCAAAATCTGCGACATTGCAAACGGCGTGGGGGTGCGGGTCAGTCTGTTTGTCTCCGGCTGTACTCACGGCTGCCCCGGCTGCTTTAACGCCGAGGCGCAGGATTTTCAATATGGAAAGCCCTTTACACGGGAGACGGAGGAGCTGGTGCTCCGGGCGCTGGAGCCGTCCTATGTGGCGGGACTGACGCTGCTGGGGGGCGAGCCCTTTGAACCGGAAAACCAGCGCGCGCTGCTGCCCTTTATCCGCAGGGTACGGGCCGAGCGCCCGGGAAAAACCGTGTGGGCCTTTTCCGGCTATACCTGGGAGGAGCTGACGGGGGAGAGCCGCGCCCGCTGCGAGGTAACGGACGAGCTGTTGGCCCTCACCGATGTACTGGTGGACGGGGAGTTTGTCCAGTTGCTGAAGGACATTTCCCTGCGCTTCCGCGGCAGCGCCAACCAGCGGATTATCGACGTGCCCGCGTCTTTGCGGGAGGGAGAAGCGGTTCTCTGGAAGGGCTGACAAGAGAAAGTCCCTTCGTGTGCAGAACGGACGGAGGGGGATTGCACAAGCCTGTCGGGATCGACGCGGCAGAGGGAGCCCGCACCCGCGAGGCGGCGGAGAATTACTCACAGCGGGCTGCGGAAGTGAATTCCGCAGCCCGCTGTATTTTTACCGCCCGGGGCTTGAAAAAGGGCCGGGCCTTTGTTGGAAAACAAACCGCCGGACAAGGCGGGCAAATGGATTCCCGCTTTTTTCCCTGCCCTGCATGAAAGCGTTTCCCTCCGCATACATCCAAACAGCCGGGCGAAACTGTTTCGCCGGGGAGGAGGAGAACCAAATGAAAACCCCACTTTCCAATGCGGAGTCAACGGGATGCCCTTCCGGGGCTGTCCCCGGTTTGAGGACGCTGAAAAATCTGCTTACAACCGCCTTAGTCCCTGCGGGGAGCACGTTGTACATCTACGGCGGCGGCTGGAACCGGGAGGATACCGGAGCGGGTCCCCAGGCGGTCCGCATCGGGCTTGCGCCGGAGTGGTGCGCGTTTTTCAGGGCGCAGAACAAATGCTATTTTTATCGGGACTATTATCCTGTATTGGGTAGAAATATTTATTATTACGCGGGGCTGGATTGCTCCGGTTATCTGGGATGGACAGTGTACAACACGCTCCATGACCAAGACGGCCTTCCCGGCTATGTGTGCTCCGCTGTTGAGATGGCCGGGGACTTTGTCCGCCGTGGCTGGGGCCGTCTGACGGAAATTGGGGAGGGAAATGCGCTTTGTCCGGGGGATATTTGCAGCATCGCGGGACACGTCTGGCTGTGCATGGGGACCTGCGGCGACGGCAGCGTTCTGTTGGCCCACTCCACGCCTTCCGACAGCCGCGCGGGCTGCCCCGGAGGGGGCGTACAGCTCAGCGCACTGTCACCCGGTAATTTCGATTGCTGCGAAGCGCTGGCGCTGGCGGAGACAGTGATGCGGCGCTGTCCCGCGTGGTATGCCCGTTACGCGCCGGTTAAAAAACCGTGGGAGGTTTATACGGCGTTTTCCGGCGGTGTGTTCCGTTGGGCGCTTGACGGGGGCGTTCTTACCGACCCGGAGGGATTTGCTACTCTTTCGGCGGGGGAGGTGCTGTCGCAAATTTTCGGCGGGCCGGGACTTTCTTGTTCTCACCGGTGAATGAAGGTTGGAATTTCCCTGATGAGGACCCGTTTGCTTCCGTGGGGTGGCGCGCAAGAGAACGATTCTCCCCAGACAAAAGCTTCCATTTTTGTCGCCGCTGCGTCTCAAGCCCGGGCCGTAAAAGTGGGGCTCCTTTTCTTTTAGAACTGCTCGTTTCCACGCAACAGCTTTGGAAGCTTCTATGTATCAACGCAAAAAGGTCCGGGGGTTCAACAGAGTTGATCCCCCGGACCTTTTTTCCTTACATAGACCGAAATACGTCCTTATTCTGCGTAAAATACTCCACGCCAGAATACAGCGTGGTCACAACAATCACCCATACGCACGCGGTGTTTAACACCTTTGGGATGGGCAAAAACATCAGCACAAGGCAGAGCATGGTGGCAGCGGTTTTCACCTTGCCGGACCAGCCGGCGGCAATGACGCGCCCCGCGTCGGACGCCAGCATTCTAAGCCCGCTGACGGCAAATTCCCGGCAAATGACAATCAGCAGCGCCCACGCGGGCATCTGCCCGATTTCCACAAACCAGAGCATGGCCGCGGTGACCAGCATTTTGTCCGCCAGAGGGTCCGCAAACTTCCCAAAATCCGTGACCAGATTTCTGGACCGGGCAATGTGGCCGTCCAACAAATCCGTGAGACTTGCCAGAATGAAAATGGCCAGCGCCACGTAATTTGCGCCGGGAAAGCCCCAGTACAGCACCGTCATGAATACCGGAATCAGCAAAATGCGCAGCAGGGTCAGCTTATTCGGCAGATTCACCGTGGCTCACTCCTTTTATCCAGTCAGCTCGCCGTCCGTGGTTCCGGTGAGGCGGACGTTTATAAAGTCTCCCGGACGGACCTCGTCGGCATCAAACCAAATGCGCCCGTCAATATCCGGGGACTCGGCATAGCTGCGCCCGTAATAGTGCTGGGCCTGAGGGTCAAAGCCCTCGCACAAAACCTCCCGCAAAGAGCCGAGAACGGATTCGTTGTACCCGTCAATCACATCGGATTGTACGTCCACCAGCAGCTCCGTCCGGCGGCGGGCCTCCTCGGCATCCACATGGTCCATTTTGGCGGCGGGAGTTCCTTCCTCGGGAGAGAAGGGGAACACGCCCGCCCGCTCGATTTTCGTCTCCCGCAGGAATTCGCAAAGCTCTTCAAAGGCCGCGTCGTCCTCCAGCGGCAGTCCCGCGATGATGCTGGTGCGCAGCACCAAACCGGGAATGCGCGCCCGCAGTTTGTCCAAAAGGACCAGTAGCTCCGCCTTGGTGTCACGGCGGTTCATGGCCTTTAAAATCACGTCGTTGCAGTGCTGGATAGGAAGGTCGATATACTTGAGAATCTTCGGCTCCGCGGCGATGACCTCCATCAACTCATCGTCGATTTCGTCAGGGTAGAGGTAGTGGAGCCGAATCCAATGGAAGTCCAGCTTGCACAGCTCCCGCAGCAGGGGAGCAAGCTGATGCTTACCAGTCAGGTCCGTTCCATACCGGGTGATATCCTGCGCAATGACAATCAGTTCTTTCACGCCCCGGTCCGCCAAATCTCTGGCTTCCTCCAAAAGGTGCTTCATGGGGCGGCTGCGGTATTTTCCGCGCAGAGAGGGAATGACGCAATAGGCGCAGCGGTTGTCGCAGCCCTCCGCAATCCGCAGGTATGCGTACCAGCCCGGCGTGGAGAGAACGCGTTCCCCCTCCTGCTCCGCCGTGTGGATGCTGCCGAAGCGGCAGGGCCGTTCTCCGGCCATCACGGCGTCCACGGCGGCGGCTACGTCGCCGTAGCTTCCAGTGCCCAACACGCCGTCCACCTCCGGCAGCTCGCCCAGCACATCCTCCTGATACCGCTGGGCCATGCAGCCGGTGACGAGAATTTTTTGGACCTTTCCCGCCTTTTTCAACGCACCCATCTCCAGAATGTTGTCAATGGCCTCCTCACAGGCAGAGGCCAGAAAGCCGCAGGTGTTCACCACCGCCACGTCCGCGCCCTCCGGCGCGGCGGCAACGGTGTGGCCTGCCGCCGTGACGGTGGCCATCATCTGCTCGCAGTTCACCTGATTCTTCGCGCAGCCAAGGGAAATAAACGCAACACTGTACTTCAAAATAGCTCCTCCATTGCATGGGTTTCGATTTGCGGGCCGCGCCAAGAGCGCGGCCCAATGTGTCCTGATGATTTTGACGCGGCCTAATTGTTACAATGCAGGCCTGCCTGTTTTTACAGAGCTTCTAATTGCTTAAAGTTCTTTTAAAACAACTTCAGCCTGTTTCGGCGCAGGCAATGCCTTTTTAAAAAGGATACTCAGGCTTCGTCGGGTAGTTCTGCCCAAGCGGACAGCCCGGTTCTCACGTCGCTCCAGCCAAAGCCCCGGCGCGTCAGCGCGTCGGCCGCACGGCGGCGTTCCCGCTCGTCCGGCGGACCCTTGCGAAAGCGGTCTTGCAGATACGCCGCGATAATGTCCGCCGGGTCCGGGGCGGAAGACATGGCGTCCTCCCACAGTTCCCGGGGGACGCCGTGTTTGTAAAGCTCGTCCCGATAGCGGGCGGGGCCATAGCCCTTTTCTGCGCAGTGGCGCACCAGAAGGGCGGCATACTCCCCATCGTCCAGCGCACCGATGGCTTCCAGCCATTCGGCGGCGTAGCGAGCCTCTGTTTCCGACGCGCCTTTTTCCGTCAGCTTTCGCTCCAGATCCCGTCGGGACATTGCCCGCCGCCCGATCAGCTCCGCTGCCCGGGCCTTTGCGTCGGAGCCGGAGGCGGAAGCCTTCAGCCGCCCCAGTGTCTCTTCGTCCAACTCGTCTCCGGCCCGCAGGCCAAAGTCCAGCAGCTCCTGCTCGGTGATTTTCAGCAGTGTCCCATCCTCAAGAAACACCAGAACTCGCCCGGCAACATGCTTCGACCGCTCTAAACGGTCAATTTTCATCGTTAAAATCGTCTGCGTCCACATCCACGGCCCGGCCCGCCGCTTTGGCCGCCACGCGGGACTGGCCGGTGAGCAGTTTATCGAAGTTGGCGCGGATATCCGCTTCCAGCTTTTCCATCACTTCCGGGTTATCACGCAGGTAGTTTTTCGCGGTGTCACGGCCCTGACCGATGCGGGTTTCCCCCATGGAGAACCAAGACCCGGATTTCTGCACCAAATCCAGCTTAATTCCCAAGTCAATCAACTCTCCACTGCGGGAGATGCCCTCGCCGTACATGATGTCAAACTCCGCCTCCCGGAACGGTGGGGCCATTTTGTTTTTTACCACCTTGGCCCGGGTGCGGTTACCGATAAGCTCCGTGCCGTTTTTTAGGGCCTCGATGCGGCGCACGTCGATGCGGATGGAGGAATAGAACTTCAGCGCCCGGCCGCCGGTGGTGACCTCGGGATTTCCGTAAGTAACGCCCACCTTTTCCCGGAGCTGGTTGATAAAGATGACGATGCAGTTGGTTTTGCCGATGGCGCCAGTAAGCTTACGCAGGGCCTGGCTCATCAGCCGGGCCTGAAGGCCCACGTAGCTGTCACCCATGTCACCCTCGATTTCCGCACGGGGAACCAGAGCCGCCACGCTGTCCACCACCACCACGTCGATGGCGCCGGAGCGCACCAGCGCTTCGGTGATCTCCAGCGCCTGCTCGCCGGTGTCGGGCTGAGAAATCAGCATGTTCTCAATGTCCACGCCAAGAGCGCGGGCATAGGAGGGATCTAGCGCGTGCTCCGCGTCCACGAAGGCAACCTCGCCGCCCTTCTTCTGGGCCTGTGCCACTGCATGCAGGGCCAGCGTGGTTTTACCGGAAGATTCCGGCCCGTAAATCTCAATGATGCGGCCCCGGGGCAATCCACCCACGCCCAGCGCCAGATCCAGCGCCAGCGACCCGGTGGGTACGGTGTCGATCTCCAGGTTCGACCGATCCCCCAGCCGCATGATGGAGCCCTTGCCATAGGCCTTTTCAATCTGGGCGATGGCGCTTTTAATGGCCTGATCCTTGTCTGAGGCGATTTCCGCCTTCTTATCCGGCAGTGAGGATGCGGCTGCTTTATCTTTTGCCATAGTCTTCTTCCTCCTTATTTTTCGGACCGTGCTGTAAAAACTCTTTTAAAGCGCGCAAACAGACACCTATTGGCCCGTTTGTCCCGGCTTAAATCTCGGCGCACAGCGTTCCAAACACCACGCGGGGAATCCCGTTTGTGTCCTTCACCACCTGAATGTCCCCGAAGCCGGCGGCGCGCATGATGCGCAGTACGCTGTCCGCCTGCCCGATGCCCACCTCGAAGTACAGCCGCCCGCCGGGGGCCAGCGCCTGCCGCCACCGCTCCACAATGTCGCGGTAAAAGTCCAGCCCGTCCGCGCCGCCGTCCAGCGCCAGATGGGGCTCGTAGTCTCGCACCGCCGCATCCAGCGAAGGAATGTCCCCCACGGGGATATAGGGGGGGTTAGACACGATGCAGTGAAACTCCCCCAAAGCGGGGGAGGGCTTTTGCCGCGCGTCTGTCTGCATGCAGACCGCCCTTCCGGAAAGGCCGCAGCGCCGCACGTTCTGGCGGCAAATTTTCAGCGCTGCCTCGCTTAACTCGCCCAGCACCACCCGGGCCTGAGGCACCCGGCAGCCGATGGCGAGTCCCACGCAGCCGCTGCCGGCGCACAAATCCAGCACCCGGCACTCGGGCAGAGCGCCGCAGAACTCAATGGCCTGCGCGGCCAAAACCTCCGTGTCCGTCCGGGGAATCAGCACGGCGGGGGAGATGTCCAGCGGCAGGCCAAAAAATTCCCACTCGCCCACAAGATACGCCACCGGCTCTCCCGCCAGCCGCCGCGCCAGCAGGTCGTGGGCCCGCTGTTCCAGCTCCGGCGAGGCGTACAGCGCCCCGTCCCGCACCAGCTCTTCCCGGTTCTTGCCGGTGGCGAAGCACGTCAGCTCCCGGGCCTCCAGTGTGGCCATTTCCACACCGGCGGCTTTCAGTCCGGCGCGAAGATCCATATATAAATTGTTATAGGTCTTGGTCACGTTTGCTTCATCCTTTATAAAAAAGCTGTGATTACCAGGCGTCCTGCCCCTTTTCGTTGGGCAAAACCAGCTCCAGCGAACGGATAGCGCACTCAATCATAGAGTCCTCCGGCTCGTTGGTGGTAAAATTCTGCATCCACATGCCCGGGGCGGTCAGGGCCTTTGCAAGGCCGGAGCTGCTGCGGCCCACCCAGCGGTTGAACTCATAGGTAATGCCCACCACCAGCGGCAGTAGCGCCAGATGCACCAGTGTGCGCAGCCACACGTTGGTGATCGGCCAGATACCGAACACCGCGGAAGAAATAAGGATGGACACAAAAATCACCACAAATAGGAAGCTTGTGCCGCAGCGGGGATGGTGCCGGGGCTGAATGCGGACGTTTTCCACTGTCAGGGGCAGGCCCGCTTCGTAGCAGAAGATGGTTTTATGTTCCGCGCCGTGGTACTGAAACACCCGGTAGATGTCCTTCATTTTCGAGCAGGCCACCAGATAGATCATAAAGATAATGATTTTCAAAACGCCTTCCACCACGTTGCGCCCCCACAGAGGGAAGCCGGGGAAGAAGTGGAGAATCCCGCCGGTGATAAACGTGGGCAGCACCAGAAACAGCAGCAGTGACATCCCCACGCCCACTACGGTGGCCACGGCCACCAGCATCGCCTCCAGCTTTTTGCTGGACAAATGCTTTTCAAGCCATAAATCAAATTTGGACGGCTTTGCAGCCTCGTCCTCCGGGTAAAAGTCCGCGGAGTACATCAGGGCCTTCACGCCCTTGACCATGGAGTCCAAAAAGTTTACGGTGCCCCGCACCAGCGGCCAGCCCAAAAACGGGTGACGCTCCTTAATGAGGTGAAGCTCCTCCACCTTTTCCACCAGATTTCCCTCGTGATCCCGCACGACAATGGCCTGCTTTTCAGGCCCGCGCATCAAAATGCCCTCGATCAAAGCCTGTCCGCCGATGCTGGTGCGGAAGGCGCAGGAATTGTTTTCTGCCATGTGTGGTCCTTTCTAGTTACTTAGAATAGCACAAAATTTTTATAAATGCAACATTTGTTCTACAATATTTTTGCCGCCCGCGTGATCCGGCGGCAAAGACGCCCATGTGCCTGCCGCAAAAGGCGGCGGACGGCAGGGGCGGATTTTTCAGTTTCCGATTGGCAGG
>NZ_DALZCH010000127.1:0-8461 GCF_031978065.1 Oscillibacter sp.
ACACCTAAACGGTTGCCCATCCGACCCGACCACCAGTACCCACTTTGGCGTGACGCCCAGTGAGATTGTCCGCGTTGCCTGCCCGTTTCCGGTGTACGTCCCGTACCCGATTTTGCCGCCCTGCGGATGCCCTGCCAAGATACACTCACCCATTGCAAGCACCTCCCGCAGAGCGTCCGCAACAGGCAGACAAAACTAATTGTGTGTGTGTGTGTGTGTGTGTGTGTGTGTGTGTGTGTGTGTGTGTGTGTGCGGACTTGTGTTTTCTTGTCATGGACTGTTCCTCCCCTAAACTTTAAAATGCTACATTGCCTTTGACGCAGCGCAACTCATTGGTTCCGTTAAAGCTGTACACCAGCGGGCAGTTTTCACTTGGATTTGGAGCGGGGATATAACCGCCGCGACTAATCCAAACAATACTATTAACCGGCACTTCAACGCTCTGTCCCTGTGTTAAGCTCGTTGCTGTGGCCTCCGTAAATCGGACACCCAGCGAGCCACCGCTACTGTTTGTAATTTTGCACTTTGTAGCACTGCCGCCCCTGCGGGATACCAATGCCTCTCCCATCTACCGCACCACCTTAAATTGCAATGGTAGCGCCACGGCGGGCGCTTCCGTGCACCAGACTTGCACACCGCCGTCGTAGGTAACGGCCCGCAGCACCTTGCCCCACGCCTCCGCATACAGCTTGTTGGCGGCGTTGTCGCTCCCCGTCAGAATGTCCGCAATTGGATTATCCGTTGCCAGCATCCCCGTTACCGTGGCGTTTTGATAAAAGTAATCACCGGATGCGATCCAGCCCAACGGAACCCAGCCGGATAGGGTGACGGTGTTTGCCTTCCCGTTCCACGCCGCCCGCTCCATCGCCGTTAGGTGTGCTGTGGTGTTGCCCGCGTGGGCATTCAGGCTAGCCTGTACCGCCGCCGCGCTTCCGGAGGGGTCTGCGCCCACCTGCGCCGCCGTGTGCGTATGGTTTGCCGCCGCAAGTCCCGTGAAAGCATTATTAAGCGTGTTCACACCCGTCTGCGCGTCATTTACCTGCTTTGCAAGATAATTGAACCCGTGCCGTACATCAAGGCCAACTTCCGTACCGTTCGGGCTGACAATCTGATTTGTCTGCCAGCTGGTAGGCAAGTCCGCCGGAAGATTCGATGCGATTGGTTTGTCCGCCATTAGGCCGTTCCCTCCTTTACCGGGATTCTATGCGTGATATTAACCGGGTCACTGACCGGGATATAAACAGGCGCCTTTTCCAAAACACCCCCCGCAGCGTTCAGCAGTTCTATTTGCGTGATGATAGCCGCCTGATCTGCTGCCACCGCATAGGAGATGGTCGCCGTGTCCCCAGATGCTTCTTTTGCTAGAAAATTAGTAATTTCAATGCTGCCGTTGATTCGTGCCTTTGCTACATCTGACGCTGTATACGATGCTACGCCGTTCAGCAGTGCGGTTTTTATGGTACTCTGGTCTGCCGTGACAATCACCCCCAAATCCTCTTGACTGGTAAACGGGAGCTGCCCAAGCCCCCAATATGCAAGCCGATAGTTGTAAACCGCCTTGCTTAAGCTGACCGTTTCGCTGATGCGCAGTGCAGCCGAGAGCAACGGACGGGACGTGTAGACAATGTGACAGGGCTTAATCGTGTTGATCGTCGCCAGCACTTCTCCCGCCCACGCCTGATTTTCTGCCGCCGCTTCCACATAGAGCGTGTAGTTTCCGTAGTCGACCGTGACAGCCCACTTTCCCTTACCGATCAGCAGATCAAGACGGTTATAGAGATACGGCAGAGTGAACGGCGGGTTATAGGACAGCCGGTTGATAATCCTTGCCCGCCGGAAGTCCTGCGTTTCTATTTGCGCATTCGGAATGATATGGAGCAGGTTTTCCCAGTCAGAAATAGTTCCCTCGTCCGCTGTGGAAACATAGAAGTTCTGGTGCACCGCATCAATCAGGGCGGCAAGGATCTCAAATTGTCCTGTCTCTGTCTGTATCAAATATTGGTAATCTTTGATCTGCCGGAACCAGTCCGGCAAATATTGAATCAAATTCGCGTCCATCAATTCAGCATCACCGTCCCCAGTACCGGGAGCTGCTGCTCCGCCCCGGTCTCCGTGAGCTGCAAATCAGCGTCCAGATTGTTGAGAAGCAAGCCTGTCACATTGACCACGCCTGTAACAGAAAGAATCGCCGTCATGACTCTGGCCCGGTAGATTACAGAGGCATAGTCCGTTGCTCCGGCGGTGATGGGTACCGCCCACGAATCACGCACTGTCTTGATATACAGACTGATTGCAGTCTGGATAGGCTCCGTCAGCTGTTCCAGCGTATAGCCGTTTGCCACGGTGACCGTTGCCAAAACATTTATAGATATCACCGTCGGCGCAGTAACGGTTACCTGCGCCCCGATTGGAGCGAGGCCATAGCCCTGCCCCGAATTCTGCGTCGGGTCGACGGCGGTTTGCACAGTATCTATTAGCTCACCACTGGCAGGCATACCATCCGAACCGACAATAGAAAGCTTTACCGTTCCTCCGCCATCCCATGTCGGATAGATCTGTACGCCACCAACGCCGTCAATCGCCCCCACTGATTCCCGGTAGCTTGCAATATTTCCGCCGAACGGATTGCTGTTCAGGTGGTCAATGCAGCGGGAACGAAGAGAATCGTCACTTTCCTCATTCTCTCCGGGGATCAGGATATCTGTGACCTGTGCCACGGTCAGTCCGTCCACATAGGTAATCGCCGCGAGGTCGCCGGTGTAGTTATTTCCGACACTTCCGGGCATCTCGCAGGCGAGCTGATACTCCGGGGAGACAGCCGTTACAACCAAGCTGACGGCGCTGGCTTCGTTTGTTGAAAATCTCGCTCCAAGCGGAACAGATACGTTGAATACGCCCAGTCTCACCGCCGCCGTCGCGCTTTTGCGGGAAATCCCCATGTCGGCGGCGCAGGCGTCCAAATCGGAGCCAACCGCCGTTTGGACATGTGCTCCCGCCTGCATCTGTTCCAGATTTATGTACGCATCCTCCAGCGCGTATCCGGCAGGGCCAAGCGCCGTATTGATTAGCGATTCCTCCCGCTTGTCCACATCGCCGGGGACATTCCCAAGCATCGTTTTGAGCAGATTCTCAAAGTTTTTGTCAGAAAAATCAATCACGCCGTCACCTCCGTTCTAAGGTCTCCGAAAATGGTTTTCACAGTAAAGGCCGCAACCATGCTTCCCGGCTCCGGCGCAGTAAATGTGAAGTCGGCCACGTCCGTAATTCGGTCATCCTGCAAGAGAGCGTCCCGGATTTGGTTTGTCAGCCGCACCCGCGCTGTTTCAAAGCTGTATCCCTCGGCATCTATCTCGTGCCCGGAATCGGGCGTATATATCTGCCACCGGAACCGACGGATATTCAGCGCAATCTGAACTGCCTGCGCCATGGCCTTTAGTTCATCCGTAAATCCAGATATTCGCCATGTGTTCTGGTCGACGTGCCAGGTTCTTGTCGGGTAGCTTTCAAAGGTGACTTCCATCCCCAATGTGGCTCCCGTTGGAAGAGTTGCCATGGTCAGCCCCCCTCAAAAATTCTGGATAAGATAATATACCGCTGCCCACCGGATACGCGGAGCATCAAGACCCGATCTCCAACCGCAAGCCCCCGGTTCAGCGTGACATATCCGGGTTCATTCGTGAGCGCTTTTCCAGCTTCGTAGCACTGCGTATCTACAAGTGCATCCTCAATTGAAGCTTCAAGCGTATTCCATCCGGGATATGACTTGGAAATGGAATGTCTGTGCCGCAGCGTGGTGATCTTTTTTTCCACAACCGCAGCCGTTAGAAGCAGCGCCTGCGCCGGAATGGGGTCACTCACGTTTTCCTCTGTGATTTGCAGCGGTGAAACTTTTGAAACCGTCCCAATTGACAGATCAGTGAGATCAGACGCTTTCACGACCCCCTGCGTAATAGACTGGATTACCTCAATCAATTCCAAAATATCAATCTCCGTTCAGCGCTCTGGTTTCTAATTTCATCGTGTGCTTGCCTTCCTCGAACGTGTGCTCCACGGATTCCAGCATCACATATTTGGAAAGCGAGATGTCACCCATATCCTTGATCTTAATAAAAATCATCTGCCCCGCCCGAAGGCCGGGGATGCCCATCGATTCAACAGAGAGCGTCCGCAACACCCGGTTGTAATAGGCAAGCATGGTCTGCGACATGGACTTGATCTGCGCGTCGGTGAGATTTTCGTCCACCTGATCGTAATACTGTAAGAAGCCCCACTTCTTGATGGTGGCACTGTCCCGAACCTCGTACGCATCACCGTGTCCGGTCTTCTCATTCGGCCGCACCAGCTTGACCGCGTTGTATGTATCGCTGTCAATGTCGGTTTTATAGGTGTAGTCCGTCGCAAGAGAACCGTCCCCGATGGTCACACTAGAACGCCACTGTGCGGATTCTTTCAGCGCCAGCGCTCCACCGTCATCGTAGAATACAAACACTTTTCCAGTGTTCAATGTGACCTGCTGCAAGGCGTTCTGAATGATATCCAGACAGCCCTTGCCGCTCCCGAAGTCCAGATATGGGATGGTGTACCCGGTGCTTGCCAGAGCGCCCACGTTGAGCTGGAAATCATTTGCGATACGTCGGATAATCCCCTCTGCCGTCACACCCGAAAAACGGTATGACTGCTTTGCCAGCAGGTAGCGCGTCTGGTCGTACGCCGTGATAGATATATTCCCCCAGCGGTCTTTTTCTTTGATGAACACATAACCGTAAAACAGTAGTTGCCCATCCACAGAAAAACGCACAGGGTCCCCTTCGAAGAACGCTAAGTCCCCGCCTTTCAGAAGGTCGATTGTCAAGGATGCCGGGGAGCCTGTCCGCTTTGTGGAAAGCGTTACGGTTTTTGTCAGCGTGGCGCACTCGTAGATTCTCCCGCTGTTGCGGTTTTCAATAAGCAAGGAATACGTCATTGCACCTTCACCGCATCCTTTTTGCACCAGCCAAGCAAGCCGCCAGCAGTTGTGCGAAGCAAAACCGGATAGGCCCCGGAGGTCAATATCCGCGACACAACCGCAGTACGTCCGCTTCCGTTTCCGTGCGGGTTGGCCCCGGCGCTGGTGTAGTAGTAGGCCCCTGTCACCGTGACCTTTGCGCCGACCACCAGCTTACTCGCGGGTACTGCACGCGCGGTCTGTGTAACCGCAACTGCCGAGGAAGATGTCTTTTGCTCCAGCGTCACGGAACCGGGGATATAGTCCCGGTACTCCGTAAGCGCAATGGAATAGTAGAAATCCCCCGTCTCCGCGCCCTTTTCCGTGGGAGTGAAATCACCCACCACCACAGAGAAGGAGTCCGAGTGAAACGGCGTGCCGTCCTCGTATCGTCGGTCAATCGTCAGCGTACAGACTGTCCCGAGGGACTTGCAGCGGTTCAGAAACTTGATGTAGAATTCCGGGGCTCTAAAATCTCCCGATGTCAGAACATACGGGGAATTATAGCTTCCGGGAAGCAGCCCGTCATCCCACGAGATATTAGCAAGGACGGGTTTCCTCGGTTGAACAATTTCGCCCTGCGCCAGCACATTGTAGGTCTCGTTGTTCTGGGTGTATGAAATCGAAAGCTCCTGCGGGTTGACGGGGAATCGTATTGTCACGTTCTCCGCCGTCAGATAGATTCCGTACTGGTTTTGCATGGTTTACCCCCCCTACGTGGTCAGGCTGGTGTGGGACGCCGCCTGCCGCGCCAGAATGTCCGCAATGGCGTTCGCGACGTCGTATCCGGCAGACTTATCCGCGTTGCCCTGCATCATTACTTTGATCTGCGGTGCAAGGGTGACGCTGGAATTGCGCTCGTATTTTCGGATTGCCACGTCTTCGAGGTACTTCAAATCCTCGTCGGAAAGGTTTTTGCTGATTGCGGAAGTATTCTTGTCGATGTTCTTGAGTGCCGCCGCCGTGGTGTGGTCGAGAGAAAAGTTGGTGAACTTGTCTGCGAAAGAGCCAAATTTATCGCCCCACGCGTTAGCAGTCGTGCCATAGTCTTTGTATGACATAGGGTCTACGTACTGAGTCCAGCCGGAATCAGCCTTAATTTGGTCGCGCTTATTCGTAGCAGCGTTATATAGCGCATCGATCCCGGAAGTCAGATTTACGGAAACGCCCGGAATTTTGTTGATCAAGTCCTCAATGCCCTGTGCCATTTTCTGAATGTGTCCAAGCACGGTAATCGCCATATCTAGAAACAAAATCTTGACGGACGCAACCGGGTCTTTAAACACGTTCCCAACAAAATTCGCAGCAGAGGCAAACATGTTGTATCCCATCGCCACCAAGTTATAGACAAATGCGTAGAGCGTTCCAGCCGCTTGACCAATTCCAGTAAAAATGTCCTGCGCTGTAAATCCAGCCTTTTGCAATCCGACAATCGCCGCTGAAACCAAGCCGATAGTGAGTAGCAAAGGAAGATTTGCAATTGCAGTAGCGGCGGCAGCGGCTAACATATTCTTTGCATAGACCAGCGCCAACACTCCCGCCACTTCCATCACCGTCGTAAAGTTATTTCCGACCCACTCACCCAGCGCCGTGATCTTATCAAGAACCACCCCGACAACCTGCCCAAGCAAGCTCATAGCCGTTTGAAGACCCCTCGCCATGCGCTGTCCCGCGGGGCTTGACATGAATTTGTTAAACCGATCCATCGCGGGCTGCATTGCTTTCAGCATGGAAACAAAGCCTCTTGCCAAAGTATCCCGAAGACCGTTGGTCATTGTGCTCCACGACTTCTGAATGCCGTTCGGCGCACGTTCTATGGTATCCGCAAGGAACCGCATGATTCTGCGGGCGGTGAATAGGAGCGCCCCCATTCGCATCAGCTTATTCCCCAATGCGTCGTGAGCCTGCCGTGCTTTGGCAGAGGCAATGGCGTTTTTAATCAGCCCTTGGGTATGCTGCGCCAATCGGCCTATAATGCCTTGGTGCGCCGCTGAGGAAGCACGCGCCGCGACAGCCTCTTCTCGCTGTGCAGCAGCGGTTTCCTTTACCAGCCAAGCCGTCAGCTTTTCCGCCTCGGCAAAGGCCTTTTTATCCTCCGCGGCCTGACGCGCCGCTGCTTTTTCTGCTGCAGCAGCAGCCGCCGCTTGCTGCCTCGCCTGCATTTCCTGATACGCACCCCGGGCAATGGTGTTTGCTGTAATCAACCCCTGCCGTGCCAAATCACTCAGGCTGTCCCTTGCCAGCAGTATTGCGGATTCCTCCTCTGCCGCCGTGGATGTCCAAACAAGCCCCACACGCTTCATCTGCCGCTCCAGCGATGCAAGATTCTGCTCTGCCTGCGTGGATGTAAACGACTGCGCCAATGCGTCCTGCGCGGAGGCGAGACGGTCAATCAGGTTCTGCGTCGCACCGGAGATTTCAACCGTGGAATTAACCGTGCTTTCTGCCGCGGCCACCATTGCTGCGCTGGTGGTTCCCGCCATGCTGGTATTCGCCGCGGTTACCTGCCGCTCCGCCGATCTGGTCATCTTAGCGGATGCACTCATTTTGGTTGCATACCGATTCAGCGTATTGGAAAATCGGTCTACCAGTGTTAATTGGTCTCTGATTTCTGCCATTTACTCACCCCTTTTTCGCGTCCCTGGCCTCTTTTTGCGCCATGGCAAGGATCAATGTCTTTTCTCTCTCCGGGATATCCAATACCGTATGGGGCAGGACACCGTGACGCACGCACAGGTAATACGCCACTGCGGTGTCACGGTCCATCCCACCCTCAATTAGTTTTTTGCCTGTTCCTCGATATCGTCGTCGAATCCGGACAACTCGGCGATTGCATCGGAAAGCCTGCCGTACTCCCCCGCCAGAAGCATCCTTCCGGGCACTTCCATCGGGTCCATAGTTCCGTAAGCACTGCACAGCTCCGTCGAATTAAAATCCGGCGTCACGGTTCCCGCAATCAGCATTTTTACGGAAAAAGCGTTCGCATTAAACTCGGAGGAGATGTTTCCAGCGCGATTCCTGGTCTTGCGTGTGCAGCTTTCGCGGATTTTCTGATTTTCCTCTTCAGACAAAGCCCGGATCACAAACGGGACAGGCTTTCCGTCCTGTTGAAACCGATTGGAAATGATGATTTCTTTTGTTTCCTGCGCCTGTACGGGATGCAGGAATGCTTCCAAACTACTCATGTGCCATCCTCCTATCAGCCGCCCAGATTGACGGGGGCATTAAAATTACTTAACGGCTCGAAGCTGGATGCCGTGAAGCTGATTTCCTCTTCCAGATAGTCCGCCGATTCATCCAGCAGAGAGAGCGGGATTTTGCTCAGTACCACGCCATAGTAGGCCACCGTCTGCGTACCGACCGACGTTGACGCGTCTTCGTTCGTCACCTGAAGCGTCAGTTCCGGCAGTTTCCCGGACGCCTGATACTGGTGCGCAATCGCAATGAAATCCGGGGTTCCGTAATAGATAGTAAAAG
>NZ_DALZCH010000128.1:0-8432 GCF_031978065.1 Oscillibacter sp.
ACTGAATTTGAGGCGCTCAAGGATTCCGAAAACTGGCCTTTCGGTGTCGATATGACCTTGGACGGGATGCCGGTTCCTATTCACAAATTCTCAGCCAGCACCGTAAATGAAGCTTTAAAAGAATATATGGGCATTTCACAGGGTGATCTTAGCGGAGTGGGAATGGATGAACTGATTTATCTGAAGGACTATGACGCGTACTATAACTTTACCAGTGATGCCGGGTTTGCCTACTTCACATACACAAGCGGTGAACGGCAGGGCGATATTGTACGCCTGTTTTGCGAAACTGCGGCACTCACACTGAAAATACAAGACGGCAGCTTATTGATTGTGTCGCATCAGCGTATCGGGGATGCACCCGGTGAATCCTACGATCAAGCGCAAGATGATATTACCTTGCTTGGTCCAAATGGAGAAAAATGCCCCCTGAAACTTGGCATGAGCGTGGATGAGGCAACGAAAAAGCTGGAGGCGGCAAATATCAATCTGAAAGGCGACTATACTGATGAGTTGTTTAACGAGGAATATTCCCTTTGGTTTGCGAAAACTCCTGTTGAAGCGGGGCCGGAAGAATGGGTGCTAAGCTCAGTATCGGTAAAAAACCCCAAGATTGAAACGGCGGAAGGTCTCAAAGTTGGAGACGCCGAGAGTCAAATTGAGCAGATATATGGGCCATGTGAATCCATTGAAAGAGATGAAACCGAAGGGCATGAGTACTATTCTTACGACAAGAACAATTATATTTTAAGAATATCATCCGGCTCCGGCGACGCCATTTCCGATCCGAATGCTCCTCACTATGTTTTTGATTGGACAATTTCCTCTAAAGAATACTCGAATCAATATTTTTCGGGCGAAGCAGAAGGCAATGTACCATTACCCGAAACAAGCGTACTGCTTGCAAGCCTGCCGGATGATCAAATTTATATATACGGTTATAAAAATGATTTTAACACGACCGGCGGATATGACGGTCTGTATCTTTCCATTAACGGCGTCAACAGATACTATGAATGGATGAACATTGAAAAAGACTCATTTCTGCCGGAGCTTATTCTAAAAGACATCAACGGCGACGGAAAGAAGGAACTGGTTGTGATTTTGACAATCGGCGAAGGAACGGGCGTCAATCAGAAAACTATCCATGTGATCAATCCCCAAAATTTCGTTGAGACCAACGTAACAGATCCTTTGGACATCATCGAGAAATATACTGATACATCAATCGTCCATGAAAACGGTTCCGTGACAGTAACCGTTCAGGTGAATGGGCAGGATTCCGTCATCACTTTGCCGGAGGACTATGCTCAGGAATGGGGAGAGGAGAAGGCGTGGTTTGGCAGTATCGTTACTTACGAAGTGGATGGGTCTATGCTTAAAGCGATAGTTCCTGCTCAAATCTCCATTACGGTTTTTGCAGGAGAAATCGTGATTACATATGCCTTTGACGGAAGCCAATACGTGATGAAATCAATCGAATATATTTCAAACGAGTTATAAAAGAGGCGCTGAATATGGCTGCGAAGGCGTGTCGGCAATGAAAAAGAGAAAATCAAAAGTTATGTGTAAAGTAAATTGGTAAAGGCGACAGAGTGTTAGCAAAATAAAACAAAACGCACCGTGGAATTACAATTAAGTAATTCCACGGTGCGTTTTTTCAATTGATGGAACAACAATGTGTCAGAACAAACAGCAGGTGGCGTCAACTCGTTACCGTACAAAGAAGGCGTGGTTTTGCATCACCCAATATCTTCGGCAGCGTTTGATTTTACTGGTATAGTGGCGTCAATATATTAGATTTGTGGGGTGAGCGAGACGGATTCAATTTACTCCGTTACGTGTTGGTGTTCTGAGCTTTTGCCTTACAGACCATTGACCTTTCTCTTATCAGAGATACGACTTTCGGGGTGGTATGCGCATTGCCGACGGTTTATTTGCAGAAGTCCCGTTTGCGGAACAGGGACCGTAGCAGTACCATCCACCCCCAAGAGAAGGACACGGCAGGCAGGCAAGCCAGTAATATCGCCTTCACAGGGGAAATTGCGGAGAAGCAAATCGGCCCGAAAAAGATGAGAAATGTCACCACCAACATGGTAAGCAAAGTAATTTTCTCTTTTTTTGAATTGGGCGGCGTCAAAAAAATCTTTAGCAAATCCATTTCAACTTGTTTTTTTGCCCTTCCACGCATCGTTGTTCACTCCTTTTTTAGTGCAGCGGACCGGTGACCCGTTCCACTGCTTTAGTCAGTTGTCCTGTGTGAATCAGCTCCCGCAAGGCCACAATGTGTGGGTAAAGGAATATATCCTTATCCATAACAGGCACCAGATTCCCCACTGCTTTCAGCGCAGCGGCGCTGCCCTCTCCCCGGTTTAAATTGATATCCAGAAATTGCTGCGCCTGATAGCCGGAAAGCAGTTCAATCGCCAGAATATACTCCAGTTTTTCCGCCGCGGCACCCGCCTTTTTGCAGGCGTTGTAGCCCATGGCCACGTAATCTTCCTGATTGCCGCAGGTGGGCGTATTGTCGATGGTGGACGGCGTGGCCAGCATTCTCAGCTCGTTCAGAAGACCGGCCTGCGTGTATTGGGGAATCATCAGCCCGGAGTTTAGGCCCGGTTTTTTGATGCAGAACCACGGATAGCCAGACAAACTCTCATCAATTAGCCGGTTGTTGCGCCGCTCTGACATCTTAGCAAGCCCCACGGCGGCGATACAGGCGCTGTCCATCTCCATCCCCACGTAGGATGAGTCCGCGTTGCAGGCGGAGATTACGGCCTCATTCCCGTCCTCCGGCCAGATGATGGGATTATCGCAGCAGGCGTTCATCTCGATCTCAATTGCCGCTTTCGCGTCCAACAAGGTCTTTTTTGCCGCGCCGTGAAGCTGGGGGATGCATCGCAGAGAGAGGGCATCCTGTACCCGGCTGCCTCGGTATTTCTCCATAATACCGGAGCCCTTCAAAACGGCACGGACATTTTCCGCTGTCCGGGTCTGATCGGGATGGGGGCGCACCTGCATTACTCGAGAATCAAAAGCGTCCAAAACGCCTCGGCTGGTCTCTAATGTCAGCGCGCCGATGATATCGGCGGCTTTGGCAGCGTTCAGCAGATCCCAAATGGCCAGCGCCGCCATGGCGGTAGACGAGGTGGTGCCGGATACCAGTGCCAGCCCCTCTTTGGAGCCAAGGACGAGAGGGGTCAGACCTGCTTTAGCCAAAGCCTCGCGGCCTTCCATCAAGTTGCCGTTCAAATAAGCCTTTCCTCCGCCGATGAGAACCATGGCCATGTGAGCCTCCGGGGACAGATAGCCTACGCTTCCGTCCCCCGGAGCCCACGGCGTTAACCCCAGATTCAAAAAATTCCGGTACTGCTCCAGAACGGCAATGCCCACACCGGAGTAACCCTGCCCCAGATTTTGCAATACCATCAGCATGGTTCCCCGTACTCGTTCGATTGACAAAGGTTCCCCCACGGACACGGAATGGGAAAGCAGGATGTTTTCCTGAAGCTGGGCGGTTTCCTTCTTGTCGATGGCCTTGGTACACAGTGCTCCAAAACCAGTGGTTACGCCGTACATGACTTTTCCCTCGTCCACCCAGCGCTCCACCAGAGCGCGGGACCGCTTTACACGCGCCTGATATTCGGCAGAAAATTCCACCGAAGCTCCGTCCCGGGCCACCGCGATAAAATCCATCAGAGTGATGGGCGCGCCAAGGACGACAGTTTGATTTTCCTTTTTCACACGATGCCTCCGCTTACTCGACTTTTTCGGGTGCTGCGGCAGTTTCAGCGGCTTGAATATCGAGCTTCGTAGCCGGATCGAAGAAAAACACCTTCACTGCGGAAAACACCTGAAGAATAAAAATAGCCAGAACCACAAAGCCGCCGCAGGCCGCCAGATATTTTACACCGTCCACGCCCTGCGCGCCGCCGCCAAAAGCAACCATTATGCAGGCAATCAAACCAAGGTGCGCGCCCCAGACAATTTTCTGCCAAAGGGCCGGTTCCTCGTCGTGCCGCGCACCCTGCGTGCACAGAGCCGAGATGGTGGTGGACATGGTGTCCGCTGTGGTGGAGAAGGCTGCAATCAAAGTGATAATAATGGCCGGAATCAAAATGGAACCCAGAGGCACATGCTTTAGGAACTCCCATATGCCGGCGACTGCGCCATTGGACTGAATCGCGGAGATGATATCCGCCTTGCCCGCGATCTGCCAATTCAGCGCCGTGCCGCCCCAGACGGCAAACCACACAAAGCCGAATGCAGAAGGAAGCATCCAGTTGATGACCAAAAACTGCCGAATGGTTCGGCCATATGCGATGATGGCAAAGAAAATGCCCATCAGCGGCGCGTAGGCAATCCAGATTGCCCAGTCATACATGGTCCACCATGTTACCAACGCGGAGCCGCCCACAGTGGAGGGATCAAAGCCCCACATCCAGAAGCGGTCCAGCCAGTAGCCAAGGCCCACGTTGGCCATATTAAGGATGTAAATCGTCGGCCCGATGATAAAGAGCAAAATCAGCAAAACATAGAAAATTTTTGAGGTCAGACCCGCCAGCCACTTGATGCCCTTATCAATGCCTGTGACGGATGCGGCGGTAAAGGTCACGGTGATGATCGCGGTGAGAATAAACCAGACAAGCGGTCCCTGAGCAATGCCGTAGGCGGAAGAAAGGCCGGTGCCGATCAGCGCCAGACCAGCGCCCAGAGAGGCCGCGAGGCCCAGAGCAATTGCCAGCACGGAAAGCACGTCAACCAGAGATTTCCAAAAGCCGTGCATCACCTTTTCACCGAACAGCGGCGTGAGGGACGCGGCCACAGACAGTTCCTTGCCCCGGTTGAAGTAGAGATACGCGATGAGCACACCGGACAGGGCATACATGGCGTAGGGGATGACTGTCCAGTTATAAAAGCAGCGGCCCATGGAAAAGTATGCCGCTTCATTGCTGAGAGCCGGAATCCCATAGCCATCCAGTTCTCCGTAAATATTGCCGAAATAAATTAGCACCTCATTAACGCCGTAGGTAATCAGTCCGGTTGCAATGCCGCCGGTGAGGGTCATAGCAAACCAAGAGCCAAAGGAGTGCTTTGCCTTTGCCTCCGGTCCGCCCAGCCGAATGTTGCCCAGCTTGGAAAAGGCCAGCAGGCTGATGAGCAGCAGAGTTCCCATGGCTACCAGTTGATAGAGCCAGCCGAAATTGCCCAGGGACCATCCAAAGATGGCACTGGCAACCTCTGTCAGCCACGCATTGTTGACGACCCCCAAAATTGCGGCGCCGCCGATCACCAAGAAGCAGGGAACGAATACGCTCCAACGGACAGGTTTTTGCGCGGTGGTTTTTTCGCTCATGACATGTTGTTGTATGGATCTGACGCTAAGACGGCAGATCATACGCTCCTTTCCTCTTTTCAAAAATAAAAGCAATTTCCGTGCCGGCTTTGTGCAATTTTAAAAAGCAAAGTGAAAAAATGATGGTAAAAAATTAGATTTTCCTTGCAAATTCTGCGTTTTTTACAAATAAAATTTTTTTCTGGCCACGACTTTTACGTGACTAAAAATAGTCTGTATTTGTTTTTATTAAAATAATATCTGCAAAAAGTGCCAAACTATTTTGCATATCGCAAAATAGTTTGGCACTTTCCTTGACGCGTTTTACAAAGTCGTGCTATGCTTAAAACAAGGAGGCGATTTTTTGGAGTTTTACGATTTTTATTTTCTTTTGGAAAAAGACGGAATGATCGACCAAGTGGTGTGGGGAAATCCACAGGCACGGGAGATGTACCAGCTTCTGTTTTCCGACTGGGCACTCCGCAGACACAAACCCGCAAAGGCATTTTCCCTGCCGGACGGGGCGCACACGGGAGAATTTGTCTGGGGCAAGGATCACTTTTTCTTTGAAAAGCTTCCAGCAGAGAACGATAAGACGTATCTGCTTATCAAAAAGCGAAATGATTGGGAGTGGCTTATGACGCAGGCCATGAACTATATTTTGCAGGGGATTCAGATCTATGACAAAAATGCCTGCGCGGTCTTTTTTAACAAGTCCAGCCGGCAAATTTCTCAAATTCCGGACGATCTGGCTGTGGGCGGGCGGCATCTGCTGGACATGTATGAACTGAGCGAGGATATCAGTACTGTAATGACCTGCCTGAGAACGCAGTCCCCGGTCGTCAACCGAGTGGATCACTTCACATCCAGCAACAGCGTCTCCATTGCCACCGCAAATACTGCCTACCCAATCCTGCGCGGCAAGGAACTGGTGGGCGCCGTGGTGTTTGAACAGAGCAGCAGCATCGTAAATGCCGACGCCCAGAGGATTGAAGAAATTGACAGAGCTTTAAAGCAATATGCCCAGCATACCCAAACCGTCCGTTTTACCGGATATACGTTTGAACACATCATTGGACACGGGCCGAAGCTTCAGGAGGCGGTGGAGCTGGCCCGGAGGGTGGCCCCGCGTGGAAGCTCTATCTTATTGGTGGGGGAGACTGGAACGGGCAAGGAGGTCTTTGCGCAAAGCATTCATCGAGCAAGCAACCGCCGGGACAAGAAGTTTGTGGCGCTGAATTGCGCCGCCATTCCGGAAACGCTGATTGAGAGTTTGCTGTTTGGGTCTCAAAAGGGGGCGTTCACAGGGAGTGAGAGCAAGCCGGGTTACTTTGAGGAAGCCGAAGGCGGCACACTCTTTCTCGATGAACTGAACTCTATGAGCCTAAGTATGCAGTCCAAGATTCTGAGGGCCATTCAGGAAAATACGTTCCGCCGGGTAGGCGGGCAGAAAGACATTCAAATGGATGTGCGCATCATTTCCTCTTGCAATGAGGACCCGTTTCAGGCCGTTGTGAAAAACGAGCTTCGCAAGGACCTTTTTTACCGCTTGTCTACCGTGATGATCGAGCTGCCGTCTCTGCGAGAGCATCTGGAGGATCTGGACGAGCTGATTGCCTATCGGCTCAATACCACGTCGTTCCAGTTTGTTCACACGTTTTCTCAAATTACCCCGGAAGTTCGGCAGCTATTCAGCGCCTATGCATGGCCGGGCAATGTGCGGGAGCTGTTCCACGTGCTGGATTATGCCCAAAACGTCACGGACGATGATGTACTCAAGGTGGAGTATCTACCCAGTTATCTGCGAAAGCAGCAAGAAACTCAGCCGGAGTTTGTGGAACCGGTCAGCGGCAGCGACGCTGCTACCTTCCCATGGGAAGAGAACCTGCAAAGCATTATGGACACTTATGAAAGCAAAGTTCTGCGTGAAGCCCTGGCACACTATGGGTATAACATCTCAAAAACTGCCGATGCATTGGGTCTTAGGCGGCAGAGCCTGCAATACCGTATCAACAAATATGGCATTATCATTTGATGTGGAAAGCAGATACGGTTACGCTCGTATTGGCGTCGGACGTTGCGGGCTTGGCGGACAAACGCCTCTTCGCCGCTTGTTTACTCCGGCAGGCCAGCCTTTTTAGCGCTCTTAATATTCAACTGCTTCGCCTTGCGCACTAGCGTGGATTGGGACATCCCGAGGATCTTTGCGGCTTTATACGTACTTTTATAATTGGATAGCGCTTCGGAAATCATCTTTTTTTCCAGTTGGTCCACTGCCTCCTTCAATGAAAATTCGGAAGCCGACTCCGTATTTGTGTCCATATTCAGCTTCCCGCTGAACACCGTTAAAATCTGCTGTGGCGTGATGGCATTTCCGCTGGATACGATCACCAATCGCTCTACCACATTTTCCAATTCACGCACATTTCCCAGCCAGTCATGCTGCTCCAGCAATATGACTGCCTGGCTGAGGAAAAATTTTGAGGTTTTATATTTTTTGTTAAACTGCATCAAAAAGCTGGAGGCCAGCAGAGCGACATCCTCTCTTCGCTGGCGCAGGGGGGGAATCAGAATGGGTACTACATTCAGCCGATAATAGAGGTCGCACCGGAATTTGCCTTCGTTTACCTGCTGAAGAAGGTCCCGGTTTGTGGCGGAAATCACCCGGACGTCAATTGGGATGTTGTGCGTGCCGCCAACCCGGCGTATTTCCCGCTCCTGCAAAACGCGCAGCAATTTTGGCTGTAAGTGAATGGGAAACTCCCCAATTTCATCCAGCATGATGGTTCCGCCGTCCGCCACCTCGAACAGGCCGATTTTTTGCTTGAACGCGCCCGTAAAAGCGCCCTTTTCATAGCCGAACAGCTCCGACTCCAAAAGGTTTTCGGGAATTGCGGCACAGTTGACCGAAATAAAGGGGCCGTCTGAGCGGAGGCTTTTATTGTAGATTTCCTTTGCGACTACTTCTTTTCCAACGCCGCTTTCCCCTGTGATTAAGACGCTGGCATCGGATTTCGCAATGACGGAAATCAATTTGCGCAGGGAAATCATCTCCTTGGAATTTCCAACCAGATTGGTTGCGGCTTGATTATCTCTC
>NZ_DALZCH010000129.1:0-8345 GCF_031978065.1 Oscillibacter sp.
AACTCCCGCTCGATGTCATCCACATGCTGGGCGTTTCGCGTCTCCAGTACCATAGACACGATGCACGCCCCCACGTCGGCGTGCTTATCCTCCCGGGAGTGATTGATACTGAGAATATTGGCGCCCGTGTCCGACACCACCTGAAGAAGGCCCAGAAGACTTCCCGGCTTATCCGCAATTTTGGCGGAAAATTCCGCCAGCCGCCCCGACTTGGACAGCCCCTTGGTAATAATGCGGGACAACGTGGTGACATCCACATTTCCCCCAGAAACCAGACACACTGTCTTGCGGTCGGTCACGTCCACCTTTCCGAACATGACGGCGGCCACCGGCACCGCGCCCGCCCCCTCGGCCACAGTTTTCTGGTCCTCCATTAGCGCCAAAATGGCGGTGGCAATTTCATCGTCTTTTACGGTGACAATTTCATCCACGTATTTCGTGCACAGGGCAAAGCTCAAATCTCCCGGTTCCTTCACGGCAATGCCGTCCGCAATGGTGGAAACGCTGGGCAGCTTCAGCGGGCGGCCTGCCCGCTGGGAGACGTACATCCCCGCCGCACCGGCCGCCTGCACACCCACTACCCGGCAGGATGGCTTCAGGCTTTTGATGGCGCAGGCCACGCCTGAGATCAGGCCTCCGCCGCCAATGGGAACCACCACCTGCTCCACCTCGGGCAGTTGCTCCAGAATTTCAAGGCCGATGGTCCCCTGCCCCGCCATGACCAACTCATCGTTAAAGGGATGGGCAAAGGTATAGCCCCGTTCCCGTGTCAGCCGCGCGGCCTCTGCGGCAGCGTCGTCATACACGCCGGGAACCAGCACTACTTCCGCACCATAGTTTCGCGTGGCCTCCACCTTGCTAATGGGCGCACCGGCAGGCATGCAGATGATAGACTTAATCCCCAGCTTGGCAGCGGACAGCGCAATCCCCTGCGCGTGATTCCCGGCAGAGCAGGCAATGACGCCATGCTTTGCCTCCTCTTCCGTTAGGGAGCGAATTTTATTATAAGCACCCCTAAGCTTGAACGCGCCGGTAAGCTGGAGATTTTCAGCCTTAATATACACGTTTTTTCCCAGCTTTTTAGCAGGATTCAGCGGCGTTATTCTTGCCACGCCCCGCAGCGCGGCCTGTGCTTCCTGAATCATTTCCAGAGTCAGCATGGTCGTCCCCTCCTAAAAATTATAAAGCTTTTGCGCTCGCTGTCCTTAATTGCAAGACCATGCCGCGGTTTTATTTCCGGTTCCAACGGCCCCGGAAAATTTCGCTTTCAGTCTTTTATTGGCATAACTTTGTCTGTAATAAGAGGACAAATTGACATCTATTTGTCTTTTCTTAACGCAATTATACGATTGCTGAAAAGAAATTACAATACACAGTATTTCCAAAGCTTGCGGCTCCGCGTTGACATTCATGTAAATTTTTCCTTGCTCCAAAAACACAGACAGAGCCGCGGCCTTTGCCGCGGCTCTGTCGATATGTATTGCTTTGCCACATTTCTCTGCGGTAAACGAAATGAAGAATTACTGCTTCGCGCTCAAGGGCAGGGCAGCCGCTCTGCGGCGGCCATACCAGAGGATTACGGCCGCATAAGCAATCGCCGCCACGCCGCCGATGGCATAGGCCCCGCCCCAAGGAATATTGAGGCCGATCTTGGCGTTCATAATAAACGTAATGGTAACAAAGGCATAAAACGCGCCGGGAATCAAGGGCACCCACACGTATTTGGCCTTACCGTTTTCAAACATCCAGATGGAGATGGCCAGGAACGCAAACAGGGCCAGCGTCTGGTTGGTCCATGCAAAATAGCGCCACAGAATGCTGAAGCCGGCGGGATTCATTTTGGCGAACACCAGAATCACAGCCACCAGCACGTAGATAATGGCGGACAGGGACAGGCGCTTGCCGTTGCTGCTCTGGTCAATGTGGAAGGACTCGGCAATGCTCAGGCGCAGGGCGCGAAGGGCAGTGTCGCCGGAGGTGATGGGCAGGACAATCACGCCCAGCAGTGCAATCAGGCCGCCCGCATTGCCCAGAAGGCTCTTGCAGACAATCCCGATGGTGCCGGTAGCCAGAGAGGGATTGGCCTCCTGCAGACCCAGATTGTAAACGCCCATGGCGCCCGCAGCCCAGATCATGGCGATGAAGCCTTCGAGCGTCATCATGCGATAGAAAGTGGTGTGGCCCTGCTTCTCTTTCTTCATGGTCCGGGCGATAATAGCGGTCTGCGTGGAGTGGAAGCCGGAGAGAATGCCGCAGGCCACGGTGATGAAGAAGATGGGGAAGAAGTGATTGGTGCCAAAATAGTCGCCGTACTTAATGAGACCGCCGTTCCAATCGTCCCAAACGTTCAGCAGGGGATAACCCTGCACCAGCAGGCCGATAAACACGCCCACGGCGGAAAAAAGCAAAATCGCGCCGAAAACGGGATAAATTCTGCCGATAATCTTATCAATGGGGAAAACGGTGGCAACCAGATAGTAGGCAAAAATCACACCGTAAATCACCCAGGTGGACACAGCGGTAGGTGCGCCGGAGAACCCAAACACCTGCGTGGCGGCAATGTCGCCGGGGGTGTAGATAAACACCGCGCCCACCAGCAGCAACAGCACACAGAGGATCACCTGATAAATCGCGTAAACACCCTTGTTGCTATATCTGCGGACCATCTCGGGCATCTGAGTGCCGCCGTCGCGCAGGCAGATCATGCCGGAAAAATAGTCGTGCATGGCCCCGCCAATCACGTTGCCGATGGGAATAGTCAAAAACGCGATAGGCCCGAACAAAATTCCCTGAATGGGCCCGATGATGGGGCCGGTTCCGGCAATGTTCAGCAGGTTGATGAGGCTGTTCTTCCACTCCTTCATGGGAACATAGTCAACGCCGTCCTGCTTGGAATAGGCAGGCGTCTCCCGGTCGTCCGGCCCAAAAATTTTCTCGCAGAAGGTGCCGTAAAGCGCTCCTCCGCCTACAAGAATTACGAGGCCAATGAAAAAGGTTGCCATAGATACACACACTCCTTTGTTTCTGCCGCTCCCACACGGCTCTTTACGGACCCTGTTAGGGTCCTTGTTAAGATAGTATCAGATTTTTCCTATAAAAAGCGTTCAGAGTTTGTTAAGAATTATTACGATCTTATTAAAAACAATTGGCTTGTCGTTAAAATATCGTTAATTTATTATAGAAAGTAAATATTTTATTCTAAAATGGAACGCAATTAAATCGGCGGCGGCTTTTCTTGCATTGATCTGCACGCAAAAACGGGAAGCGGTTTATAAAAGCCGCTTCCCGTTTAATTACAAGTATATCCGACTCCCAAAAACGACCGCTGCGGAGTTCAATTTCCCTCAGCAAGACGGTATCCCACGCCTACCTCCGTGAAAAAGTACTCCGGTTCCGCCGGGTTTTTTTCCACCTTCCGGCGAATGTTTGCCATATTGACCCGGAGAATCTGGTTATCGTCCCCCGCGCGGGGTCCCCACAGCTCTTTGATAATAAAATCATACGTGAGTACCTTGCCCGCGTATTTTCCAAGCAGTGCCACAATGCGGAACTCACTGAGCGTCAGCTTCGCGTTCTCGCCGTCCACCAGCACCTGATGCTTGTTGTAATCAATGGTCAAGCGACCCACGGAATACGTGCCCTCCCGGGCAACCCCGTCGTTGGCTGAGGTGGTACGGGTGTGGCGGATGGCGGCCCGGACCCGCGCCAGCAGCTCGGCGGTTCCAAAGGGCTTTGTCAGATAGTCGTCCGCACCCAAATCCAGCGCCGCCACCTTGTCCTGCTCGTGGTCCCGGGCGGAGACCACCACCACCGGAAGACTGGACCAGGAGCGCAGGTTTCGCAGAATTTCCAGCCCGTCCATGTCCGGCAGACCCAGATCCAAAATCACCAGATCCGGGCAGTGGGACGAGATCATGGACAGCGCCTCCGTCCCTGTTCGGGCCTGTACGGACTCATAGCCGTTGTTGTCCAGTATGGCGGAGATAAACCGGGAGATGCTTTTCTCATCCTCCACCACCAATATCTTTTCCCGGATGTTCACTGTTCTTCCTCCTCTGTCGCGGGCAGGCAGAATACAAATTCCGCGCCGCCGCCCTTTATATTCCGCGCCTCCATGAAGCCCTTATGGGCTTTCACAATGGTGAGGCACACCATCAATCCCAGTCCCATATCCCGCTTTCCGTCGCCGGCAGGGGTCTCGCTGCGCTTCAGCGTTCCATCAAACAGGCGGGGCATCTGCTCTCTGGGAATTCCCTGACCGTTGTCCTGAACGGAAAACTTGGCCATCCTTCCGTCTCGTTTCACTGACAGGGCCACACGGGTGGTCGTCTCGCCGTGTCGCACAGCGTTTTCCAACAGGTTTGCCAGCACCTGCGTAATCAAAATGGCGTCCATCGGCACCAGTAAAAGCTCGTGGGGCGCCTCCACAGTAATGTGCACATTGGGAAACCGCTTGCGAAATTTCCGGGCCGTCTCTCCCAAAATTTCTTCCGCTGCTTCATTCTTCTTGACGATGTGTGCCTGCCCGTTTTCCCCGATTCGCGTGATGGACAAAAGATTCTCCACCACCCGGATCAGCCACTGCGCTTCCTCCCGCACGTCCCGCAGCAAATCTCCCTGCTCCTCACTTGAAATCGAGGGGTTTTCCAAAATGACGGAGGTGGACCCCACAATGGAGGTCAGCGGCGTGCGGATATCGTGGGCCACGGAGCGGAGCAGGTTCGCCCGCATTTTTTCCATCTCGTTGTCGGTGTGGAGCTTCTCCTGCTGCTTAATCTGCGTGGTCAGAGCACTGGTGACAATGGAAACCATGAGAAGCGTCAAAAAGGTCAGCGGGTAGCCGGAAAGGGTAAAATCAATCGCCCCAAACGGATAGGTAAACATATAGTTTACGGAGACAACCCCCACCACGGCGGCCAGCAGCCCGAACAGATATCCGTCGGTCAGGCGGGAAATCAGCAGCACCGCCAGCACAAAAACCGGGGAAGCAAAGCCCTCGCTGGTATCGGCGTGCAGCAATATCATACAGGCCGTCCACGCGCAGATTAGAATCGCCGTGCATATCAGCAAATCCCTTCGTCGAAAGGAAAAAATACTCTTCAAAAGAGATTTTCGAGTGCGCAAGCCTTCACCCCCCCAGTCTTTTTCTGTTGAAATAGCATGAAATATGTCGTATTTAAAAGTATCTTAACCGCTTTGCGTTTATTATACCATAGTTCGTGCCAAATTTCCGCTAATATTTGTCCGCCGGCAATATTCCGAGAAGCAACGGTGGTTTTCCAATACGCAGGGGCGCCCGCGGAAAACTTCCGCGGGCGCCCTTGACCGTATCCTCAATAGCCCAAAATCAGGCCCTTTTCCATGGCATAAAAACTGGTCAGGCCCCGGCAGGCCATAATTTCCACGCCCTTCACCGGCAGGTCCCGCAGAATCTGCTCCTTCAGCTTGACGGCTCCCGGCAGGTTCTGGCAGTGGGAAATAATCACCTCGGCCCCGGTGCAGTCCTTACTGGCGGCCATCTGCTTTGTAATGGCCTGATAGGTCTTCGTTTCGCCGCGAGCCTTATCCGCCACATGAATAGAGCCTTGCGGCGTGGTATCCGCAATTACGTGGATTCCCAGAGAATGGAGCAGGTTCCCCACCAGAGGGCGCATACGGCCATTCTTAATCAGGTTGTCAAAATTCTCCAGAGTAAACACGGTGCGCAGGGCGGCCTGATAAATGCGAAGCTCCGCGCAGATCTTCTCAAAATCCGGGTTTACAGCTTCCTCAATCAAAGCTCTTGCCCGCCGCGCCAGCAGGACCATACACCCAGAGGTGCTTTTAGAGTCAATGACGCAGACCTTTTTCTCCGGATACTCCTCAAGCGCCAACTCCCGCCCCGTCGTGGCGGCAGCCAGCGTGCCGGAAAGGTTTCCGGAAATGGTAAAGCAGATGGAGCAGTCCGCCGAGGAAAACGCTTGGGCAAAGGCGTAAGGCGATGGGCATGCCGTGGAGGACGCGGTCTTCTCCTCACGCATCGCCTCCAAAAGCTGGGGAACGCGAATGTGTTCGTCGTCCACAAACTCCCGCTCGCCCACCAAAAGGCGCAGCGGCACGGAAATAAAACGGACGAGGCTGTCTTCCCACTTCTGGTCTGCCATGTCGGCACTGCTGTCGCACACAATATTCCAGGCCATAAAAACTCCTTTGAAGGCTCCCGGCAAACGGTCATTTGTCCGGCGCTTTCGCATAATATGATTTTCAATACCACATTACATCATTTGTCTTGAATTGTCAATCAAAACCTTGAATTGGCTCTCCTCATCGGCAATTTCCATG
Organism: Oscillibacter sp.; assembly: GCF_031978065.1. GTDB lineage: Bacteria > Bacillota > Clostridia > Oscillospirales > Oscillospiraceae > Oscillibacter. The sequence goes on from NZ_DALZCH010000129.1 coordinate 6,322, forward strand.
ATTGCCCGCCCTATTTTGCGAAAAAGGCTCTCATTCTGAAGACCAAAGCAGCAAAGCAAGACGCGATTATCCGTCGGGCCAGAGAGCGCTCTCCCCGGCCCGACGGTTTTATTATGCATCGTCTTTGGGAAGCAGCAGGTTCAGCACCACCGCCATAATCGTGGCGATGACCACCGGGGACTTTCCGAAAATCATCGTCACCGCCTCGGGAAACTGGCTCAGGGCGGCGGACGCCTGAGAAATACCCACGCCCAGCGCGGCGGAGAGGCCGACAATGGTAGTATTCCGGGCGGTGAGGTCCTGCGACGCAATCAGCTTCATGCCGGTCATGGCGATGGTGGAAAACACCGTCACCGTGGCGCCGCCCAGCACGCACTGGGGAATCGTGGTTAAAACGGCGGCAAATTTGGGGCAAAGGCCCGCCAGCAGCAAAAACCCGCCGGCAATGGCAAACACCGTCCGGTTCACCACCTTATTAGTGCTCACAATGCCCACGTTCTGGGAATAGGTTGCGGTGGGGAGCCCTCCGAACAGGGCCGTTAAAATATTGGTGGCGCCATAGGCGATGACGCCGCCCTTCAGTTCCCTGTCCGTGGGCTCCCGGTTCAGTCCGCCGATGGTGGTGGCGGTAAAATCGCCGATGGCTTGAATGGAGTTGATGGCAAACAGCAGTCCGATGGCAATGCAGGACGCAGGGTCAAACTTTATCCCGAAGTGCAGCAGTCTGGGCAGGGAAAACCACGCCGCGTCCGCCACGTCGGAAAAGTCCACCATATGAAAGGGAATGGAAATCACATAACCCGCCAGCATGCCCAGCAGAATGGAGGCCAGCTTGCCGATGCCTCTGCCGTGGTGATTCAGCAGCATCACCGCCACCAGCGTCAGCACCGCCACCAGCCAGTTTTCCCACGAGCCGTAAATCAGCGTCTCGGGCAGGCCTTTGGCGGCAATGGATTCCGCCGTATTGCCCGCGCCGCCGGCCATATAGTTGATGGCTGTGGGATAGAGGGACAAGCCGATGGTAAACACCACCGTACCAGTAATCACCGGAGGAAACAGGCGGCGGATATGCTTCATGCCGAAACCCACCAGCATGGCCACCACGCCGCCCACCAGCATGGCCCCCGCAATGGCGGCCACTCCGCCGCCGTCAGCAGCAATGGCCTGCATGCTTGGCACATAGGCAAAGCTGACACCCAGTATCACCGGAAGCCCAGAGCCAAACCGCCCGCCGATGGGATAGAGCTGGAAAAAGGTTGACACAGCAGACATCACCAGTGACGCCTGAATCAGGAGCACACCGTCCGCCTGATTCAGTCCCGCCACCCCCGCCACAATAATGGCGGGAGTTACGCAGCCCACAATCATGGCCACCAGATGCTGCAGCGCCAAAGACACCGCCGCCCCTGTCGGCACAGGGCCGCGAAGCTGAAACAGCGCCTCTCGGCTTGGGGTTCTTTTCTCCATCACAGCCGCTCCTTTCGGAAGTCGCCGAACCCCGTTTTTCGGCAACTTCTCCGCGTTTCTTTTCATTACGGCGTCCGCCGTTCGCAATGTGCATATCATACCATATTTTTAGGAGAATGCAAATATTTTTAGGCATCCTGAAAAATATTTTAAAGGCAGTCGTGGGTTTCTTTCCTTTTTATCCAGAATCCCTTTACTTTTTCGTATTTCGAAGCGCAATTTGGGTCGATTTCATAAATAAGGTATTTTCGGACAGACTAGCAAAGCGGTTTTGGGTTCATTTTCCAGCAGTTTTGCCAAAAAAATGCTTGACGAATCAAGGAAAACGGGTTATGATGTCGTCGGTTACAATCTGTAACCCTCCTGTAACTTTTTTGTTTTGCTTTTTAATTTTGACTGTGAGGTCTTCATGAGTAAACATTCCCCAAAATCCCACAACCATGCCGCCCGGCGGGCTGCGTCGCCTCAGGCTGGTTCCCGCCGTCAGGCGGAGGAACCTCAGGCCGCGCCGGTACTGCGGCGGGTGAGCGTCCCGGCCGCGCAGGCAGAGCCCGTTC
>NZ_DALZCH010000130.1:0-8315 GCF_031978065.1 Oscillibacter sp.
CCCGAAGATGCTATGCCCTGAACGGCAACCCCAAGCTGGTGCTAGACACCGCGGCCAACTGGTTGATCGGGCTGAACATAAGGGATGGTGAGGAACCATGAACACGCCGGATACAAACGATCTTCGTTTCTGGCAGCGGGTGGCAAAGCTATACGCACCGTTTATGAAAAGCTCCGGGCCGCTGTACGACAGAATTACCAGACGCTGTCTCCCCTATCTGTCTGCCGACATGGCCGTGCTGGAGCTGGCCTGCGGCAGCGGGCAATTGACCTTCCGGTTGGCAAACAGGGTTGAGCGCTGGGAAGCCACGGATTTTTCCGACAAAATGGTTGCCGAGGCGCAAAAGCGCGCTTCCCTGCCAAACCTCACCTTTACGGTGCAGGACGCCACGGCTCTGCCGTATCCCGACAGTTCCTTTGACGCGGTTCTCATTGCCAACGCCCTGCACATCATGCCGGAGCCAGATAGGGCGCTTTCGGAGATCCGCCGCGTGCTGAAACCTGGGGGCCTTTTGCTGGCCCCCACCTTTGTCTGGGCCGGGAACAGCGGGCATCGGCTTCGGGCAAAGCTCATGGATCTGGCGGGGTTCAAGGTGCTGCACCGTTGGAACGCTGCGGCTTTTTCAAAGTTTGTGGAGCAGCAGGGCTTTTCTACGCTGGAGCAGGATATTTTGCCCGGCGGCGTCAGCCCACTGTGCTGTCTGATTGCAAGAAAAATATAAAGAGGAATGCTTCATGGCACACCAAGCGGCCGGTCATGCCTATCAGGCGCTTGGAAAAGAAGCAAATGCCTACGACAGAATGATCACTTGCTCCGATGTCCACGGCCCAAAAGCGGGCAGGGCTGTTCGACCTTTCAAACGTCCGGTTTTTGCAGGGCGACGTGGGTTCTCTGCCCTTCGAGGACGGCAGCTTTGACCTTGTGCTGTCCTTGCTGATGCCCAGCTTTTCGCCGCGGATTTTATTCAGGTACTTAATGCGGTCGGTATAGATGCGCCCCGGCCCCATCGTATTCACCAAAATTCCATACTGGCCAAATTCACGCGCCATGGTCTTGCTCATCCCCACCACGCCCATGCGAAAGGTGTTGGACAAAATCAGGTTGTCCAGCGCACTTTTGATGGAGGAAGACGTGCTGTTCAAAATCCGACCCTCACCGGCAGTCTTCATGTACGGCAGCGCCGCGCGGATAGCGTGGATATAGCTGTGGAGGCACTTTTCGTAGCCGTCCTCCCAATCCTCCTCCGTCAAATCCTCAAAGCTAGCCGCTTTTGGCCCGGGACAGTGGTTAACCAGCGCGTACACGCCGCCCAACTGTGCAGCCACATCGTCAATCAGCTTCTTGATGCTGGCGGCGTCCTTTACATCATAGAAAAATGTATATGGGCGGTTCCCGGTTTCCTTCTCAATCTCCGCCTGGGCGGTTAACAGGTCTTCTTTATAAGCCTCCGCAGTGCAGATCACCACCTTCGCGCCCTCACGCGCCGCTTCCGCGGCGATTCCTTTTCCGATGCCGGCAGCGGAGGACAGGCAAACAACAACTTTATCTTTCAGTCCCAGCTCCATGAAAAAGCCTCCTTCATAAAACATGAAATAGTGTAAAAATTCGAGCACTCTTTATCTAAGCACATAAATCTCCCTGCTACTTGACTGGGGTTGCAACATGAATTTTCGGCCTTAAGGCCAGTCGGCAATGACGTCTGCCAAGCCGGCTGGCGTAACAGTTCCGTTTGCCAGTATGTCGATCAGGTCTAAAATGCGCTGGGCGTCTTTCGTCAGTCCGGGAGCCATGGAATATGTGTTCCTTCCCATTTCACTGATTCTTAGGCCATAGTTACTTGTATTCTCCGACCGCTTCTCCACCAAAACAAAATAGCGGAGCGTTAGGGGTTCTCCATTCTCCGTGTGAGTTTGCCGTGTCGTAATCAGGAACTCCTTCATAGCACTTACCTCCTCCAATATTCGGTAAAAATTCATCATAACGGATAGCCATGAATTTGTGTGAGGTAGTCCATCTATTATTACCGACTGACCTTTATCAATAACCGTTGAAAAGTGTTGGGACATTGTGTTTACTGGTGCTTTTATGTTTGCGAGGAAATAAGCGCTATTCAAAAATAGCAGCCAAACATTAAGAAGAGGGTAAAGTTTATGGAGAGAAGCATTTTTTGATGCTTCCCTCCAAATGAATGATCAGTCTTTCATTTTCGCAGGATCACCCATGAAGGTAATTCTGTTAGTACACAGCAATGCTAAACTGCCTTCGGGGAATCGTATCTAGTACCTCTTCCTTTTTTGTATGGTCCTCATAGAAATCAATGGGATCTATTCTCCAGAACTGTTTGACCCGCCGCATAAAAAAACCATTGAAAATACAAGTCGACAAAAAAGATAATTGTCAATATTTCGCGACTGAAGCTACATGGGATCAGAAAAAAGGAATTGGTGTTTGTGAGCGTATCCATCAATGATAAACCAATCCATGAGGATATATCGTTTAGGCCATTGCCTTCTGGTAAACAATAGGATCTGTGTTTTTTCTGTCCCCCCGTAAAATGTGGAATAAATTTATACTTTGTGGAGGGAAGCATCAAAAGGGCTTCCCTCCAACTGAATCATTGCATATTATCAGGCTTTGAAAACACTTGTACTGCCGTACAGCGTCTCGCTTCCGCTGCTGTCCTTTGCATAAAGCGCATAAGATACATAATAATTTCTACCGGAGATTCCTTTGAATCATAGGCACCGAAAATACTAATCCCATTCGCACGTTCTACGATGCTGATATCACCGTTTACTTCCGTGTTCTCCGGTGCCTATTTAGGAACCAACGGGATATCCGTAGCGGCCAAAACCGCCGCACGAAGCTCCCCAAACGGGTCATCGTTGGGAATAACAGACATATGGCTATCGTCCTCAGGAGTTTCTGCGGATATGAAGCCAAATGTTTCCGCCGTCCAGTCTGCCAGCGCTTGTAAAATATTAGCGTCAAAGGCTGACGCGGTACCGCATAAAATAACAATCAGTGCCGCGGCAATCGCGGCAATTCGAAATACACGGAGTCTTTTGGGAGGTCTTACCTTGTATTGGATCTAGTTAAGATGGTCAGATGAGTGCGATTCACAAAAATTGTCAGACACAAAAGAATTGAATTTCTCTTGATAATTTTCCTTAAAATCATTCCATGCCTTGTCCACATCCACACACTCTGCGGCGGATGTTTCGGCTTCTCTTTTTTGAATCACCTCCATGATTGCCATAATATAATCCACGTCCGGTTCGCTGCCGGATGATGCAACGAAATCTTGTAAAAGCAGCTTTTCCAATTCTTCCGTTGATAATTGCTCCAAAGGCGGATATAGTGCACTTTTATCATCTGGCATTCTCGCGAACCTCCTCTGTCATGTAATGTGGTCTGAAAGGCAAAAGTTCACATAAAGGTAAAAAAATTTTATTGTGATTCATATTCTCTTTGAATTCGCTCCTTGATCCGCTTAAGACGCATAGCCAACGCTGATTTTTTTAAATTGGTTTCCTCGCAAAGTTCAGCATAAGTAAAGCCATCCATATAAAACCGCTTCAACAGCAGATAGTCGTCTGTAGAAATAATCCCCAACAATTCTACTTTTAAGGAGAGTGTTCCGTCAGGAGCAGCCGAATCTTGCTCCGATATCTGTATCATCCGTTTTACCCAAAGTCTATCTTCGTTCAATGCTTCCAGCACCTTGTAATAAAGCGCGCGATAAAGCCAGCCGGTCGGAGATTTACTAGAAAACAAATCCTCCCGCGCCTCCCATGCAAATGTGAACATCTCCTGCACAACTTCCTCCGCTCGTCCGCTGACGGAACAATGCCAAAGGCCGTGACTTTGCAGGGTTGATTTCGCATAACGGAGCAAGCCGGCATATTCGATTTTATAAAGCGATTCGAACCGAGTTTCTTCCTCTTCCGTCCATGTCGTTTTCAAAGTTACGTCCCCTCTCCCATCCAATTTTGAAAGCTATCTTTGCTTTCCCGAACCAGCACTTCATGGCTGCAGGCAATCAAGAAGCTCCAAGAAATTTCCTCAGCAGCATTTTCTTGACCTTCATTTAAAACGGCAAGCAGACCTTTCACATACCGCCGTTCTATCGGAGACATTTCGCCAGTTAAGACATAGTCCGCGCGAATTTGAAGCGCCGTGCAAATTTTGATAATGCTGTCAACTCCCATGCCCTAGGTGACATGTTCAATACAGACATAAAAGGAGATCGACAGTCCGGTGGCTTCATCCGCTTTTTCCTGTGTTGGCCCATTTCCTTTCGTCTTTTGCTAATATATCTTCCTATCGTCACTTTCAAATCACAGCTTCTGTTGGACACAATACCACTCCATTCAATACCAATGGATATATTTTAGTTAGGTGGCTTCTTTTGTCGTTACATTTAGAATATATTTTATCAAATTCCCCATCTAAAAGAAACTGTTTTGGTAAAATTTACTTTTCCATTATTCTTATCAAAACTCAAAAAATGCGTTTCAATTTGAGCTGTGGACAAAGACCAAATTTTTCAGCACGCCACCAGTTTCAGGGTATAAAAACTCGCATATCTTTCAATACCCCTTCAATTCTGTTTTTCTGCATTTTCTGCCGACGAAACTACAATACCAAATCGGAATTGACACCGATGTTGGTGAAGCCATGCCGAGGTAATGATACTATTACAATCGCCCTTTAATTAAAAGCCCACTTTGTGTAAGTTCACAAAAAGGCTGTAAGAATTTTAATTTCAAATGGTGCAAACAGAAATAATAAATATGCGTATTGACAGAACTAAAGCAAAATGATATCATCCTATAAACATACATAGTTAGTATGTTATCTACGAGGGGGTGAATGTTATGAACGCAATTTTTGATCGTATGCTGCGCAGCAATTTCCGCTGTGGACGAATGTTGAATTCCCGGACCATCGGTATGGGCAAGTGTTTGGGCATTTCAGCCGGCCACTTGTTTTAGGCAGGATGATTGCCTTTTCGTACCATGAGTCCGGGAGTTTGTAAACCCCCGGCTTTTTTATATAAAAAAGCACCTGCGACCGCTGTGTGAAAGCAGCGTATCGGAGGAAACTCGAAAGGAATGAGAAGGGAAATTTATGATGGAGGAGAAACGGGTTTCCAAGAAGCAGGCAATTTCAAACGAACAGCTTCGCCAAATTCAGCGAGTAGCTGAAAGCATCGGTTATGGGTCAATTCATCTTGTGTTTCAGGATGGGGTTCTGGTGCAGATTGACCGAAGTGAAAAAATTAGAGTTTTATAAATAAGCTGATTAAATCGACTGGACATACCAGAGGTTTTACATAGCGGGAGTATCCCGATATGTATGCCTCTGTTTTTTTGACTCAAAACTTCGTCAATTACATGAGAGTATTCGCATAAATGGGGAAACTCCGGTGTCTCGCACCGGAGGAGATAGGAGAAGAATATGGCAAAGTGCAAACTCAGCTGTTCAGATTGCGCCGCGCTGGCGTGCCGGGCTAAAAGTGAGGAGAACTATCCAAAGTTTTGCCTGACAGCCGGTGCAGACCCCGAGCGGGTGAAAGAGGTGCTGGAAATTTATCAAAATGATGAGGAATCCGGAGAGATATCTCGGGTTTCAGCTTGTATCGAGGGTGAATTTTATGGTCGCCTGACCCGCGTGGAAGAGACGATTGAGTTCATCAAGCGAATGCACTACAAAAAGATTGGGATAGCATCTTGTGTGGGCTTAATGGGCGAGACGCGTATCTTTAGTAAGATTTTGAAAGCAAATAAGATTGATTATTATGTCGTGGGCTGCAAAGTTGGTGCGATTGACAAGAGCGAAATTGGCGTGCCGGACGAAAAGAAGCTGAACAAGGGCTGCGGACACGAATCCATGTGCAACCCTATTTTACAGGCCAAAACACTGCAAGCCGAGGGAACGGACTTTAATATTGTCATTGGTCTGTGCGTGGGGCACGATACACTTTTTTTGAAGCATACTGCCGCCCCCACCACGGTCATGATTGTAAAGGACCGCGTGCTGGGCCACAACCCCGTGGCGGCTCTTTATACAGCAACTTCAATGTATTCCCGTTTTAAAAAGGAATTGAAGCTTTAAACTTGAGACGCCGCCGCGTAGCTTGCTTGAAAGTTATTAAAATTTTAGGAGGAGACCCAATGTTAAGAGATGCTCGGGCCATCGCCCAACGAATTTCGGAACAAATGGAAAAATCAAATTTAGACGCGCTATTGCTCACTGAGGCCGGTAGTCTTATGTACGCTACCGGGTATAAGGTCCGCTGGGGCGGCACGCTGGGTGTTGTGGCACCTGATGGCACTGTAACGCTGATTTGTAGTGAATTCAGTAAAGACTCGATTGCTGACGTTGTAGACAATAAGTTTGTGCGAATCGTGTCCTATCCCTGCTGGATTTTCATTGAAGATTACGCGACTCCGGGAGAAGTGAAGGAAGTGCAGCCAGACCCTGACGCGATTTTTCGAATCGCGCAGAGCTATATTCCAAAAACGTCCGGCAAACCTCGCATCGGTATAGAATCTCAAAGCCTAAATTATCTCCAGTATCGGTTTTTGGCGAACGCTTACGGTGAGGATGCCCTTATCAATGTGGGCCCGGTGCTGCGCGAGGCAGCCGCCATCAAAACACCTTGGGAAATTGACGTTCTGCACCGCAATGCCAAGGCCTCGCAGACGGCCATGCATAAGACGGCACATAATACGCTCCCGGGCACGACAATGGCAGAAATATTTGATATGTTCACCAAATATTCTGTTGACGCGCTGCCGGGCACGACCTCAATCTCTCACGCACACACCATTGCGCATAAATTTACGCCAACGACGATGCCGGGAGCTTTTGAGGTGAAGCTGGGCGATTTGGTGAGACTGGACGGCGGCCCTAACGGTTTAGGGTATAACTCCGACTTGGGCAGAACCTTTGCGGTGGGCGGAGCTTGCAGCGACGACAAAAGAGAAATTTTCGAGGCGCTGTGGGCAGGACATCAGTACCAGCTTGACAATATTAAGCCCGGTGTCCGTATGTGCGATATCTTTGAGGGCACCGACCACGCAATCAAGCGGTTCGGTTTTATGAATGATTACGGTTATACCCGGGGCCATTATGGGCATTCGCTGGGCTGTGCCATAGGGGCGGAGGAATATCCGTTCATCGCCCCGAACGAAACCCGTGTCTTTGAGCCCGGAATGGTTTTCTGTATCGAAACGCCCTATTACAGCTCAAAGCACCACACCTATAATATTGAGGATACAATTTTAATTACCGAAACAGGTTTAGAGCCATTTTCATCCGCGCCGCACACGCTGTTTTATTAACCAAACTCAGATAAACTTTGAAAGAGTGACTATTATGAAAAAAATGATTTCCACTGCCGCACTGCTGGCGACTGTCCTTTTGACCACAACCGCCTGCTCGAACAGCGCCCCCGCTTCCTCCTCACAGGTACAGGAACCAAATGAGCCGACTGTTATTCGCTTCGGCGCACGCCAGGACTATAATGGCATTTCTTACATTGATGATTCGGGTAATCTGACCGGATATGACATCGAGGTTATGAAGGTCATTGACGAGAAACTGGAGAACTACGTTTTTGAATATGATGCCGTTGGGCAAGAAGCGCTGCTGACAGGATTGGAAACCAAGCAGTATGTCGGTGCAATTGGTGGATTTTTCTGGAGTCAAAAGCGCGCCGACGCTTATTTGTTCCCTCAAAATAACATTGGCGCGTCACTGGCCTGCCTGCAGGTGCGTAAGGAGGATGTTGGTAAGCTTGTGACATTGGAGGATCTTTATGAACGGGGCGGAAAGCTTGTTCCTATTTCCCCCATCAGCGGAACCTACGGCGTTGTCGTGGATTACAACAATGCCAATCCCGATAAGCAAATTGAACTAGGCACCATTGAGTGGAACTCTGTGGGTACCGAACAAATCAGCCAATGGATTCACGATGGCGTGTATGATGCCAATGTTTCGTTGGTGAACGGCTGGGATCTTGCACTGGAACAGGGTGTCAACACCTTTGATACCGGCATTGACCGCGACCAGCCGTTTACTTACATTAAAAGCTATACACTTTTTGCAAAGGGACAGGAAGCCTTTGTTAAAGAATATGACAGTGCGCTGAAAGCACTGTTGGATGACGGTACAATATCGGAAATTTACAAGCGTTACAATGGGTTCGATTTTCTTACCCTTCAGCAGTCCTGATACATTCACGGTACCGGGTGGAGGGTACCGCACACATAGACTGCATACAGCCTATGTGTGCGGTATTTTCC
>NZ_DALZCH010000131.1:0-8205 GCF_031978065.1 Oscillibacter sp.
ATACAGAGACAGCAGAAATACCGGAATCAGCAGAACCCAGTACAGATTGTTCGCAAAGAAATAAGCATAATCGTTTTGCATCAAATTCCTCGTTTCAAAGTTGGATAGGATGGCCCCTCAGATAGTCGGCGACGGACATCCGCTTTCCCCCATCGGCCTGTATTTCTGTCAAGCAAATAGACTTGCCATCTCCGCAGGCAACTGCAATTCCTCTCTTATCCGCTGAAAGCACCGCTCCCGGTTCGGCGGAGGTTTCCTCCCCGGTCTCCTGAGATTTAAAAACCTTCATCGCCCGTCCGTCCACCACGGCGGAGGCGGCGGGCCAGGGAATCAGACCGCGAATCTGGCAGTTGACGGCGTGGGCGCTCTTCGTCCAATCAATGGGCGACAGGTCACGGGATAGCATGGTCGCATAGGTGGCCGCATCCTCATTCTGGGCTGTGCGAACCACGGTTCCGGATTCAATCTCCACAATCGCTCTGCTTAAAGCCTCCGCCCCAAGCTCTGCCAGCCGGGCGGTCAGGGCCTGCGCGTCCTCATCCGGTCCGATGGGCGTTTTGACTTTGGAGATCACATCCCCTGCGTCCAGCTTGTCCACCATATACATAATAGATACGCCCGTTTCCTCGTCTCCGTTTAAAATCGCCCAGTTGATGGGGGCCGCGCCCCGGTATTTGGGCAGCAGGGACGAGTGGACATTGATGGAGTCGTATTTCGGATAGTTCAAAAGCTCCTCCGGCAAAATCTTGCCGTAGGCCGCCGCCACAATCAGCTCCGGGGCAAGCCTGCGCACAAGGTCCATCGCCTCGCCGTCCCGGGCCTTCTGGGGTTGAAACACGTCAAGTCCAAGCGTCACGGCATATTCCTTGACAGGCGTTGGTATTAGCTTCATGCCCCGGTTTTTAGGCTTGTCCGGCTGCGTGATGACCCCGCAAATCTCATGCCCGTCCTCCGCCAATCTTCTTAAAGAAGCCACGGCAAATTCGGGAGTTCCCATAAACAATACGCGCATCAGCGTTACGCCTCCGGTTCCGCGTTCTCGTCCTCTTCGGCCCCCTCAGCCTCTTCGGCCCCCTCGGCCTCCAGATATTCCGAAAGTTCTTCATCAGTCAGAAAATGGTCCACGTACTCAGAGAACAGGTGTCCGTCCAAATGCTCAATCTCATGGCAAAAGGCTCTTGCGGTCAGGCCTTCGCCCTCCACCTCAAACCAATTTCCCTCCCGGTCCTGCGCCCGGACCCGCACATGGTCGGGCCGGGTTACCACGCCCCATTTTCCCGGCAGACTCAGGCAGCCTTCAAGGCCCGTCTGTTCCCCATCCTGAAAGATGATTTCCGGGTTAATCAACTCGATATACTCCTCGGAATCCTCGTCCAGCACCAGGCATACCCGCCGCAAAACGCCCACCTGCGGTGCGGCAAGGCCCGCGCCTCTGGCGTCGGTCAGCGTCTCCGCCATGTCGTCCAGCAGTTGGCGCAAACGTCCGTTAAATTCTGTCACGGGGCGGCTCTTCTTCAACAGGGAATCGTCCCCCGCTTCTATAATTCTTCTCAAAGCCATTGCGTTGTCCTCCAATCGAAAATCGCAATCAATCCATTGCGTTGCAGTCTGCAAACAGGTTCAGGCCCCGGTTTTCCCGCCGCTTTCCAAACTCGCGCAGCAGCCATGCCACCCGGTCCCGGGTTGGTTTGTCATTTTTGCCGGAGAGAAACACCCGGTAGCGAAACCGGTTGTTCACCTTCAGCACAGGAGCGGGCGCGGGACCAATCATCTCCGGCTCGGTTTCCCGCACCGCTGTGTCCGCCATCAGTGTCACCAGCTCGTCCCGCAGAGCCATCGCCGCGCGGAACACCGCGCCTTCGTCTCCGCCTGAGACGGTGAGGGTAAAGAGGTCCGCAAAAGGCGGATAGCGTCGGATACGCCGCAAAGCAATTTCACTGTCGTAAAACCGCTCGTAATCCTGCAACGCGGCACTCTGAATGACTTCGTTGCCGGGGGTGTAGGTCTGGATAACCGCCCGGCCGCTCTTTCCGCCCCGGCCAGCCCGGCCAACCACCTGCGTCAGCAGGCTGAACGTCCGTTCGGCGGCACGGTAATTGTCCAAATATAAAGACGCGTCGGCGCTGAGTACGCCCACCAGCGTCACATTTTCAAAATCAAGGCCCTTGGCGACCATCTGGGTTCCCAGAAGAATGGGAATCCGCTCCCGCTCAAAACGGCTCAGAAGCGTTTCATGGTCTCCGCCGGCGGTGTCCGCGTCCATCCGCAGCACGCCCACGCCGGGAAATAAATCCCGCAGTTCCTCTTCCACCCGCTGAGTCCCCGCTCCGATGTGCTTCATAATACCGCCGCACTCAGGGCAAACGTCGCTGGCGGGGCGGGAATGGCCGCAGTAGTGGCACATCAGCCGCCCGTTGGCAGAGTGATAGGTCATGGAAACACTGCATCTTGGACAGGAAGGTACGCTGCCGCATTCGCCACACACCAGCATCCGGCTGTTGCCACGACGGTTTAAAAACAGAATGCTCTGCTCTCCCCGCTCCAGATTTTCCTGAAGCTCCTGCCGCAGCGGCCCGCTGAGCGCGCCGGAATTTCCGGCCTTGATCTCCTGCCGCAGGTCCACCACCTGAACGTCTGGCAGGCTCTGTTCGTTGTACCGCCTGCGCAGCAGCTCGTGGTGATACTGTCCCTGCTTGGCGCTCCATGCGGTTTCCACCGCCGGGGTGGCGGAGCCCAGCACCAGCGCCGCGCCGCTTTGAGCGCAGCGGAATTTTGCCACGTCTCGGGTATGATATCGAGGTGCGTTTTCCGAAGCATAGCTCCCCTCCTGCTCCTCGTCCATGATGACAAGGCCCAGATCAACCAGCGGCGCGAACACCGCCGAGCGGGTGCCCAGCACCAACCGGGCTTCTCCCCTGCGGATGCGCTTCCACTGGTCATACCGCTCCGTCATCCGCAGAGAGCTGTGGAGCATGGCAACCGACCCACCGAAGTAGGAAGAAAACTTCTCCATCATTTGGGGCGTCAGCACAATTTCCGGAACCAGCACCAGCACGGACCTGCCCTGCTTAAGAACTTCCTGCGCCAGACGGATGTAAATTTGCGTCTTTCCGCTGCCGGTGACGCCTTGTAAAAGCGCCGCCTCGGCTTTTCCGGATTGCGTCAGAGCCAAAATCCGCGCAAAAGCGGATTGCTGCTCGTCGTTAAGGACAATGGGCGGCCCCGGTTCGACCTCCTTCGGCTCCGGAATCCGAAGCCGTTCTTCCTCCGAAAACGCCACAATACCGGACTTCTCCAATCCCTTCAGGGTCTGGACGGAAGCTCCGGTAAAATAACAGATGTCCCGCACCGAAGCCCGGCCGGTGGCGCTTAGCAGCAATACCACCTCGTAGCGCATCGGCGCGGATTTTTTTCTGGGTTCCACCAGCGCCAAAGCTTCTGCCCCATCCATGGTCAACTCCGCCATCCGGCGCTGCTTGTCGCTCACGCGCCGGGTGGAGGTGACGCTGGAAGACAGCACGCCCTTCTTGCACAAAGCCCGCAGCGTGAGCTCCGCATCCTCGCCGCAGACGGCCTTTAGCTGGGTCAGCTCGGTGCTGCCTCCGGAGGCAAAGACCGCGTCCAGCACCGGCTCCGCGTTTTTGATTTTTCCGGCAAGGCTTCCGGCGGCAGCGCGGTCCAACCCCTCCATCAGCGTAAAAACCTCACGCAGGCGATACCAAAGGCCCGCGGGCAGAATCGTTTTCACTGCTTCGTACATGGTGCAGAAATACCTCTGGCGCATCCACAGCGCCAGAGATACGCCCCAGCCGTCCAGCACCGGCTCGTCGTCCAGCACGGATGCAAGCGGCTTCACGCCGGCGCGCTTCTGACCCGTTTCCCGGGCCAGAATCACGCCTTCGCAGCTTCGGTTTCCTCTGCCGAAGGGTACGGAAACCCGCACCCCCGGCCTCGCCTTTTCCAGCATCGACTGGGGAATCAGATAGTCATAGGGCCGATCGATGGAAAACGTGGCCGCGCTGACGGCTACCTTTGCAATCTCTGAGCGCTCCATCCTCGTCCCTCCCCGTCCGCAAAATTATTCCTGCGGCGTCCTCTTCTGGTCGGCATCGCCCTCTGCGATGGTCAGGTTCATGCCCCGGGAATCCAGCTTGCCGTCCGCCACCTCATGAATGGCCAGTGTCACAGGCTTTTCGCACAGCGACTCGCCGGAGCTTTCCGCAGCCTCGGAAATTTGACGGGCCCTCCGGGCCACCACGTTCACCAGCATATAGCGGTTGGGGATGTAGCTGCTGAGCTGGGTCATTGCAGGATAAAGCATCATAGTAAATATCTTCCTATCTGCCTTTCGGCTTAAAATAATCTCCTGATGGGCGGTGGCTCATCTTCCGCTGATAATCTCCATGCGATCGCTGGGCTTGCAGTGCTCCGCCGTCATGATGGCGTCCAGCTCCGCCACTGCGGTTTCCACGGTGTCGTTGATGACAAAGTAATCATAGGTATGAGCCGTTTGAAATTCCACCTTGGCACGCAGCAGACGCTTTTGAATTTTTTCTGGGGAATCGGTTCCCCGCTCCGTCAGCCGACGCTCCAGCTCCGCCCAAGAGGGCGGGGCGATAAAAATACGGGGTGTTCCCGGACGTTTGTCGTACACCTGTAACGCGCCCTGAATCTCAATGTCAAGAATTACGTCTTGCCCGGCTTCCATGGCCTCGTCCACGTATTTCTTCGGCGTGCCGTAAAAGTTGCCCACATACTCGGCATACTCCAAAAACTCCTCGTTGGCGATTCTCTCCCGGAACGCGTCCACGTCCATATACCGGTAATGCACGCCGTCCACCTCGCCGGGACGCGGCTCCCGGGTGGTGGCGGAGATGGAAAAGTACAGATTGGAGCGTTTTTCCAAAAGCGCCTTTAAAACCGTGCTCTTTCCCACCCCGGAGGGTCCTGAAATAATGAAAGTCTTTCCCTTTTGCATCCTATTCTTCCTCTTCCTTCGGGATTTCAGTCCCCAGCCGCCCAGCCAGCTTTTCCACCGGCAGTGCGGAGAGGACCACATGGTCGCTGTCCATGACAAAAATCGAGGCCGTCTTCCGCCCATAGGTCGCGTCGATCAGCATTCCCCGCTCCCGGGACTCCTGAATCAGGCGCTTCACCGGCGCGGAATCCGGACTGACCACTGCCACCAGACGGTCTGCGGATATTAGGCTTCCAAAGCCGATATTGATAAGCTTCACGGCCCTACTCCACGTTCTGGACCTGCTCGCGGATTTTTTCCACCTCCGCCTTCAGGTCCACCGCCACCTGCGCAATGGAAACATCGCAGCATTTGGAACCGATGGTGTTGGACTCCCGATTCACCTCCTGAATCAGAAAGTCCATCTTTCGCCCCATGGGTTCGTCGGAGCGCAGCATTTCCCGAAGCTGGGACAGGTGGCTGCGCAGGCGGACCGTTTCCTCGTCCACGGCTACCTTGTCGCTGTAAATCGCGGCCTCGGTCAAAATCCGCTGGGGATCAATGGAGGCGCTTTGCAAAACCTCCTCCATCCGGGCCGTCAGCTTCCGGCGATACTCCGCCACCGTCTCGGGAGAACGCTCCTCCACCCGCTTGGTCAAAGCCTCGATTGCGTCCAGACGGCCGCCGATATCGGCGGCCAACTTTTCGCCCTCCAAAGCCCGCATGGTATTGTACGCGGACAGCGCTTCATCCAGCACCAAGCAAATATCCGCACCCAGCGCGTCCAAATTCTCCTCCGCCTTGGTCACATTCAGCACGTCGGGAAACCGGGCCAGCGTCTCGGGATAGATTTTTGCCTCTGTACCGCAGAGTTCCGAAAGCTCCCTCAGCGCGGCGGCATAGCTTTCCGCAAGGCCGCGGTCCACCGTCACCTTGGCAGTGTCCGCCCCCGTGGAATCAATGCTGAAAAGGATATCCACTTTCCCTCTTGAAACGGCCTGCTGAACGTGCTTGCGTACCGCATCCTCCGCAAAAACATAGGCCCTTGGCAGCTTTACCGTGCAGTCCAGATACCGATTGTTGACGGACCGGACCTCCACGGTGATATCCCGATTTTCAAGTGTTTTTCTCGCCCGGCCATAGCCGGTCATACTCTTAATCACTTCTGTTTCCTCCCTATCAAAAGCCGCGCCTTACAGGCAGCGAAACCCAAGGCCGCAGCCGTTACACAAAAGATACGTGCAGCAAAGCTGTTGGCAAAGTCCGCCGCTTCCGCACTGCTCCATTCCAAAACCGCCCTGCGGGCTGTAAGCGGACGTTCCGGCGTTGTCCATAAATTCCAGCGCCTGTCGGTACTCCCGGTTGCCCGGGTCCATTCGGGCGGCGGTTTCGTAGTATCGCCGCGCCTCATCCAGCCAGCCCCGGCGATAGCACACCGCGCCCCGGAGAAAGTTCCACTCCGCATTGTGGTCCGAATAGTTGGCGAGCAGGGCTTCCGCCCGGCTCAGGTCCCCGGAGTTGACAGCCATGCGCACCTGCTGCAAAACGGAACTTTGCGACGACTGCTGGGCAGACCCGCCCGCGCCATAGCCGTATCCGCCGGAGTAGCCGCCGTAGCCGGAGCTCGGGCGGCTTGTGCCGCTGCTTCGTCCGCTGCCCCGCCGCTTACTCACTTCCTCATAGGCGGCGTTGATCTCTTTCATCTTCTCCTGCGCAAGATCCGCCAGAGGATTGTCGTGGTAGTTGTCGGGATGGTACTTCCGCGCCAGCTCCAAATATGCCTTTTTCACTTCCGCATCCGACGCGGATTCGGGAACGCCGAGTACCTGATAGGGATCGTTCATGTGGTTTCCTCAACTTTTCTGTCTTTCTTACGCGTCGGCTTGCCTGCCCGGTAGGTACCTGAAAGCACTGCCTTTCCTACCTGAAACAGCCCCGTGTAAACAGTCTGCTCCAAAATGGGGGTCCAGCACCCGAAATCCCACAGCTCATAGGCCGTGGCCAGAAGCCGGACGGAGTGGTCCAGCGTCTTTGTGAAGGCATCCCGGCTCTCCGGCGTCCACGCGCCGTCATTTAGGCCGTAGCGGTAGATCAGCGGGTTGTAGTTTCCAGAAAGAGCGTCTTCCTTTAAATCGTCCGCCGCATCCGTCAGGTAGACCCAGCGGCCCAGATGGTATAAAAGCTGATGGAGAATGCGGCGCAGCGGTCCGTCCTCCGCTTCATCGGCGGCGGCGGCCAAGATTTGAGCAAAGGCGTCTGCCGGAGCGTCCAGCGAAGGGGCCTTCTCCCGCTCCAGCTCCGCAAGCTGACCGAGCTGCTCCCGCGTCACCCGGTCAAATTCCGGACGGGCGGCAGCGGCCTTTCGATAGCCACCCCGCAGGGCCAGAACCGCCGCGCGATATTTAAGCCCCTTCCAGAATCCGTGGTCCGCCACGCCATCCCTCGCCTGCCAATAGGCCAGAATCACGCTCTCGTCCGCCGCCAAATCCAGTGCCGGGTGCGCGCCGCAGCACGTCCTCTTTTTCAGCGGGCTTGCCACGCACCGTTTACAGCGGGTTTCCGGCTCCTCTCCGCCTGAGAGCAGGATTGCCAGAAACGTAAAATCGTAGTTCAGAATGAAGCGGGCGGGAAGCCCGCACCGGCGGCGCAGCGTGTGACACAGTCCGCAGTAGGCCCTGCGGAACCGCTCCTGTTCTTCGTGGGACAGTAGATCCAGCGGGGGCCTCACGTAACCAAACATCGCGCCCCGGCTTAAAACAGCCTGACGATGGTAAACTCCATACCGCCCTGCCGCCGCAAGCGGCGGTCATAGAGCGCCGCCGGAATCATACCCAGCACAAAAGCGATGACCGCCGTGGTATACCGCGCCGCCGCCGTGGCGAAAAATCCCCCCAGCGCATATCCAAGGAAAAACAGCACCACCGGAACCATATAGACCAGCAGGAGAATGCCAAGGATGTTTTTGGTGCTGCTCTCCACCACCACCTTCTGCCCAGGCCTTGCCCCAATGGAGTTTTTAGCTCTGGCATAGACCGACGCCCCGGAAACGCCGCAGCCGGCGCACTCCTCGCAGTCGTGTCCGCAGGCGGACTGTCGGGCCACGGAAATTTCCGCGTGGCTTTCGTCTAACAGCTTTTCAATTGTTGCAATTTGTGTCATTTGATCGCTCCTAAATCCGCTGATTGTTTACGTTAAGGGACTGTGGGATCAGGGGTCTCCTCCTGTCCGGTGTCTTCGGAAATGGTGAT
>NZ_DALZCH010000132.1:0-7806 GCF_031978065.1 Oscillibacter sp.
GTCGTTGTTGAAGTCCATGAAGATGGTCTTCACGCCGGAGGCAATTCTGAAGCTGCCAGCAGCACCGGTCACCACAGTGGTGCTGGACGTCAAAGAGGCGTTGCTGATGGTATCATAGCCCTTCCGCGCGTTGGTGCCAGTGACGGGAGTGACGTTGGCAGTTGTAATAGCATAATCCGCGTTGGCAGTATCGGTGCTCTCATACTTGATGATATCGCCGAAGTACACATTGGTGTTCGCAGTGCCGACGTTAATGGAAGTCTCAGCGCCAGTCATGTCCCAGCCGTTGAGGGTGGTGACCAGCTTACCGTTGACCAGAGTCTTATAGCTGTCACCAACGATCATGAAGTTGGTGGAAGTGCCGGCATCCTTGATGTAGGTGGCATAGCCATAGGCATCCAGATACAGAGTGACGTCCTTCTTGGTGGAAGAAATCTGAGCAGCGCTCAGGTCGTTGAAATCAATGTCGCGGATAGCGGCCAGCTTGTAAGCGGTTCCGCCAACGGTCACGCCGTTAACAACGTTGCTGTTGTTGCGGGTGATAGCAGTCAGCGCGCCGGTGACAACCTGAGGAGCCACAGCACTGTCAACATCGCCGCCAGCATAGGTGACCAGCATATAGTCGCCAGACTTGCTGTTCTTCAGATCAGCATATGCATCATCGCTGTCCTTCACGGAAGACAGGGACTTGAAGTAGGCGTTGCCAGTGACAGGATCCTTACCGCTGAGAACGGTGGTGCCATTAGTGGCATACCCAATGTTACCAACATCGTCCAGCTGCTTCACGGTGATGGTCTTGCTGGAGACGGTGTTGACCTCCATGAGCTGGGTGCGGATAACCACGATGTCGGAGATAATGTCGGCATTGTCTTCGTCCACATAGACCTCAACCAGAATGCCGTTGCCGGTCAGGTCAACCATCTTCTGAGCATAGTCGGAGAGCTTTACAGCCTCTTCAACCTGATCATAGCTGGCAGCGGGAGTAAGAGCAAAGTAATTGCTCTGGCTGTTATCGCTGATGGTCACCTTGGTGCCACCGTAGACCTTATAGCCGTCCAGACCCATGTCCTTGACCTTGTCCTTGGCGGTGTCGCCGGAAGGAGCAACGGTAAAGGTGAAGTCGGCCTTCTTGGCAAACTTGTCAATGGTGACATTCTTGTATGCCCAACGAGTGGCGGGCCGACCAAAGTCGGTGGTGGTGTCGCTGAGCTGTTTCAGATCAGTGAAGTGCTGCTCTGCGAACTGCATCTTGGTGTCGGTCTTAATGTTGCCGTCAGTCTTGCTGTTGTTGACAACATCGGTGTGGTCCTTGGTACCGACAACCACGTTGATGTCCTTGCCGGAGACGCTGACATCATTGCCCTTGTACTCCACCTTGGTGGCCTTCAGGGTGTTCAGCGCCAGCTGGCAGGCCTGCTCACGGGTCACGCCGGCGTTGCCGGAGAAGGGAGTGAGGAAGTCGTTGTACAGGCCGGCGACAGAGCCGACAGAAGCGACCTTCATGGTCCAGCCGGAGCCGGAGAAGCCCTCGATGTCACCCTTGTAGCCCAGAGCGCCCAGCAGCATCTTCGCGAAAGCGAAGCCGGTCAGGGCGCCGGTGGGACGGAAGGTGCCGTCAGAGTAGCCGTTGATGTAGCCGGCGGTCTTGCAGTAAGAGATAACCGCGGCAAAGGTGTTGGTCACGGGCACGTCCTTGTAAGGAGCGGCAGCAACCTGCAGGGAACCGGCGGCCTCGGAGCCGATCATCAGAGAAACGATGATCTTGGCGGCGGCGCCGCGGGTGAGAGCCCCGGCGGGCTTGAAGTCGCCGCCCTCATAGCCGGTGATGATACCGAGCTTGTTGAGAACTGCAACTGCTTCCTGGTACTGAACTTCACCCTTGTCGGTGAAATCCTTGTACTCGGTGGCGCCGGCGCCAATGGTGACCAAAGACATGGTCATAACCAGCGCCATTACCAGAGAAAGGAACTTCTTCATGGATTTTCCTCCTTAAAAATTTGCCGCTTTCGCCGAAGTCCGCGTCCGGGACACACGCCGGTCCCCCAAACCGTTGGTTTCGGGACCTGCGCTATCGCCTTGCACAGATCCGGCTTCCGCGACATGAATGTTGAACGTCCGAATGGGTCTTTCTTCGCCCGGCGCACATACCGTGGCTAGCCGGTCCCGTATCTGCTCCGGGAAAGGAGAGTCCCCTCGTTTGTTCTTTCTGGATTCTAGCAGATATTTTTTGACGGCGCAATAGCTTTGCGCATTTGTAACAATCTTGTAACACAGCCGCCGCAGGCGGATTTTTCCCACAGACGGAAAGTAAATTCTTCATTTCACCCAATCCTACTTGAATAAACGAGGCAAGTCAAATATAATAGAGTTTCGTAAGAAAGCCGCGAAGCGCCGAAGGGAGTCCGCCGTGTCCGAAGCCGTACTGTTTACCGCGTCTACATATTCCCACCTTTTAAATTTCCACCGACCCTATCTGGCGGCGTTCCGCGCTTTAGGGTGGGCGGTTCACATTGCCTGCGGAGGAGAAAGCATGGCAATTCCGGAAGCAGACCGGGTAATTCCGCTTCCTTTTGAAAAGAGAATGACCGCTCCGGCCAATTTCCGTGCTCAGGCGCTTCTGCGCCGCGCCATGGAGGAGACGCAATACAACCTTGTGGTGGCTCACACGTCTTTGGCCTCATTTTTTACCCGTCGCGCGGCGGCGGGGCTGGGCGGGCGCAGGCCCCCCCTTGTCACCGTGGCCCACGGATATTTATTTGATAATAGGACAGCACCCCTCAAACGGGAAATTTTCCTCTCGGCAGAGCGGCTGACCGCTCCCCAGACCGACCTGCTTTTGACCATGAACCAATGGGACTATGCGCTGGCACGGCAAAAGAAGCTGGGACGGCGGGTGGAGAACGTTCCCGGCATGGGGGTGGATTTTTCCCGTCTGGAGGGACGGGAGGCCGACGGTTCGGCGCTGCGGCAGGAACTGGGGCTTGGTCCGGATGAGCTTCTCGCGGTTTACGCGGCGGAATTTTCTGCCCGTAAGTCTCAGTCCCTACTACTCCAGGCCATGGCGCTGCTGCCGGAGCGGGTGAAGCTGGCTCTGCCCGGACAGGGCGCGCTGCTGGAAGAATGCAAAGTGCTTGCAACGCATCTGGGCGTTGAACGCCGGGTGTTTTTTCCCGGTTCAGAGCCGGACATGCCCCGATGGTACGCCGCCGCTGACCTAGCGGTTTCCGCCAGCCGGTCGGAGGGACTGCCTTTTAATGTAATGGAGGCCATGTACGTCGGGCTTCCGGTGACGGCCAGCGCGGTGAAGGGGCACACGGATTTGCTTGCCGACGGTGGCGGGCTGCTGTATCCTTACGGAGACGCGGCGGCCTGCGCCGCACAGCTTCTCCGGCTGACGGAGGATGCGGACCTGCGCCGAAAACTGGGTGCACAGGCCCATGAAGCAGCCCTGCCCTATGGGCTGGGGCGGGTTTTCCCGCAGGTGATGGAGGCATACCTCTCCGTCGTACCCAGCACGGCGGAGCGGAAGCCCGTTTTCGCGGGAACAACCGAAAGTGCCGGACGCTGAGAGCGCGATGACTATAGACTATAAAAACGCATAACCGGAGGTCTGATAGATGAAAAACACAAAGAAGAGCCACCTGCTTTACGCGCCGGGTGCAGCGGGCGCATTGCCGGAGGAGCTTTGCGACCGGCGGAGTCTGGCCCTGTTTGCCGGGGGGCTGTTTTTGCTGGTGACACTCACCGCACAGGAGTCTGTGACGATGCTGTGCATTCTGCTGGCGCTGGGGGCATTGCTAACGGCGGCTCTGCTGCGTAAGCGGCCCATAGCCCCGCGTCTGGGGCTTCTGTTTCTGGCGGTGACGCTGTATGTGCTGTGGGCGGGCATATCCTGCTTCCGCAGTCCCTACCCCGTGCTGGCTTTAAAGGAGTTTGCAAAGATTCTGGCGGGGTTTTTGCTGTTTCTGCTCGTTATTTTTACGGCAGGAAGCGGGAAAAACGCGGGACGAAACGCAATTTCCGCTGTCTCCGCCGTCTCCGCCCTGTTTTCTTTTTTAAGTATTGATTTGGTATCCACCCACTGGTTTTCCGGTGCGTTTCGCGCCATCGTCGAGACGTTTACGCAGGATTACAGCGTCAATTCTGGCCTTGAGACGGGAACCCGCATCAACTCCCTTCTTGCCGACGGCAACACCTTTGCCAGTGTGACAGGGCTGGGCGTGCTGCTGGCACTGGGTCTGGCCCTGAGCAGCCATGGGCGGGAGCGGACGTTTCACGCGGTGTGTCTGTTTCTCTCGGCGCTGGGCTTCGTGCTGGCGTTCAGCCTTGGCGCCATGGGCTTTATTGCCGTTGCGTTCGTGCTGTTTCTGCTGGCGGTACCCAAAGGGGAAAAGCTCCCCGCCGCCGTTTTAATGGTGGAAACGCTGGCGGTTACCATGCTTGGGGTTTTGGCGGTTTATGCTTCCGTGTTTGACGGGACGAAGCAATTTTCCCCCGTTCCCCTGCTTGCGGCGCTGGCGGGGTCCGTGGGCCTTGCGGGGCTGGACAGGCTTTTGTCCCAGCGAATCTGCACGGCTTTTTCCCGACACAAAACACTGTCTCTGGGCGTAGCGGGTGCGCTGGTGCTCTGCGGGGCGGTGTACGGAATCTTGGCGTTTCAGCTCACCGGCCCGGCTTCTCTGGCGCCGGGCGAGGTTTTAAATCGGGCCGCAAACCTTTCCGCCGGAGCGTACACCCTTTCCACCGAGAGCAGCGGAAACGCCTCTGTACGCGTCACCTGTCAGAATGAAACCGACTTAATTCTCCACACCTCCACGGTGCTTTACGACGGCGTATCTGACGGTGCAGCCTTCACCGTGCCGGAGGGGACGGAGGCGGTCTGGTTTGCCGTCTCCCTGCCCGAGGGCGGGACGGTGGAACAGCTTTCCTATACCGGGACGGAGGACGGAAGTCTGAACCTTCATTACAGGCTGCTGCCGGGGTTCATGGCAAATCGGCTTCAGGGCCTTTGGGCCAATCAGAACTCCGTCCAGCGGACGGAGTTCTGGCGGGACGGCCTGCGTATCTGGGAAAAGTCCCCCCTGCTGGGCGAAGGACTTGGCGCGGTGGAAGCGGGGCTTTACTCCGTCGCCCGGTTTGAGTACCAGAGCCGGTACGTCCACAACCACTACGTCCAGACATTAGCGGATGCCGGCGCAATCGGCCTTGCTCTGTTTGCGGGCGTGCTGGCCTCCTCCTTTTGGACGGCGCTGGCAGGACGGAAGCGGGGTGTGCCTCTGGCTCCCGCGCTGTTTGCGGCGACGGGCTTCGCCGCGCTTCAGGCAGTCAACCAAGCAGCCTTTTCTCTCAGCTCGTTTCTGTCACTGATGTTCTGTATCTGGGCAGGAATCGCTGTCCACTGCACGCAAGCTGCCCCGGAGCAAGCGAAGGTCCCCGCCATGGAGGCCGCTGTGGCTGCGGAGACAAAAACAAAGAAAGTCGCCGCGAAACCCAACGCCGGGAATGTGCAGCCTTCCCCCGTGAAGGGCTGGACAGCCCGTAAGGCTTTGCTGCTCTTCGCCCTTGCAATCACAACGATCTGGAGCGTGCTCCTCCTAAACCATCTGCGGGCGGACAACGACATGATGTTCGGGCAGGGCACCGTTTTCCAGCGGCTTGACAGCGCCATCGGTAGCGATCCTTTCAGTCGTCAGGATTCCATGCAAGCCTATATTTATTACAGCGCTCAGTCCGACGACGAGGCGATTCAGAATCAGGCGGGCCTGTATGCCTCGACCTATACCCGGTCCGGAAATACCGACCCGGACTACCTTGCGGAATACTTTTTTGACAACCACATTCCGCAAGGTGCGTTTGCCTCCCTCTCTCGCCACCTCGCATTCAACCGGGCGCGGACAGGAGCGTGGCAGTATGCGCTTACGCTTCTGGCGGAGCAGGACGACGGCACGCCGGAATTCCGGGGGCTGTCCTTGGGCATTGCGGCGCAGCTTCAGGAGGCCAACAACTATCTTCTCCAGCCCATCACCCTGTACGGCCGGGCTCAGACCTATTTGGACTCTCTTAAATAACGCCCGCAATTTCCGGGCATTGACCAAAAAGCGGCAGCCTTCGGAACTGAAGGCTGCCGCTTTCCATACTCCTTGGGAAACCCGAAAGCCCGCGCCGGTTGACAGAAGTCCGCTTCCGGGGTACAATCAAATGCGCGTAAAATGTCGGTTTTGGGAGGATTTCAGAATGATTAAGGAGAACCAGCGGCTGCTGAACCAATTGCACGTCCTGTCTGACGGGGTATTGGTGTTTGCCTCCATGCTGCTGGCCTATTGGGTGCGTTTTTCTCTTCTGGGCGGCATTGAGGGGATTCCATTTTTCTATTATGTGGCTTTGGGCGGGGCGGCTGCGGCACTGTGCCTGCTGAGCTACGCCACGGCGGGACTGTACGAGTCCTACCGCTCCATCCGCTTTCACCGGGAGGCCGCGCGGCTTTTAAGCGTCACCGCCATGGACACCGCGCTGCTGGTGGCGATTCTGTTCGTGTTCCATCTGAACAACATGTCCCGCTGGACGCTGGTTCTGTTTTTCTGCTTTACAAGTGGGCTTCTTTTGGCGAAGCGGGCTTTTTTGCGGCTTCTGCTACACCGCTTTCGGGCCAAAGGCTATAATCTCAAGCATGTGGTGCTGGTGGGCAGCGGCCCAACGGCGGAAAATTATCTAAAAAAGGTGGCGGCCCAGAAAAACCTCGGCTTTCTGGTGGACGGCGTGGTTTCCGACGGAGACCCGTGGGGCGTGCTTCCTCTTTTAGGCGGATATGACCATTTGGAGGACCTGCTCAATCAGCGCAAGCCGGACGAGGTGGTGCTGGCGATTCCGGGAGCGGACAACGGGAAGATGCCAAGTCTCATTTCTGTCTGCGAAAAAACCGGCACAAAGGCGTCCATTATTCCCTTCTATGCGGCGCATCTGCCCAGCAATCCTCAGGTGGACAATCTGGACGGACTGCCTCTTATTAACCTGCGGCGCATTCCGTTGGACAATTTGGGCAACGCTTTTTTGAAGCGGGCGGAGGATATTCTGGGCGCACTGATTTTGATTATCCTCACCTCGCCGCTGATGATATTTGCGGCCATCGGCGTGAAGTTCAGCTCTCCCGGCCCCATTTTATTTCGGCAGGAACGGGTGGGGCGCAACAAAAAGCCCTTTCAGATGTACAAATTTCGCTCCATGCGGATCAACGCCAAGGAAGCCACCGGCTGGAGCACCAATGCCGATCCCCGGAAAACCCGGTTCGGCTCTTTGATCCGCAAGCTTTCCATCGACGAGCTGCCCCAATTTTTTAATGTCCTCAAGGGCGACATGTCTCTGGTGGGGCCCCGTCCGGAAGTTCCCCACTTTGTGGAGCAGTTTCGGGAGAATATCCCCCGCTATATGGTCAAGCATCAGGTGCGCCCCGGCATCACCGGCTGGGCGCAGGTTTCCGGCTTCCGGGGCGACACGTCTATCGAGGGCCGCATCGAACACGATCTCTATTACATTGAGAACTGGAGTCTTCTGTTCGATGTGAAAATTCTGCTGATGACCGTGTTTCGTGCGGTGAACCGCGAAAAGCTGAAAATTTGACAGGCTTTTCCTCACTGTCCCTGCGCCCGATTTAGGCGGCCCCAGTCCTTTTTTCCGCAAAGATGGGCGATCCGCGCAACGCGAACCGCCCATTCTTATTAGAGAAGCCCCGCTCCTTTCGGAGCGGGGCTTCTCTAACTTTTATTTTTCGGGAGCTTCTTCCTGCGAGGGGGCGGACAAGACCTAAAAGAA
>NZ_DALZCH010000133.1:0-7731 GCF_031978065.1 Oscillibacter sp.
CTTTCTAACTCATGACCACGCTTCCAAGCCGCCCGCAAGCGGGCAGACTTTACACCCGTGCGCCCTTACTCACTACCAGTGGATAGGAGGAGTGTCCAATCAGCGTGCGGTCCGGAAGCACCTCCACCCGTTTGTCGGTAATGATATGGGCCAAATCCGCGTTGCGGCGGATCACGGTGTCCTTAAACAACACGCAGTTACGCACCCGCGCCCCCTCCTCCACCACAACGCCGGGGAAGAGAATGGAGCCTTCCACTGTCCCCTCCAGCTTGCAACCGTCGCCAATCAGCGAGTTGACGCAGAGGCCGCTGGGACCGGCGTAAGCGGAGGATTTGTCCGCGTTTTTTGCCCGGATAGGCCGCAGCGCGGTGAACAGCTCCGCCCGGATGGGGGCGTCCAGAAGCTGCATGCTACGGTCATAATACTCCTGCACGGAGCGAATCTGGGCGGCAAACCCCGGCCAGATGAAGGAGCGGATATTCATCTCTCCCGCCTTCGCCTGAAGAATGTCGTGCCGCCAGCTATACTGGTCGCGGCTGATGCACTGGTCCACCAATTCCACCAGCAGCTTTGTGGACAGGATGTAAACCTCCAATCCCCGATAGCCCCGGGGCGTATGCATCTGGTATAAAACCTCCCGCACTCGTCCCTCTCCGTCGGACTGAAAATAGGTGCCGTTGTCCACAGCAAAGCTGTCGTCCCCGCAGACGGTGGTAATGTCCGCGCCGGAGCGAATATGCCGGTCCAGCACCTCGGCAAGAGGAAGATTTACCACAAGGTCTCCCTCCATCAGCGCCACATGTTCCTGCCGGATGGATTGGAGATAGCTGCGTACCCCTGCCAGCGCCTCCATTTTCCCCCGAAATTCTCCGTATCCGCCGCCCGGCCGCTCATAGGCAAAGGGGGGCAGCAGCTTTAGTCCCCCGCGCTTGCGGCTGAGATCCCAGTTCTTTCCGCTGCCAAGATGATCAATCAGGCTTTGATACTGCCCGTGGAGTACCACGCCCACATCCGTCACTCCGGCGTTTACCAGATTGGACAGGCCGAAGTCGATGGCCCGATACCGTCCGGCAAAGGGGAGGGAGGACGCGGAGCGCCCGACAGTCAGCTCCTTCAAATCGTTTCGCCGCTCATAGCAGAAAATGATTCCGTGCAGTCCGTTCATCTCGCCACCTCCTCGCCGCGTTCATCCAGCATGGCTTTGGGCGGAACGCTGATCCCCGCCTCCAGTACGCAGCCGGGGGCCAGCACCGCAAGCCCCCACAAAAGGGGGTCCGCTTCCTCGGGCGACGCGCCCACGCGGCAGTTTTCACCAATCACCGCGTCCTGCCCCACAATGGCATATTCCACCACGGCCCCGGCCTTCACGGTGACGCCCGGCATCAGCACGGAATAGCTGACCCTTGCCCCATCTTCCACCGTGACGCTGGCGGAGAGTACGGAGTTTTCAACCGTCCCCTCCAGATTGCCGCCCCGGTTAAAGGCACTGTGGCTCACCTTGGCGTGCTTCCCCAGAAAGGCCGGAGGCAAGGAGAGGGACAGGGCATAAATGGGCCACGATTCGTCCAGCAGATCAAGGCCCGACTCTGGGGAAAGCATATCCATGTTGGCGTCCCAGAGAGATTCCAGCGTCCCCACGTCTTTCCAATAGCCCTCAAAGCGATAAGCCGCCATTTTTTCGCCGTTTTGCAGCATGGCCGGAATGACATTCTTTCCAAAGTCGTTGTCCGAAGCGCTGTCCTTTTCATCCTCCTCCAAATAGGTCCGCAGGGTCTTCCAGCTAAAGACGTAAATGCCCATGGAGGCAAGATTGCTCTTGGGGTGCTTAGGCTTTTCCTCAAACTCCGTCACCATGCCGCCTGCATCTACGTTCATGATGCCAAAGCGAGAAGCATCGTCCCAAGGAACTTCCATCACCGAAATGGTGCAGGCCGCGCCGGTTTCCTTGTGCCGCTCCACCATTCGGGAATAATCCATTTTATAGATATGGTCGCCGGAAAGAATGACCACATACTCCGGGTCGTATCGATCGACAAAGGCGATGTTCTGAAAGATGGCGTTTGCCGTGCCCTTATACCACGTGCCGCCTGCGGCGGACTGATAAGGTGGCAGAATGTGGACGCCGCCTGTGCTGCTGTCCAAATCCCATGTCTGGCCGTTATCCACATATGCGTTCAGCTCCAGCGGACGGTATTGGGTCAGCACGCCCACGGTGTCGATTCCGGAGTTTGCGCAGTTGGACAGGGGAAAGTCGATGATGCGGTATTTCCCGCCGAAGGGGACCGCTGGCTTCGCCATATCGCCGGTAAGCACGTACAGCCGGCTGCCCTGGCCGCCGGCCAGCAGCATGGCGATGCACTCCTTTTTCATGCCTCTGCCTCCTTATTTACCGAGCTTTCGTGCCGCCTTTTTCGCGGCTCCCCGCCCGGTGCTTTTCTCCTTCGTCCCCTTCGCCGCCGCCCTTTTGGGAGAGGGCGTTTCAATGCTTGGGATCTTTTTGGACACTGCGGCTTTCGTGGAATTTGCCGCGTTCTTCTTCTCCGCCCGCAGGAACACGCCCCCAAAGGGCGGAATGCGCAATACCACCGACTGCTCCCGCCCGTGGAAGGGAACCGCCTGCGTCTCCACCGGCGAATCGTTTCCATAGCCTTCGCCGCCAAACACTTCCCCGTCGGTGTTGAACACCTCTGTATACAGACCCTGCTCCGGCACGCCCACTCGATAGTCGGGGTAGGCGTTGGGCGAAAAATTCACCGCACACAAAAGCGCCCCACCCTTGGAATCCCTGCGCAGGAACACCGCCACATTGTTGTGGTTGTCATCCGCCACCAGCCACTGGAAGCCCTCCTGCCGGAAGTCCTCCTCCCACAGGGCCGGGGTGTTCTGATAAAATTGGTTTGCCGCTCGGAAAAACGCCTGAGTTTTACGGTTTGGCTCCTGCTTCAACAAATACCAGTCCAACTGGCCGTTTGCGTCCCACTCGTGCCACTGGCCAAGCTCCGGACCCATAAACAGCAGCTTTTTCCCCGGATGGGCAAGAAAATAGGCGTAAAAGCCACGGAGAGAGCGAAGCTGCGTCTCATAGTCCCCCGGCATCTTCCCCACCAGCGAGCCCTTCATATGTACCACCTCGTCGTGGGACATGGGAAGCACGTAATTCTCAGAAAACGCGTACACCATGGAAAAGGTAATGTCCTTGTGATTGAACTGGCGGAAATAGGGGTCCAGCTTTAAATAATGACATATGTCGTTCATCCAGCCCATATTCCACTTGAGGTTGAAGCCCAGCCCTCCATCCTCCGGCGGCCGGGTCACCATGGGCCAGGCGGTAGATTCCTCCGCCGCCATCAGTACCCCGGGATTTATCGAAAAGGCCATCCGATTCAGCGCCCGGAGAAATTCCACGGCTTCCAGATTTTCGTGGCCGCCGTTTTTGTTGGGGGTCCACTGGCCCGCAGGACGGTCATAGTCCAGATACAGCATGGATGCCACCGCATCCACCCGTAACCCGTCGATATGATAAGCCTCCAGCCAGAAGCGGGCGGAGGAGAGAAGAAAGCTCATTACCTCCGTCCGTCCGTAGTCAAAAACCCTCGTCCCCCATCCCGCGTGTTCCCGCTTTTTCGGGTCCGCATATTCGTAGCAGCAGGTTCCGTCAAACTCATACAGTCCCTGTGCATCTTTGCAGAAGTGGGCGGGAACCCAGTCTAAAATTACGGAAATGCCGTTTTCATGCATATGGTCCACAAACCACATAAAGTCCTCCGGCGTTCCGTATCGGGAGGTGGGCGCGAAATACCCGGTGCACTGATAGCCCCATGAGTCGTCCAACGGATGCTCCGTCACCGGCAACAGTTCCACCGCGTTATAGCCCATATCCTTTACATAGGCGGCAAGCTCCCTTGCCAGAGAACGGTAATCGTAAAAATCCCCATTCTCCCGCCTGCGCCAAGAGCCAAGATGCACCTCGTACACATTCAGCGGCCCGGTGTTTCCGGAGCGGCTCGCCCGCTCTTGCCGGAAATCTCTGTCGCTCCATGGAAAACCAGAAATATCGTAAAGCTTGCTGGCGGTGGCGGGGCGGGTTTCCGTGTGGAAGCCATAGGGGTCCGCCTTGTAGCGGACCTTCCCGTCCGGGCCGGTGACGGCGTATTTATATGAGGTGTATCCGGGAAGCTCCGGCACAAAGCCGGTCCACGTCTCCCCCTCCCGCGTGAGAGGATCGGCGGAGATATCCCATTCGTTGAAATCTCCCACCACGCTCACCGTCAGCGCATGGGGCGCCCAGACCCGGAAGCGCCAGCCTTCAAGGCCCGCCTCCCCGGCGGGGTGGGCGCCAAACCAGTTCCAGCCGTCTGACAGTGTACCCGCGTGGAACGCCAAGGCATGTCCGCTCTCCCCCATGTCCTCACTCCTTCCCGCCGGGGAAATTCCTCCACCGGCGGTTAATCGTTTTCGTATGCGCTACGTGCGCCTGTCTTTACTTTCTTCAATTATACCTTAGGGTATTGAGAGCGTCAAGAACGTGCCCTGTCGAAATGTAGGTTGTGCTTTCGTGGATTTCAACGACTTTTTATAGGCCACACAAACGCTTTCGAGCAAATTTGTCTTTTTTTACAAAGTGTTCTTCCCGGCCCCATCCATCCAGAAAAGCAACAGAGGGCAGCCGCCAAAGACGGCTGTCCTCTGAATTCAGGTTTTTCCGCGGATTTTAGCGCCGCACTTGGGGCAGGTGATCTCCAGCTTACCCTTGCCCACCGGAACACGGCAGATGGTTTTGCAGCTTTTGCAGGTAAAGTATTTATGCTCCGTGTCGGCCCGGCGGTCCTTAGCGTTTTTGTGTCCGCTGCGAAGTCTCCACCAAAACTGCAAAAAGCGGCTGTTCTCCTCCCTGCGCTTGTAGAGGTTTTTGGAAAACATCCGGAAAATCGCCCATACCGCCAAGGCCATGGACGCCCAATAAAGCACCGCGCCCGCCACGGGCACCCGCCCCCGAAGGAGGGCGGAGACAATGTTCAGGCCCAGCGAGGTCCAAATCGCCACCAGACCCAGCCGGTCTGCGCCGTTTCGCCCGTACATCAGGCGGGCCAGGCCGCCTCGCAGCCTCTGCACAAATCCCATAGAGGAAGGCTCCTTTTCAAAACAACATATCCCATTCGGGATTCAATATATTTTACTCGCAATTTTTTCTCTTCACAACTCTTTCCGCTCGGAATTTACAATTTGGTTACTTCTTTTTCCGTTTTAAAGCTTCGCGCCGGTTTTTTGAGAAGCTTTTGCGTTCATTTTAAATGTAATTTTGAAATTTGATATTCCATTTTTAGCTGGGCGATGCTATAATAGTGTCGTTTTGAAAAATGAAAAAGGAGTGTATCATCCATGGCAAAGAGACAATTCAAGGCGGAGTCCAAGCGACTTCTTGATCTGATGGTGAACTCCATCTACACCCATCACGAGATTTTTCTCCGAGAGATCATTTCCAACGCCAGCGACGCCTGCGACAAGCTGTGCTACCGGGCGCTGACGGATCAGGACGTGGGCCTTGGGCGCAAGGATTTCAGAATTGAAATCAAAACGGACAAGACCGGGCGCATTCTCACCGTGTCCGACAACGGCATCGGCATGGACAAAGAGGACCTTGAGAGCAATCTGGGGGTCATCGCCTCCTCCGGCACCTTTCAGTTCCGGCAGGAAGTGGGAGACGACGCCAAAAATGCCGACGTGATCGGTCAGTTCGGCGTGGGCTTCTACTCCGCGTTTATGGTGGCCGACCACATCTCAGTGGTAACAAAGAAATACGGCTCCGACACGGCGTATCTGTGGCAGTCTTCCGGCGCGGACGGGTACACCGTCACGGAGTGTGAGCGGGAAAGCTTCGGCACCGACGTGATTATGCACCTGCGCCCCGACACAGACGACGAAAAATTCAGCGAGTTTTTAGAGGGCTGGCGTCTTCAGGAGCTGGTGCGCAAATACTCCGATTACATCCGTTTCCCCATCCGCATGGAGATCAGCAAAACCCGCAAAAAGGAAGATTCTCCCGAAGATCATCCTGAGTACGAAACCTATGCCGAGGTGGAAACGCTCAACTCCATGATCCCTCTATGGCAGCGGCAGAAGTCCAAGGTGAAAAAAGAGGAATACGACAAGTTTTACCGGGATAAATTCAACGATTATGCGGAGCCGCAGCGGGTGATCGCCGTGTCCGCCGAGGGGGCGGTGACCTATCGGGCACTGCTGTTTGTCCCCTCTCAGCAGCCCTTCAACTACTACTCCAAGGACTTTGAAGCGGGTTTGCAGCTCTATTCCAACGGCGTTTTGATTATGGAAAAGTGCGCTGATCTGCTGCCGGAGCATTTTCGCTTCGTCCGGGGCGTGGTGGACTCCGCCGACCTGAGCCTGAACATTTCCCGTGAGCTGTTGCAGCACGACCGGCAGCTAAAGGTCATCGCCGCCAATCTGGACAAAAAAATCCGGGCAGACCTTCAGAAAATGATGAAGGATGAGCCGGAGGAATACGCAAAGTTTTGGAAAAGCTTTGGCCGCCAGTTGAAATTCGGCGTGGTGTCCGACTACGGCGCAAAGAAAGAAGAGCTTCAGGACCTGCTGCTGTTTTACTCCTCCACGGAGAAAAAGCCCGTATCTCTGGCGGATTACATCTCCCGCATGGCGGAGGGCCAGGAGAGCATTTACTACGCCTCAGGCGAAACGGTGGAAGCCATCGACCGTCTGCCCCAGCTTGAAGCCCTCAAGGACGCGGGGACGGAGATTTTGTACTTCACCGAGGATGTGGACGAATTTGCCGCGCAAGCACTGATGACCTATCAGGAGAAAAGGTTCCTCTCCGCCCTCTCCGGCGAGGCCGCCCCCAAGGCAGAAAGCGAGGAGGCGCCCAAAGAGACTGAGGAAGACGACCACAAAGCTGTGTTTGACTTTGTGAAGGAAGCCCTCGGAGAGCAGATCAAAGAGGTGCGATCCTCCAAAATTCTGAAATCCCATCCCGTATGCCTGACTGCCGGGCCGGGTCTAAGCTTTGAAATGGAGAAATATTTTGCCGCGGTACAGCCCGAGCAAGCGCCGAAGGCGGAGCGTATTTTGGAGCTGAACGCGGCGCATCCCGTCTTCGCCGCGCTGGAAAAGGCCGTGACGGAGGACCCGGAAAAAGCGAAAAAATACGCCGCCCTCCTGTTCAATCAGGCTCTGCTCATCGCGGGCCTCCCGCTGGAAGACCCCTCGGGCTACACTGACCTGGTGTGCGAGCTGTTGGTTTGATTTCAAAAAAGTGCGCATCGCAGCGAAGTAAAACGCGGCGATGCACAAAGCAAAAGACCGGTACTTAACCACAAAATCTATTCCCACGCCTTTATTCCCTTTGCTTCCATCCGTGTGCCATACCGCACACGGGTGGAAGCTTCTTCTTTCGTTCTTGCCATATTTTTTAGCCCGGGACTGTACCTAGCGGCGTAAAATTTTTGAAAATAGAAAGCTATTTCCAGACAGTTCCAGTAAATCCATCCGCATAGGGAAACAAATCCTGCGGATACTATGGCCACCTGTCCAAATGATGCCTTAGGAGGAATTTATAGATGAAAGCAACTGGAATTGTACGCCGCATTGACGATCTGGGCCGAGTGGTTATCCCAAAAGAAATTCGCCGCACCATGCGCATTCGGGAGGGCGACCCATTGTTGATTACATTGACACAGTGGCAACGGTTTTGCGGAGGATTGC
>NZ_DALZCH010000134.1:0-7683 GCF_031978065.1 Oscillibacter sp.
GCCCTCGTGATAGTGCTCAACGCCCGCGATCTCGCGGCCGCCCAAACGGCCAGAGCAGCAGCACTTAATTCCCTTGGCGCCGGCGCGCATAGCGCGGGCCATGGAATTCTTCATAGCGCGGCGGTGAGAGATACGCTTTTCAAGCTGCTGGGCAATATTCTCTGCCACAAGCTGGGCGTCCATGTCAGGGTTGCGCACCTCGACGATGTTCAGCTTCACCTTCTTGCCGGTCATCTTCTCAACGGCCAGACGATACTGCTCGATCTGCTCGCCGCCCTTGCCGATGACCACGCCCGGACGGGCGCAGTGCAAGAAAATGGTGACCGTGTCGTTGCTGCGCTCAATCTCAATCTTGGGAACGCCGGCGCCGTACAGGGTCTTCTTCAGGTATTTGCGAATTTTATGATCCTCGACGATCAGGTCGCCGACCTTCTCATCACTGGCATACCAACGGGAATCCCAGTCTTTGATGACGCCCACGCGCATGCCGTGGGGATTAACCTTCTGTCCCATAAAAAACTGTCTCCTCCCTTATGCCTTTTCCGCCACGGCCAGCGTGACGTGAGAGCTTCTCTTGTTGATACGGTACGCGCGGCCCTGCGCCCGGGGCATCATCCGCTTGAGGATGGGGCCGGGGGTGGCGAAGACCTGACTGACGTACAGCTTGCTGGGGTCCATGGCGAAGTTGTTCTCCGCGTTTGCGGCGGCGCTCTTGAGAAGCTTCATCAGAGGCTCGGACGCAGCCTTAGGGGTCTGCATCAGAATTGCCATGGCGGTGCCCACATCCTTGCCGCGGATCAGATCGCAGACGATCTGAATCTTGCGGGGAGCGATGCGGACATAGCGCAGAAATGCTTTTGCTTCATTGTTTTCCATATTTCGCATCCTCCTTTATCAGTTTTTCTTTGCATGTCCGCGGAAGGTCCGGGTGGGGGCGAACTCGCCCAACTTGTGACCCACCATGTCTTCCTGAACATAGACGGGCACGTGCTTGCGCCCGTCGTGCACAGCGATGGTATGACCCACGAAAGTGGGGAAGATGGTGGAGCTGCGGCTCCAGGTCTTCAGTACCTGCTTTTCGTTCTTTTCGTTCATTGCTTCAACCCGCTTGAGAAGCTCAGGGGCAACATACGGGCCTTTTTTGACAGATCTGCTCATAATCCACTTGCCTCCTTACTTCTCGTTCCGGCGTTTGACGATAAACTTGCTGGTGGGGTTCTTGCCCTTGCGGGTCTTGTAACCCATGGCGGGCTTACCCCAAGGCGTCACAGGGCCGGGGCGGCCGACGGGCGCACGGCCCTCACCGCCGCCGTGGGGATGGTCGTTGGGGTTCATAACGCTGCCGCGGACCGTGGGACGCCAACCCATGTGGCGCTTGCGTCCGGCCTTGCCGATGTTGATATTCTCGTGGTCGATGTTGCCCACTTGGCCGATAGTGGCCATGCAGTTGATTCGCACAATGCGCACCTCGCCGGAGGGCATACGAATCTGAGCGTCCTTGCCCTCCTTGGCCATCAACTGGGCGGAGGTACCGGCGGAGCGCACCAGCTGGGCGCCGTTGCCGGGATGAAGCTCAATGTTGTGGATAATAGTACCCACGGGGATCTTCTCGATGGGCAGCGCGTTGCCCGGCAGAATGTCAGCGTCGAGTCCGGTCATAATCTTGTGGCCGGACTTCATGCCAACGGGAGCCAGGATGTAGCGCTTCTCGCCGTCCTCATACTGGATGAGGGCGATGTTGGCGCTGCGGTTGGGATCGTACTCCAGGCGCAGGACTGTGGCGCTTCCCTGCTTGTCGCGCTTGAAGTCGATGATGCGGTACTTGCGCTTGTTGCCGCCGCCGCGATGGCGGACGGTGATGCGGCCGTAGCTGTTGCGGCCGGAAGACTTCTTCAGAGACTCGGTGAGGCTGGGCTCGGGCTTGGCTTTCTTGTCAAGACCGTCGAAACCGGAAACCGTCATCTGTCTTCTGGAAGGTGTCGTCGGCTTATAAGATTTAATAGACATCGCTTAACACTCCTTACAGTTATATCGGTTCCGGTCTTAGACCATCCCCTCGAAGAACTCGATGGTCTTGGATTCGTCGGTAAGCTGGACATAGGCTTTTTTCCAGGTCTTGGTCTTGCCGGGACGGCCCGCGCCGCGGCGCTTCTCCTTGCCCGGAACGGTCAGCGTGTTCACGCTTTTGACCTTCACGCCGAAGATCTCCTCAACGGCCTTTTTAATCTCGATCTTACCGGCTTCCTTGGCAACCTCGAAGACATATTTCTTGTCGGTGACGGCGCCCATGGCGCGCTCGGTGATGATCGGGCGGATCACGATATCGTAACTGGTGGCCATTACGCGAACACCTCCTCGATTTTGGCGAGCGCAGTCTGGTCAATGACCAACTTCTTGGCATTGAGAATGTCATAGACGCTCAGAATGGTGGCGGTGGTGGTGGACACGCCGGAAAGATTCCGGGCGCTCTTGACCACGACGTCGTCCTTCTCAGGGACGATGACCATGGCCTTGCCGTCCGCCTTGACGGCGTCCAGGAACTTGCGGAAGTCAGCGGTCTTGATGGCGTCCATCTTAATGGAGTCCACCACGATGATCTCGCCGTCCGCAGCCTTGGCGGACAAAACAGACTTCAGCGCCAAGCGCTTGATCTTCTTGTTCAGGACATAGCTGTAATCCCGGGGCTTGGGGGCAAACACGATGCCGCCGTGGGTCCACTGGGGAGAACGGGTGGAACCCTGACGGGCATGACCGGTTCCCTTCTGACGCCAGGGCTTTCTGCCGCCGCCGGAAACCTCGGCGCGGGTCAGGGCGCTCTGGGTGCCCTGCCGGCAGTTGGCCAGGTGATTCTTTACGGCCTCGTGGACGACGGCCCCATTCGGCTCGATGCCAAAGACGGCGTCGCTCAGAGCGACCTCGCCGACCTTTGCGCCGGACATATTCAAAACTTCAACATTAGGCATATTCTAAGCACCCCTTTCTCACTTGCTTCTCGCGGAAGCCTTCTGCGGGTTGCGGCCGGAAGCCTTCTGCGGGTTGTGGCTGATGCCGGTCTCCACATTCTTGGCCCGGTGCGTCTTCACGGTGGTCTTCACGGTGACAAGGCTGCCCTTGGGGCCGGGAATTGCGCCGCAGACCACGAGCATATTCAGCTCCGGATCCACCTTCACAACGGTCAGGTTCTGCACAGTGACCTGATCCACGCCCATGTGGCCCGCGCCGATCTTCCCCTTGAAAATCTTGGAGGGATCGGAAGAAGAGCCCATAGAACCCGCATGACGGTGCACAGGGCCGCCGCCGTGGCTGGTGGGCGTACGGTGTGCGCCGTGGCGCTTGATAACGCCCGCAAAGCCGTGGCCCTTGCTGGTGCCGGTCACGTCTACGAAGTCGCCCGCCTGAAACACGTCGGCCTTCACAAGGTCGCCCACGTTCATCTCGGCGCCGTTTTCCAAATTGAACTCCCGCAGGTGCTTCTTGGGGCCCACACCCGCCTTGGTAAGATGGCCCATCTCAGGCTTAGTGAGCTTACGCTCAGCCACATCTTCATAGCCCAACTGGACAGTCTCATAGCCGTCTCTCTCCGTGGTCTTCTTCATGGTGACCACGCAGGGACCGGCCTCGATCACAGTGACGGGAATCACGTGACCGTTCTCATCAAAGATCTGGCTCATGCCGACCTTTTTGCCGATGATTGCTTTCATGTATGTTCCTCCTTAAAGGTTATTGGTCGGCTTAGATACGGCCGCGCCGCATTGCTCTGCCGACATGACCCGTCCGCCACGCAAGTTGGCAGACAATGGGTGAGCAACGAATTAAATGTGGGAAAGGGTTTTACAGCTTGATCTCAATCTCAACGCCCGCGGGCAGCTCCAGAGCCATCAGCGCTTCCACGGTCTTGGGGGTGGAGCGGGTGATGTCGATGAGGCGCTTGTGGGTGCGGCGCTCAAACTGTTCGCGGCTGTCCTTGTATTTGTGGACGGCCCGCAGGATGGTGACGACCTCTTTCCGGGTGGGCAGAGGGATGGGGCCGGAGACTTCGGCGCCGGTGCGCTTAGCGGTCTCGACGATCTTCTCTGCGCTCTGGTCGATGACCTGATGGTCATAGGCCTTCAGACGAATGCGAATCATTTGCTTCTGTGCTGCCATAAGTTGTTTCCTCCTGAATTTCGTACATAGTTTTTTGTTGTTCCGAAAACTGTGTACGGCGGGAAGTTTTTCTGTACGCTTATCCGTGCGTATCATTCTCGCTCATGAAAAATACCGGCGCAATACGGCCGGTATCCAAACATGGCGCAGCGATCTACGCAACGTGCAGATTCCTTCTCAGCCGCCCGATCATCGGACATACTCCCCGAAAGTTACCGAGGCAAGCCCCGCAATCTCCCGGTTCATCGCAGTTTGCGCGTTTTTGGCATACTTCGCCCTTTGCGCGCTCAATTATGATACAAGATATATTCCCCGATGTCAAGTGAATTTTTATATTTTATTCCATTTTCCGCAAAGATTCTTTATAAAGGTTTGCGTGCGGTTTTTCTTGTAACCCCCAAGGGGATATAGTACAATGAAACCATCATTAATTTAACCGGGCCAAAGCGCCCGTAAAGTGAAAGGAATATTTGCATGGACACCATCTATGTCACCGGGCATCGCAACCCCGACACGGACTCCATTGTCTCCGCCATGGCTTATGCCGCCCTGCGCAATTCTCTGGGGGACCGAGAATATACGGCGGCTTGCCTCGGCAGAGTAAACGATGAAACCCAGGCCGTGCTGGACCGCTTTGGCTTTGAGCCGCCCATGCTGCTGAAAAACGTGCGGACCCAGGTGGACGACCTCTCCTATGATACGCCGCCCCTGCTCAGCGCCGGCGTCACCGTCAGCCGGGCGTGGCGCGTGATTCATCAGGACGCCAACACCAAAGCCATTCCTGTGACCAACGAGGACGGGACGTTGTATGGAATGCTCTCCTCCGGAGACATCGCCTCCTATGATATCTCCTCCGTCCGCAATCCTCATGTCAGCAACATTCCCCTGTACAATCTTTTGTCCGTTCTGGAGGGCAAGGTGCTCAACAAGGCCGGCGAGCAGGTGGACACCCTCTCCGGCGAGGTAACCATTGCCCTTCCCTCCTCCCACAAAAACTTGATGTTTGACGCGAAGGACAGCATTGTCGTGTGCGGCGACCAGCCGGACATGATTCGCTACGCCATGGAGCTGGGGGTCCAGTGCCTGATTGTGTGCCAGTCGGAGGTGAGCGAGGAGCTGCGGACCATGGAGACGGAGACATGCCTGATCTCCACACCCTATGACGCATACCGCACGGTGCGGCTGATCTGCCTTTCCCTGCCGGTGAACCGCATCTGTAAAACAGAAGACCTTGTCTGCTTCCATCTGGACGATTATATCGACGACGTGCGGGAAACGGTTTTGAAAAGCCGCTTCCGCTGCTATCCTATTCTGGACGATGAGGAGAAGGTGGTGGGAACCCTGTCCCGCTTCCACCTGCTGCGCCCCGCCCGCAAGCGGGTGGTTCTGGTGGACCACAACGAAGCGGCTCAGGCTGTCCGCGGGCTTGAGCAGGCGGAGATTCTGGAAATTATCGACCACCACCGTCTGGCGGACATTCAGACCGGAAATCCCATCTACGTGCGCAACGAGCCGGTGGGCAGCACCACCACCATTGTGGCGGGGATGTATCAGGACCGGGGCCTGATGCCCTCGGAGAAAATGGCGGGACTGATGGCCGCAGCCATTCTCTCCGACACGGTTATGTTCAAATCCCCCACCTGCACCCAGCGGGATATTGACATGGCAAACCGCATGGCCCGTCTTGCCAAGATTTCCTTAGATGAACTGGGCCACATGATTTTCTCCGTCTCCAGCGGCGAAACCCACACGGCGGAAGAGCTTTTGATGACGGA
This sequence comes from Oscillibacter sp., assembly GCF_031978065.1. Lineage (GTDB taxonomy): Bacteria > Bacillota > Clostridia > Oscillospirales > Oscillospiraceae > Oscillibacter. Next base: position 5,922 of record NZ_DALZCH010000134.1, read on the forward strand.
CTTTAAGGAATTCCATATCGCCGGGCACGACCTTGGCGTGTCCCAGATCACCTGCGCGGATTCCGGGCAGTTCCTGGCCCGGAGGGAGGAGTTTGCGGAATCTCTGCACCGGATGCGCACGGAGAAGCACTATGACTTGGCCATCCTGATGCTGACCGACGTCTTGCAAGAGGGCAGCCGCCTCTTCTTCGCCGGGGACGAGCAGACCATCCAGCAGGCGTTCAACGCCAAGACAGAAAACGGCAGCGTCTTTCTGCCTCACGTCATGTCCCGGAAAAAGCAGGTGATTCCCGCCCTCTCCGCCCTCTGGGGCTGATGGCGCAGGGCCCGGTTTTCAAATTCGGCATACCACCTCACAGAAGTGCACAAAACAGCTCTAGGACTTGCTTCCTAGAGCTGTTTTATCTACAATCTGAGAGATCATCTTAAAAGAATGATCTCTTTTTTAAGATTAGCGCAATACTTATTATAGAACCTCAATTCATTTAGTCAGTGACCCTTTCCAGTTCAAAGCATGTTGCCTCTAATACCAAAATAAGACTATCATTATTAACAACTAAAAAGCTTACAGGTATGCCGAATCCTGAAGAAGAGTCAGATACTTGTATTGCTTTTATCTCATCATCCATATTTATACCTGGCAGATCCATTCTAAAATTCCTATAAAAATCGTCTTTGTTATAACATATCATAGTAATTTCATAGAGCGGATTTTTAAGTTCATATTGATAATCACTATAGTTTTTTAGCCCTTTTGATGAAAATAAGTCTTTATCAATTACAATTTCATCATCGATAATTTTTTGCCCTGTTGGATATTCAGAAGCATCATTATATGAATTTGCAAATCCCAAAAGCTTCTCAACCTTCCAAGTCCCATAGAAAAATTTTTCAGTTTCACTATCCAAAGCCATTCTCCCTACAAATGGTTCAGTTGGATTAGTTCCATCAATATTATCAGCTTCTTTTACTTCATCATCTGCAGTTGGAGTACTATCTTGTTCTTCAACAGTGTTAATAGCAGTCTCATCGTCTTGATTTTTTAATACAGACCCATTGCTGCATCCAATTAAACAGGCAGATAGAATAGGCACTATCAGAAATATTAACACTCTTCTTCTCATTTTCCCTCTCGTCTTTCCTATCATTTACTCTTATAATTTATGATATAAATATCTATCTAAATTTAATCCACAAATATACCAATTGTCAAATATTTTTTACCATTGTGTGACAGGTATAGCCCTTCCCGGCATGGGATTGATACAAAAGCCCTGAGAGCGCCGCTATGCGGCGCTCTTTTTTGTTTTCTTAATATAAGGTAATTACGGGACCTGACGCGAAGTGGGCTTCAATTTGGCAAATAAACCCCGCCATGATAGCAGTAATACGCCTCCGCCTTCAGCGCCAGCAGCTTTTCAAACGATGCCTCGGCCGCTTCCCTGCCCAGTGCAAACTGGGGGTTCGCCGTCACGGGCAGACCGTTTTCCAGCGCCATGGCGTCCCCGGTAATCATAATGACGTCCTCTTCCAGAAACAGCGAAATGTGCCCCGGCGTGTGGCCGGGGGTGGCGACGACGCGGCAGCAGCCGCACCAGTCCAGCCATTCGCCGCCGCGCAAAAGCCCGGATTTCTTTCTGGCCATTTCCTCACCTAACCAACACGTATTCGTTATCTTTACTATAAAACCTCCACTGATAGTCCTTTGCCTCCCCGGCATAGTCCACGCCTACCCGCTTCGCCGTCATCACAGAAAAGTCCT